>JANTHO010000029.1 GCA_024762335.1 Acidimicrobiia bacterium | reverse complement strand
AGCGCCGGTGATGTCCTCAGCGAATGTCACGCGGCGAACGGGACGGAGATGACCGTGCGACTCCCCGCTGCGACCGCCGAACAGCTCAACGGCTACCGCAGAGACGCCTGAGCCACGGGACCGGTTGCCTTTCTCCCCCACCGCCGAGGTGGGGGAGATGCCCGAAGGGCAGAGGGGGCATCGCGGAAGTAGGAAAGCTGGACGGAACGGGGCTCCAGCCACGGATCCCTCAGGACGCCCCACTGGCGCCTGAATCCACGGTTTCTCTGAGGACCGGACCGGCTTCCATTCTCCCCCACCGCCGAGGTGGGGGAGATGCCCGCAGGGCAGAGGGGGCATCTCGGAGGCAGGAAAGGCGGACGGAGCCGGGCTCCATCCACAGGGAGCAGGAAGCCCCCTCTGCGATCGAGCAACAGCTCGATCGCGTCTCCCCCACTGCGTGGTGGAGACAAGGAACCGTCCACCTCGTCACCTTCGCTGTGAACCCCGGCGGCAGAGATATCGACGCGGGCATGAAGAACCACTCCCGATTCCCTATCCGCTACGTGCCTTCTTCGTCAGAGGATGTTCGCCGCGTACTCGGCGAGCGGGCTGCGAACGGTCCGGTCGAGCGTGATGTGGCCGAACAACGAGTTCCCCTTGAACTTCTCGATCATGGCGGCCAGACCGCCGAACGGGGACACGTACGGATTGTCGACCTGGGTCAGGTCACCGCAGAACACGACCTTCGAATTGGCCCCCATGCGGGTGAGGATGACCTTCAATGTCGGGAGTTCCAGGTTCTGCGCCTCGTCGACGATCACGAGCTCCCCGGTGATGGAGCGACCGCGCAGATAGGTGACCGCAGCCATCTCGATGACGTCGCGTTCGAACAGTTCGTCGACCGCATCACGGGGCGTTCCCTCGGCATCGGCGAACAGGGCATAGAGATTGTCATGCACGGCGGCCATCCACGGTTCGAGCTTCTCGCTCAGATCGCCCGGGAGATACCCCACTTCCTGTCTCCCCACCGCGACGAGCGGCCGATAGACCGATACGCGCCGGTAACGGCCCAGTTCGAGGACCTGCTCGAGGGCGGCAGCGAGGGCGAGATACGTCTTGCCCGTACCGGCCATCCCCATGATCGACACGGCTGCGATGTCGGGATCCATGAGCAGGTCGAACGCAAACGCCTGACGGGTGTTCTTGGTTTCGACACCGAACACATGCCGACTCCCGGGAACCCGCGTCACGACCGTTCTCGAGCCGTCCTCCACGACACGACCAAGGCCGGATTGCGACCCCGGCCCGTGGAGAACGACGAACTGGTTCCTGACGAGATCCGGCTCATCGACAACCACTTTGCTGTTTCCGAACAGCTCGTCCACGACCTCGCCCGACACATCGATGCTCGCGACCCCGCTGTACGACTCGTCGACCTGGACCGTGTCGCCCCGATAGTCCTCGACCGCCACACCAAGCTGGGCTCCCTTGATACGGAGCGCCGCGTCCTTCGTCACGAGCACCGTGCGCGTCCCCTGATCGACGAGGTTGAGGCAGGTTGCGAGGATCCGATGATCCGCGGTACCGGGATCGAGGACGCTGGGAAGTCGCTTGGACGTGACACCGTTGAGTTCGATTCTCAGCGATCCGCCGCCGGGCAGGCTCGCCGGAGTCGCCAGCCCACCGGGCTCGGACGCACCGAGCGTCTCGAGCAGCCTGATCGCCGAACGGGCATTGGCCCCTACCTCATCCATCCGGGTCTTCTGCCGGTCGAGTTCCTCAACGACCACCAGCGGAAGGACCACACGGTGTTCGTCGAATCGGAGCGGTGCGTTCGGATCGGCCAACAGAACACAGGTGTCGAGGACGTAATTGGTGGACGTCAAAGGGCCTCGCTCTCTCCGCTCATATGTGACATGAAGCGTCGCCGCGTTCGGACCGAATTACAAGGACCCCGCGCCGGGGGAGACATGGCGTACGCTGTCACCGGTGAAAGGAGCGAACATGCAGGTTGCCGTCATCGGAGCGGGATCGTGGGGAACGACGGTGGCGGCGATGCTCGCCCCGAAGGCCGACACCGTGCTGTGGGCGCGGCGCCCCGAATTGGCTTCCGCCATCAACGAGGGCGCAAACCCGGACTACCTGCCGGGCTTCGAACTGCCGCACGAACTCGACGCCACTGCGGAGCTCGACCGTGCTCTCGACGGAGCCGACGTGATCGTCATGGGGGTGCCTTCCCACGGGTTCCGATCCGTTCTCGAACAGGCTGCGCCACTGATCCGCCCGGACCTCCCGATCGTCTCGCTGTCGAAAGGCATCGAACGGGACACGCTGATGCGCATGACCGAGGTGACCGCCGACGTGCTCACCGAGCACGACCGGTCCAGGATCGGGGTCCTCACGGGGCCGAACCTGGCCCGCGAGATCATGGCAGGGCAGCCGGCCGCTTCCGTCGTCGCGATGACGAACGAAGCGACGGCCGGGGACCTGCAACGGCTGTTCATGGACCGGTCTTTTCGCGTCTACACCAACCGGGACGTGATCGGTGCGGAGAGCGCGGGGGCTCTCAAGAACGTGATGGCGATCGCCGCCGGCATGGCTGAAGGACTCGGGTTCGGACTCAACACGGTCTCCATGCTCATGACCCGGGCGCTCGTCGAAATGTCGCGGCTCGGCCACGCACTCGGAGGCGATCCGGTCACGTTCGCGGGTCTGGCCGGAATGGGCGACCTGATCGCAACATGCATGTCGACACAAAGCCGCAACCACCGCGTCGGACTCGGATTGGGTCGCGGCAATGACATCGACACGATCGTCTCCGAGATGAACATGGTTGCCGAGGGCGTCAAGTCGACACGCGGCATCCTCGACCTGGCACGTCGCTCGCATGTCGAGATGCCGATCGCCGAACAGGTCGGACGGGTGCTCTACGAGGGAGCGTCGGTTCCAGAATCAATCGAAATCCTGATGGGACGGCCACCGAAGAAGGAGTGACTCGAACGTGCCTAGCCGCGACGCGTGATCGTCAGGTAGGTGTCCCACTCCATCGAGCCGTCGGGGTGCTCGTACTTCGAGTGCCCCGGACCTTCGTATGAGTCGTCGATCATTTCACCGGTGGCGAGGTCAATGGACTGCTGCAGGCAGAACTCCGACTCGTACGTCCCGCCTTCATTGTCGGCGGCTCCGCTGTTGCCCGCACACCAGGAGAGCACAAGCGTGCCGGTCTGATCATCCACAGTAGAGTTCGCGACACCTTCGAAGTCACACGCCTCAGGCGGGCTGCAATCGAAGCCCTCAGAAAGCTGCAAAGAGAATGTGTTTCCCTCCTGGGAGATGAGCACGGTCCCCTGTTGCGGTCTGGTTTGCCCTTCCAACACCCCGTCCCAGACGCCGCTGAGGTCGGGAATCGAAAAAGCGGCCTGTGTCGTGGTTGTGGCGAGGCTGGAACTGGTCGAACTCGCCTCGGTCGTCGACGTTGTGGACTCGCTCGTCACGGGAGGGTTCGCAGGCGTCCCGCCACTGCACATCGAAAGCACCACAGCCCCTGCAAGTAAGGCGACCCACTTCATGGACCTACTCCGGCTATTGAGGAGATGACACCCCAACCGTATCCCAGCACGCGATACCCGGACACTGCCGAAAGGCTCTTTCCACCTGCGGGTGGTGGGACACCGAACGAGAGACGCCTTCCGAGGGCATCAAGGCGTGCGGAATCCCCTATCTCGACGCACTCGGCCTGACGAATCGACTGCGCTCCATCTCAACGGCCGTTCGGACGACGCAGCCCTCAGAGTGATCGTTGACGAGACCCATCGCTTGCATGAACGCGTACGCCGTCGTGGGTCCGACGAACGAGAACCCTCTCCTCTTCAGCTCCTTCGACAGAGCGGTCGACTCCGGTGTCGAGGCGTTCGCCGTCGGCGGAACGGGTTCCGGTTCGAACGACCAGATGAACGCACCCAGCGATCCGAACTCGTCGACCACTTCGATGGCACGTTGCGCGTTGTTGATCGTCGAGCGGATCTTTCCCTGATGCCGGACGATCCCGGCGTCGCCGAGCAGCCTCTGAACGTCGCCCTCGTCGTATCGGGCCACCCGTTCGTAGTCGAAGCCATCGAACGCCGCCCGGAAGGCCGGCCGCTTTCGCAAGATCGTGAGCCATGAGAGGCCAGACTGGAATCCCTCGAGGATCAGCTTCTCGAACAGGCGACGGTCGTCGTCGACCGGTCTGCCCCACTCGTCGTCATGGTACGCCGCGTAGTCGGGAGTGCCGTTGCCCCATGCGCATCGTGTCACGCCATCGTCGCCGACGCTGATCTCATCCATGACCGCGACGCTACTCGACGTCGGGCTCTTCTTCCCGGCCGACAGCGCGACGCTGGGCGGCACGGCTGTGGCTCAGCACGACCTCCATCAGTTCCTGCGCATAGTCGGGATCCATGCCCACTGCGGCGGCGTCATCCCGGATCTCAGCGATCAGCTCTGCTTCGCGGTCGGGTGATCGCATCTCGAGGTCGCGCTCTGCCTTGATTCGTGCGATGTCGACCGAGCTCTGCAACCTACGGCCGAGGAGCCGGATGACCTGCCGGTCGATGCGATCGATCTCGTCTCGCAGCGACGGGATGCCGAGAGCATCCATGAGTCGTTCGAAGCACGCCGGGTCGAGCTGAGACCCGTTGCCGACGAGAGCGGTCGAAGGGTCCGGATGGAACGGGACGACGAGGCCGTCGGCACCGACACTGCGGGCGGCAAGCGCGAGTGGACGAACCAGTTCGGGGTGGCCGGCCGCCGAAGCCGGATCGACGATCACGGGAAGGTGTGACAAGCGTTGGACGGTCGGGATCGCCGTGATGTCGATCGTCTCGGACGTTCGGGGGTCGAATCCCCGGCTGCCGCCCTCGCAGAGGATCACGGCTTCGTTGCCGGCATCGAGCACATACTCGGCGGCGAGTAACCATTCGTCGATCGTGGCTGCCGGGGCCCGGTGGATGATGACCGGCCGGTCGGTGGCTCCCACGGAACGGAGCAGCACGAAGTTCTGCATGTTGTCCGGGCCGATTTCGAGTATGTCGACAAGCTCTGCGGCGAGTTCCACGTGATCCGGTTCGAGGACCTCGGTGCTGACCGGAAGACGAGTCTCACGTCCGGCGTGTTGCAGCATCCACAAAGCATCGGTGCCGAGCCCCCGGTACCCGTATGGCGATGAACCGGCGATGAAGGTTCCGGCGCGCAGCACGGAACCACCGGCATCGGCAACCACCTTCGCCGCGGAAAGGATCTGCTCCTGGTTCTCCACCGCGACCGGACCTGCGATCACCGGATAGGAGCCGTCACCGAACTTGACGGCACGCGCGGTGACGACCGTCGTCTCGATGCCTGGTCGGCGATGGCTCTTGAGAACTGGCTTTTCCGACATGGTTCCTCCTTCAGGAGGCTCCGGGTACCACAAGACCCGGAGCCTCGGCTCCGGGTCATCGTGGGGGTGTGTTGGTGTGTGGTGCCGCTACCGCCGTATCACGTCGACCCGGGCACAAGGCCCGGTGAGTGCATACGTAAATCGATAGCGTGCGGTCACGGACGGAAGCGTACCGGGTTCCCGGTCACTCGTAAAGCCGCGGCCCGGGTCAGCGTTCGAGCGCGGCCAGCGCCGACCGTGCCAGGATCGGAGCCGCCGGTTCGAATGCGGCGAACCGCGCATCCTTCGTCTGTCCGGCCGCGTACCGCGCATAGATCTGCTCGAGGATGACGGCGATGCGGAAGAAGGCGAGTCCCTCGTAATACGCCAGGCGGCTCACGTCGAACCCTGTGGATGCCGCGTAACGATCCACGACCTCCCTCTTGGTCATCACCGGCGTCAGCGGAACGGCATGTCCGGCGAGGATCGAATAGGCGGGCGCATCCGGATCGGCCCAGTATCCGAGCAGGGTGCCCAGGTCGGCGAGCGGATCTCCGCGGGTCGCCATGTCCCAGTCGAAGACGGCAACCAGGGAACCGGAAGCATCGACCATGGCGTTGTCGAGTTTGTAGTCGTTGTGGAGCAGCGTCGTCGTCTGCGGATCGGGAACGGCCGCACCGAGGAGCTCCGCGGCCCGATCCATCTCCGGGACCTCGCGTGTCCTCGCGGCTTCCCACCGACCGCTCCACCCGTCGACCTGCCGCTGCACGAACCCCTCGGGATGGCCCAGGTCCTCGAGGTCGACCGCAGCGGCATCAACGCGATGGAACATCGAAAGACCGTCGACAACGCTCTCAGCGACCCTCCGCTGAAGATCGGAGTCGTTGCGAAACTCGCCCGGCCACGTCGACCGGATGACGAATCCGGTTCGTCGTTCCATGATGAAGAACGGCTTGCCCATCACCGTCGGATCGTCGCAGTAGAGGTAGGCGCGCGGCGCCGGTGGATATCCCTTCCACAAGCGAGACAGCACCCGGTATTCACGATGCATGTCGTGCCCGTGTTTGGCGACCGGACCGAGCGGTGCACGCCGCAGCACGAATTCGCCTTCTCCCGATCGGGCAACATACGTGAGGTTCGCCGCGCCTCCCGGGAACTGCTCGAACTCGATGGGACCGGGGCCGATGAGTTCCCCGAGATGCTCATGGAGATACGCTGAGACTCGTTCCTCGTCGAATCGTTCGTCCGGACGAATCGGTGCGGTGTCGGTCATGCGAGCGCCATCCACGTCGAGATCACGAGGGCGATCGCGCCCGCGAGCGGCAGGAGCACCTCAATGAGGTCGCGGACCGGCCCGACGAGACGGCGCACCGGACGCGTTCTCACGTCGAGCGCAACGATCGCGAGCATCCCGATGATCGCAAGACCGGATCCGACGCCCAGGGCTGCGACACCGAGTCCCCGGAACCCGAAACCCGATCCTCCGAGCGCCAGCACATCGACCGCCACGGCGAGGAACACGCCCGCCAGGTACCCGTTCGTCGCCGTGAAGTAGCGCATGGCCAGTTCTGGTGAGAACCGGAGCTTCACCGCCCCGAACACCAGCCACCCTCCGAACGCGATGACGGCGGCCAGGTAGATCCAACCGAGCCACGGTACGAGGAGGAGGGAGACTCCCACCGTTACCAGGCTGTACCACACGACGTACCCCGTCGTTGCCCGCTCACCGATCACGCCCGGGAGCATCGGCACCCCGGCCGCCCGGTAATCCTCGTCGTAACGCATCGCGAGCGCCCAGAAATGCGATGGCGTCCAGAAGAACACGATCGCGAACAGGATCCAGGCCGGTACGGCGAGCGATCCGGTGACGGCCGCCCACCCGACGAGCGGGGGCACGGCCCCCGCAGCGCCGCCGATCACGATGTTCTGCGTCGTCGACCTCTTGAGCGCCATCGTGTAGACGAAGACGTAGAAGAGCAACCCGATCGTCGAAAGCACGGCGGCAAGCAGATTCGTCGTGACCAGCAGCCAGACGAAACCGGCGACACCCAGCACGACGCCGTGGGCGACCGCCGCCGTCGTTCCGATCCGATCGGTCGGAATCGGGCGTCCCCGGGTTCGACGCATGACACGGTCGATGTCGGCATCCAACACCTGGTTGATGACGTTGGCTCCCGCGGCCGACAGCGTTCCACCGATCAGCGTTGCCACAGCCAACCACCATCCGGGCCATGCGCCGGCCGCTAGGACCATCGCCGGGAGCGTGGTCGTGAGAAGCAGTTCGATGATTCGCGGTTTCGTCAACTGGACGTACGCGGCGAGGGTCGCCCCCCATCCCGGAGCCCGCGGATCCGTGATCCGAACGCCGTCGGTCATGCCGCGATCTCTGGCGGTCTCTCGGAGGACGCCATCTCTCCGAGACGCGACGCGGAGAACATGACGTAGGCGATCCAGATGGCGTCCGCGACTGCGAGGTGAGCGACCTGCGTCTCCAGCGGCACCGCAAGTAACACGTTCACGATACCGACGAGGAACTGCACTCCGATGAGGATCCCCACGACCACGCCGATCCGCTTCGTCCTCGTCCCCGCCGTGGCCGCAACCCGCATCACGAAGTATGCGACCCCGAATCCAACGGCGATTGCGACGATCGGGTGGACCACTCGGACCTTGATCAGCCAGGGAGCGTCGCCGGACAGTTCCTGCTCGACGCCGGAGAGAAAGCTCGTCACCGGATACAGCGAGTCGCCGAGGGCGTTGATCGCACCGAGCGCTCCAACGACGAGGAGCCCGAGGGCACCGGCGGAGAGGCTCCACACGGTCTTGCGGTCCGTCTCCGGGGCCGGTCCCGGATTCCCGGAAGACCACCAGGCGGTCAATGTCAACGCAGCGAGAAGGAAGCTCGTATTGGTCAGATGGATCGGCACCATGATCATCCGCCCGATCGACGCGTCCTGGGCGACCCATCCGAAGATAACCAGTGACGCCCCCAGGAGAGACTCGACCAGGAGGAGGATCAACGAGATACCGGCGGCTCGTCGGACCCGGTCGCCCTTGTCGTACAACCGAACGGCGTACACGAACAGAACGAGGACCCCGATGATCGCCAGGAGGCTGGTGATCCGGTGGCTGAACTCGATCACGGTCTGAAGCGTCGGATTGGTCGGAAAGATTCGGCCGGTGCAGTTCGGCCAGGAAGCCCCGCACCCGTCGCCGGAGTCGGTGGCGCGTACGATCGCACCGCCGAGCACAACGAGGACGTTGAATGCGAGCACCGACCACGCAAGCGTTCCGTAGCGCCGCCGGGATTCGGCCTGGGGTGATTGCATGGGGGCAGCGTACAGAGACACGGCTTCGCACTCCAAGCGATATTTCTCCGAAGCCGGACCATCAAGGCATCCCGTACGGTACGATCTGCTCATGAAGAAATTCCTCCTCGGACTCATCATCCTCACGATCACCTTCGGTCTCGGTTTCGCCGCCTACCGTGCCATGACCGTTGAAGTTCCGATCGAAGAACAGGCCTGATCTGCACGACGGCGACCTCTCGGTCCACGTCTTCGGAGCCGGAAAGCCGGTCGTGGCCCTTCACGGCTTCACGCTGACGGGTGCCCAGTTCGCTCCGCTGGCCGGTTCGACGTTGCGCATCGAGGCTCCCGACCTGCCCGGACACGGCGGAACGACGCTCGCACCGGTCGACATCCCGACCACCGTGGCCGCGCTGGGCGACTACCTGAAACGATCCGAGTCTCCCGTCGCCCTCCTCGGATACTCCCAGGGCGGCCGTATGGCTCTCCTCACTGCGCTCGAGCATCCGCATCTCGTGGACCGACTCATCCTCATATCCGCCTCTCCCGGAATCCGGGATCAAGCGTCCCGGGCGTCGCGCCGGCGCCGGGACGCGGCGCTGGCCGACCGGATCGAGAGCATCGGCCTGGCCGGTTTCCTCGATGAATGGCTCGACGGCCCGATCGCCGGGACCGCACATCTCGACCAGGCGACTCGGATGAGGGATCGAGCCGTTCGTGAGGAGAACACCGCAGAAGGTCTCGCCGTGGCCCTTCGCGGCCTTGGCCAGGGATCGCAGCCGTACGTTGGGGATCGGATCGGGGGCCTCCCCATGCCCCTCCTGACCGTCTCGGGGCGGTCCGACGGCACGTACGATCGTCTCGCATCCGAAATGGCGGCGTGGGCGCCCGACGGGAGACATGTGGCGATCCCTGATGCAGGTCACAACGTCGTCCTCGAACGACCGGATGCTGTCCGCGATCTCGTGTCGGATTACCTCCAGCGGTGACGGATGTGCCCGCCGGTTGAACCGCGAGCCGGAGAAGCACCTATTCGCACCTGCGAGCCCTGGGTTCGCAGGGCACTGGGGCGGAAAGGGTCGCGACCGGGGCTACTGTTTCGTCCCGATGGATTTCATACGCCTCACGGCATACGCGCACGGTTCCGGTTGAGCGTGCAAGCTCGGATCTGACGAGTTGGCGCAGGTTCTGCGCCGTTTGCACGGAACGGAAATCACACAGCACCCGGATCTCCTCATCGGGATCGCCGGTTCAGACGACGCCGCCATCTACCGGATCTCCGACGATCTCGCGCTCGTCCAGACCGTCGACTTCTTCACACCGATCGTCGACGATCCGCAGGATTGGGGCCGTATCGCTGCCGCCAACGCCCTCTCCGATGTGTACGCGATGGGTGGGATACCGCTCACCGCTCTTCAGCTTCTCTCGTGGCCCCGGGACGTGCTGCCTTGGAGCACCGCAGCCGATGTGATCGACGGCGCCGTCGAGGTCCTCACAGAGGCGTCGTGCACACTCGTCGGCGGGCACTCGATCGACGACAGCGACCCCAAGTTCGGATTTGCCATCACCGGAACGGTGCATCCCGATCGGATGATCACGAACGGCGGCGCCCGGATCGGCGATCGTCTCGTTCTCACGAAAGCGCTCGGGACCGGCGTGATCTCGACCGCCGTCAAGGAAGGCACGGCACCCGCATCCGCCGGGGAAGCGGCCGTCGCCTCGATGCGGCGCCTCAACGCCTCCGCCTCCAGCGCCGCCGTCGCAGCCGGCCTTGTGGCCGGCACCGATGTGACGGGATTCGGACTCCTCGGTCATCTCGGAGAAATGCTGGAAGCAAGCGGCGTCTCGGCCGTCATCGACCTGGATTCTGTTCCGATCCTCGACGGCGCCGTCGACATCGCAGCCGCCGGTCAGGTCCCGGGTGGAACGAAACGCAACTACAAGGCGGTCAGGCCGGTCGTCGACTTCGGAGACACCCCGTCTGTGATGCAGACGATTCTCGTCGACGCCCAGACGAGCGGTGGTCTGCTGCTCGCCGTCCCGGAGGATCTCCTCGACCCATTTGTCGCCGCCGTCGTTGCCGGCGGGGATCTGGCTGCCGTGATCGGCGTGGTCGAGCCGCCGGGAACGGGGCCGCTCATCTCGATCCGTTGATCGAAGTCTCCGGTTGACGCCACCGATCGTCTGCTATCATGGGGTCCTCGCCGATTCACAGGATCGGCCGCGCAGACCCCCTCTCCCCCCGTGGGGGTCTGCCCTATTCTGGGGTACGTCCACCCCGGCCCCCGAGGCGATAGGCTGCTTTCGTCATGCGGTTCAAACTCCCGCACGTTCGCTCCGTCACTGAGACGCTCCGTGACCTCGCTCGTCGCCGTCCCGATGAGGTCGAGGCCTACCTCGACACGCACCAGGAGGAGTGGGGAGAGTTCGCCGAGGCCAATCCGGAGAACGCCGCGGACATCCTCGAGGCGTTGCCAGAAGAAGGCGCAGCCGACCTGCTCAAGGAGCTCGATCCCGACGATGCCGGAGAGGTTCTCGACGAGATGCGCCCGGAGGCCGCGGCCGACGTGCTCGAATCGATCCGCCCCTCAACCGCGGCCTCGCTGATCGCGATGATGGATGCGGACCAGGCCGCCGACGTGATCGGAGCCCTCGAGGCGGACGAGCGAACAGCAGTCCTTTCCGCCCTCGATCCGGAGACCGCAGAAGAGATCCACAGCCTGCTCCTCTATGCCGCCGATACCGCAGGCGGCATGATGACAACGGACTTCGCCGCGCTCCCGGAGGGGATGACGACCGGTGAAGCGATCGAAGCGCTGCGCAGGCTCCACGATGAACTCGGTTCGAACCTGTCCTACGTCTACGTAGTCGACAACGGCGGGCATCTGAAGGGCGTTGTCTCGTTCCGCGAACTCGTGTTCGCCCGCCCCGGCCGCGGGCTCGATTCGGTGATGGTCGCGGATCCCGTGTCGGTCACGACCGACATGGACCGCGAGATCGTCTCCGAGCTGATCCACCGCTTCCACCTCGTCGCGATCCCCGTCGTGGACGAGCAGCATCGACTCGTCGGCATCGTCAAGTGGGGGGAAGCGATCGAAGCGATCCAGGCGGAAGCCGGTGAGGATCTCGCCGTCATGTTCGGCGCCGGCGAGGCCGAGACGGTGTTCACTCCGGTGGGTCACTCCGTGCGCATGAGACTCCCGTGGAACATCTTCAACCTCGCCGCCGGGTTCGTGACCGTGTTCGTGATCTCCCTGTTCCAGGGGACTCTGTCGAACTTCGCCGTTCTCGCCGCGTTCATGCCACTCGTAGCCGGTCTCTCGGGGAACAGCGGCGCTCAAGCCGTTGCCGTCACGATCAGGTCGATCGCCGTGGGTGACCTCCCACCGGGACGCGAATGGCGAGCAGTGAGGCGGGAACTCGCGATCGGTCTGTCACGCGGCGTCGTCATCGCGGTTCTCGGCGCTCTCGTGGCAGCAACCGCTGTGGTCCTCTTTCCCGGCGAAAGCTCCGGAGTCACATCGGCTCAAATGGCGATCATTATCTTCGTCTCGATGATGATCGGATTCTTGATGGCCGCCCTTGCCGGATCCTCGATCCCGCTGCTGCTCCGCCGTTTCGGATTCGATCCGGCCATGGCATCGAACATCTTCCTCACGATGGTCACCGATGCCGTTGGCTTCGGCGTCTTCCTGGCGACGGCAACGCTCCTGCTCTAGCCATCTTCACGAAGAAGGCAAGGGTGTGAATGGCACCTTCTTCATTCTCCCCCACCGACCGAGGTGGGGGAGATGCCCGGAGGGCAGAGGGAGCACCTCGGAGGCAGCAAAGGCCATACGGAGAACGGATGCAGCTATGGGTCCCTCGGGAGGCCCCCTCTGCGATCGAGCAACAGCTCGATCGCGTCTCCCCCACTGGCGTGGTGGAGACGAAGAACCGTCCATGCCCTCACCTGTTCCGTACACCCCGGAGTCGACTGAAACGTCGTTCGCTCGACCGGGCTACGAGCCGAGGACTGCATCCTCGGAATCTTCGAACGGGCCAACGTACACGATGCGGAAGCCCTCCTCGAGCCGGGCCAGGTAGTGGGCGTCGAGTTCCCGGAGCTGTTCGGCGTCCGGGTCCTCCAAGAGAACCGCGTCGGCGGCTGCTTGCGAGTCGACCAGATAGGCTTCGAAGATCGGGGGGAAACGATCCGCCGCATCGGCGATTACGTCGTAGAGATCGAGATCTGACAGGCTCGTGTAGGACTGGGGGTCGAGCAGCAGAACGACGATGTCCCCGGTATCCGGCGCGACGATGCGCTGCACGATCCGGTACTCCGGGAACGAAGGGATCAGGGTCGACGGGGCAAGCGTCGTGCTCGTCGTGGTCGTCGACGACGTGGCGGCCTGCGTGGTCGTGGACGAGTTCAGCGGAGCCGTCGTGGCCGTTGTCGTCGTTTCGCTCGACGAGGAACACGAAGTCGCAAGCAGCACCGCTGCGATGATCGGGACGAGTCGCGCGTTCATGGATTCCGATTCTATCCGCCCGAACCGTCGCTACCCGGGGCAATCCAGTCCTCGTACTCGACATCCTCCATCCACCCGGTGCCGTTGACGATCCGGAACCGTCGTCGAACGTCCTCGAAACTCTCCTCCGACGGATTCACGGCGAGTTCATGCTCGGCGAGTTCGAGCGCCGGCCGCCACGCCGGAATGCCGATCGCCAGGTCGACGCGAGACTCCCACGACGCCTCTCCCCGGAAGCGGTCGGCCTCGGGGGACGACCAGAACCGCTGCAGCTTGACGGCGATTCGTACGGCCCTCCGAATGGACCGGGCGGAATCGCGGTCGAGCGAACCCCCGTCGACCGCGAGATTTGCCATCCATTCGCCGAGGTCGTCCTCTCCCCATCGATCGGGATCGAACACCACCGATCGGTAGAGGTCGTCGACGGCTGCGGCGAGATTCACCGGCCCAACTCCCGTTCGACGAGGCCCGTGAATGCCTGTTTGAGCCTGCTCGTCGCCGGGCCCGGCTGGTAAGTCTGCAGATCGATCTTGGCGACCGGAAGGACCTCCCTCACCGTCGACATGGCCACGACCTCTTCTGCGTCCATGACGGCTTCGACGTTGTAGATCCCTTCCCGCACCGTCATGCCGATACCTCCGGCGGCGTCGATGACGGCACGCCGCGTGATCGATTCGAGGATTCCGATTTCGATGGCGGGTGTATGGAAGACACCGTTGGAGATCCACCCGATGGAGAACGTCGGCCCTTCGAGCACATGTCCGCGCCGACCGATCAGGAGCGCATCGTCGAATCCGGCTTGAACGGCGACCAGCGACGCAACGAGGTTGAATCCGTACGAGAGCCCCTTTGCCCCGGTGAGTTCGAACCACTCGCCGTCGGTGTGCCATGGGGCCACGCCGGTCTGAAGGGCGAGGGCATCCGGCATGGGCGGCACGGATTCGGCGAACACAACGATGCGCGAGTTCGTGCCGGGCGCCTTCGCGTCGGTACCCCCCGAGATGAACGCGCGTACGACGCCATCTCCCGCCGTCGCGGCGGCCGATCGACACCACGTGCCGATCGCCTCACGATCCGGCTCCGGCATGTGCAGCTTCGCGGCGCTTCGTGCGAGTCGCTCGAGATGCGCGTCGAGTCGGAAGATCGAACCCTCGTACGAGCGCATCGCTTCGAAACATCCGTATCCCCGCTGGAAGCCGATATCGAACACCGAGATCGAGGCGTCTTCCGGTGCGAACGGTTCCCCGTCGATAAGCACAGAACCAACCACTGCCATGTGCCAAGAGTAGAGCACTTGGAAGACGGGTCGTGACGGGCCGCTGCCGACGCTACCGGCTCAAGTACCGGTTCGTGATCGGGAGACGTCGGTCCCTACCGAACCCCTTCCTGGTGATCTTCACCCCGGGGGGAGCCTGGCGGCGCTTGTACTCGTTACGATCGACCATCCGGGCGATGCGGCACACGAGATCGCGGTCGAATCCGGAAGCAGCGATCTCATCGACCGTCCGGTCCTGCTCGATGTACTGCTCGAGCACGGCATCCAGGATCTCATACGGCGGCAACGAATCGGTATCGACCTGATCCGGTCGCAGTTCGGCCGACGGCGCCTTGTCGATGATCGCCCGGGGGATGACCTCCCCATTCCGGTTGCGCCAGATGGCGAGGCGGTACACGAGCGTCTTGTAGACGTCCTTGAGGACGGCGTACCCGCCGGCCATGTCCCCGTAGAGCGTGGCGTATCCGACGGCCATCTCCGACTTGTTCCCGGCAGCGACGACCATGCCGCCGAACTTGTTCGATACGGCCATGACGATCGTGCCGCGGATGCGTGCCTGGAGGTTCTCCTCAGCGACGTTCGGCGCCGTGTCCCCGAAGAGGGGAGAGAGCGTCTCGAGGAAGGACACGAAGGTCGGCTCGATCGGCACAATGTCGAACCGGCAGCCGAGGTTCTCAGCCAGTTCGGCCGAATCGGCGACCGAACCTTCCGACGAGTATCTGGTCGGCATCGTGATCGTCTGCACCGCCTCCGGCCCGAGCGCATCGACGGCGATCGTTGTTGCGAGGGCCGAGTCGATCCCTCCCGACAAGGAGATGACCACCTCGGAGAATCCATTCTTCTGCACGTAGTCCCGCAGACCGGTGACGAGAGCCGAGTAGATCTCCGCCTCACCCTCCACCCGCGACGCCGGTACGGCCTCCGGGGTCGGGCCGGTGATCGGGCGTCGATCGGCCACGGGGATCGCGTCCGCCGGGGAACCTTCCCCATCGGGGAGGGGGACGTCGACGACGAACAGTTCCTCCTCGAACTGCGCTGCCCGGTGAAGGAGTCGGCCGTCGGCATCGAACACCATCGAGTCGCCGTCGAAGACGAGTTCGTCCTGTCCTCCGACACAATTGACGTAGACGACGGCCGCCCGATCGCGGACCGCCTCATCACGCAACAGCGTTGCCCGCTCGGTTCCCTTCCCCACATGGAACGGCGAGCCGTTCAGGTTGAGAAGCAGGCCGGCGCCTGCCGCAGCCTGTTCGGCCGGAGGCCCTTTCGGGGACCAGATGTCCTCGCAGATGGAGATCCCCGCCACGGCTCCGCCGATCCTCCACAGGCGCACGTCATCCCGGCTCTCGGCAAAGTACCGGGCCTCGTCGAACACCCCGTAGTTCGGCAACAGTTCCTTGTGGTAGACGCCGACGAGTCGACCACCGGCGAGAACCGCGGCTGCGTTCGCAACACGTCGCTCAACGGAGTCATCGTCGAACACACCGCGCTCGAGAAGGTCGACGAAGCCGACCACGACGGCACAGTCCCCCGATGCCTCGGCCAGCCGCTCGACAACTCTGAGATTCTCAGCAACGAAGCCTTCCCGAAGAACCAGATCTTCGGGTGGGTAGCCGACGGTCGCGAGCTCCGGCAGCACAAGCACCTCTGCCTCGACACGCTCCGCCCACTCCATCGCAGAGAGAATGCGAGCCTCGTTGCCGCTGAGATCGCCGACGGTGAGGTCGATCTGCGCACCCGCGACCCGAATCGTATTCATAGGTCCCGGACGGTTTCTTCGATCAGGAAGTCGACCACCGCGCGCAGGGCCTCCCGTTCATCCGCACCCGAAGCGATCGCATCCTGGAACAGGGCACGCTGGCGATCGGCGCTCGTACCCCGGCTCAGGATCCCCTCCACGTTGTCGATCTCCTCGACGGTGTCGAGACGCTCTGCATCTTCAGCAATGAGCTCCCGAATCTCTTCGAATAGCTCCGGTACCGGTTTGAGCCGACCGACACCGAAGTCGATCAGCGACTCGGACGCGCCGTATCGCTGCGCCCGCCAGATGTTCTCCTTCAACAGCATGCGCGAGTACATCCGCCATCGCTGGTTCTTCTGCCGTAACCGATACAGCATCGACAACAGCGCCTGGTACAGCGCCGCCAGAGTGATCCCGTCGTCGAGGTGGGTGGCGATATCGGTCGAGCGCATCTCCAGTGTCGGATATCGGTGCGACGGCCGGATATACCACCACAGCTTCGTCTCGTCCTCAATGACGCCGGAATCGACGAGGATCCGCGCATGCCGCTTGTAGTCGCTCCAGTCGAGGAACTCGTCCGGCAGACCGGTGCGAGGAAGCGAACGGAAGACGGCGGTCCGATACGAGTTGAGTCCCGTATCGTCTCCGTGCCAGAACGGCGACGACGTGGACAGTGCAAGAAGATGCGGCAGGAAGTACAGCACCTGGTTCATCAAGTCGATCCGGAGGTCCTCGTCTTCGATCCCGACGTGGACGTGCATCCCGCACACGAGCAATCGCCGCACGACTCCCTGGAGAGCCTCCGCGAGGGTGTGGTACCGCGTCTTGTCTGTGTATCGCTGTTCGTCCCAGGCTGCGAATGGGTGGGTCGATGCCGAGATGATCGCAAGCCCGTACTCGGATACGACGTGGTTCACATCCAGACGCAACCGGGCGAGATGGGCGCGAGCCTCTTTGATCGATCCGCTGACCGGCGTACCCACCTCGATCTGCGATCGCATGAACTCGGGGCTGACCATGCCCTCGGTGATTTCCTCGCACGATTCGATCAGGCCGTCCGGCATGTCTCGCACGAGATCCCTGGTCTCGCGGTCGACGATGAAGTACTCCTCCTCGATCCCGACGGTAAAGCTCGGTTCGGTCGTCATGGCTCCTCCTGTCCGTAGCGTAGAGAATGATGAGCGCGAGCCAAACCCGTACACTCCTTCGCTATGACCCGATTCGTCGATGCCGTTGCTGTTGCTGCACGATCCGTATCCGATGACGCCGTGCGCACGCGCCGCGATCTGCACCGACATCCGGAGATCTCATGGAGTGAGCGTCGAACGACGTATCGCATCGCCGAAGCGCTCGACCAGGCAGGTCTCGAACCGAACGTGCGAGCCGACGGAGTCGGTCTGAGCGTCGAGGTCGGAACCGGGTCACCTCTCGTCGGTTTTCGCGCCGATATCGACGCCCTTCCGATCACCGAGCAGACGGGCGCCCCGTACCGATCGCTCGTCGACGGGGTCATGCACGCATGCGGCCACGACGCGCACACCGCGATCGCCATCGGTATCGCAAGAGCGCTCAACATGCTCGACGATCTCCCCGGCACCGTTCGGATCATCTTCCAACCGGCAGAAGAGTCACATCCCTCGGGGGCGGCGCAACTCGTCGAGGAGGGATTCCACCGAGACCTGTCGGCCTTCATCGCGTTTCATGTGGACCCGACCATCCGGGCCGGATCGATAGGGCTCAAGGCCGGTCCGATTACGAGCGCCGCCGACCGGATCGCTCTGCGTATCACCGGACCCGGAGGCCACACATCGCGGCCGGAGCGGTCGGTCGACCTTGTCCGGGTCGCCGCCTCGATCGTGACCGACCTGCCGGATCGCGTTCGATCGTCCTTCGAAACGGGTCGCCACCTCGCCATCGTGTTCGGGCACGTCTGCGGAGGAAGCGCGGCGAACGCCATCCCGACGGAGCTCGAAATGGCGGGAACAGCCCGTGTGCGCGACACGGATGTCTGGCGCTCCCTCCCCGGAATCGTCGAACGCGAGATCGCGTCGATCGTCGGCCGATACGGGGCAGGAATGGATCTCGACTACCGGCGCGGATCTCCTCCCGTCGACAACGACCCCTCCGTGATTGAGATCGTTGGCGAAGCCGGTACGTCCCTGCTCGGACCGGATGCGATCGTTCCCACGCCTCAGTCGATGGGTTCGGAAGACTTCTCGTGGTTCCTCCAGCATGCACCGGGGGCGCTGATCCGGCTCGGCGTCGGGACCGATGATCGCCCTGTCGACCTCCACTCGCCGACGTTCGATCTCGATGAAGCTGCCATCGAGCATGGGATCGCCGTGGGTGCGCTCAGTCTGATCCGAATGTTGCAACGGTCGCGCTGAGCCCCGCCGCCTCGAGCGCATCCCGGAGCGCCTCTTCGTCCCCGAGACGCACCGACACCGTGAGGATGCCGCCGCCGCCGTACGGTGCGTGACGTAGCTGGAGATCGCGCACATCGATACCCGTTTCCGCGAGGGCCCGGCCGACCGTGGCGATCTCTCCAGGCCGGTCCTCGAGGGCTACACGAACAATTGCAAGGCCGGGTGTGAGGCGCGCTCTCAGGCGGCGGGCCTCCGTCAGGGTTTGAGCAAGATCATCATCGGAGATCGTGAGAGCCTCAAGCCGTTCGCGAAGTCGTTCCACGGCCGCGACGACCTCATCACGATTCGTCGTCAGGATGTCCATCCAGATCGACGGATCCGAGGATGCGACGCGCGTGAGGTCGCGGAAACTTCCGGCTGCGAGATCCATGGCGCCGTCGATCTCTCCAGCACCGTCCAGGAGCGCTGCAGCAACGATCTGCGGGAGGTGGCTGATTCGAGCCACCGCAGCATCGTGTTCTTCGGCCCCCATGCGGACCGGTCTTGCGCCGAGATCGTCGACGATCGACTCGACGAGCGCGAGATCGGGTTCGTTCGCCCCGTCGGACACCACGACCCATGTGGCACCTCGGAACAGCCCCGTTCGCGCGGCGTCCGGGCCGGTGATCTCACGTCCGGCCATCGGGTGCGTCCCGACGAACCGTTCGGTCCGGGCGAGCGTAACAATCGGCGCCTTCACGGAAGCCACGTCCATGACAAGGGCAGGCGTGACGAGATCGGGGAGCGTCTCGCGAACGGCCGAAGGTGGCCCGGCAAGCACGACCAGATCCTCCGGTGTCAGCACCACCGCGTTCGGCGTTTCAACAGCGGACACGGCTCCGCCGCGAACCGCCCCGGCAAGCGCTTCCGGATCGGGGTCCCAGCCGAGGGTTTCCCATCCCAGGCGCTTCAGGTCAAGTGCCATCGACGTCCCGATGAGGCCGGTTCCGGAGATCAGCGCCCGTGCCACGGTCTTCAAATCTCGAGATGCATCGCGGCGGCGAGCGCCCGAACCTCATCCATGAGATCGGTGAACTCGGCGGGAAGAATCGCCTGCGGCCCGTCGACGAGCGCCGTCTCCGGCGTGGGGTGAACATCCACCATGAATCCGTCGGCCCCGGCGGCAACGGCAACACGGGTCAACGGGGCGACGAGCTCTTTGTGACCGCCCGAGTGGGAGGGATCAACGATGATCGGGAGATGGGAGAGTCCCTTGACGATCGGCACGGCTGAGATATCGAGCGTGTTCCGGGTGGCGTTCTCGAAGGTGCGGATGCCGCGCTCGCAGAGCACCACATCGTGGTTGCCCTCTTTGTAGATGTACTCGGCGGCGTTGAGCCACTCCTCGATCGTCGCGGTGAATCCTCGCTTGAGCATCACCGGCTTCGACTGGCGTCCCAGTTCGGAGAGGAGGGAGAAATTCGCCATGTTCCTCGTCCCGACCCGGATCAGATCGGCGTACGAGGACACGAGATCGACATCGCGCGGATCGAGAACCTCCACGACGAACGGAAGACCGAACTCCTCGCGTGCCTCGGCAAGCAATTCGAGTCCGGCCTCGCCGAGACCCTGGAACGCATACGGCGACGTCCTCGGTTTGAACGCATCGCCGCGCAGAATCGTCGCTCCGGCTTTCGCCACGGCTTCCGCAGAAGCGAAGAGCTGCTCCTTCGACTCCACGGCGCAGGGTCCGGCGATCGGAGCGAACCGACCTCCACCGATCTTCGCCGACCCGACCTCAACGATCGAGTCTTCGGGCTGGAACTCGCGGCTCACGAATTTGAACGGCTTCAGAACGGGAACGGCCCGCTCGACACCGGGGAGCGCCTCCCACGGGAGCTGCTGAACGAGCGTTCGGTCTCCGACGATCCCGATGATCGTCTGGTGACTCCCCTCCGACACATGCGCTTCGGCATTCACTTCAGCGAGTCGGCTGAGCACGCCGTCGACGTCTTCGCGGGTTGCTCCCGCTTGCATCACGATGATCAAACTTCCGTCTCCCGGCATGGTTCCGTTTCTGATGGCCACCGTAGGGTAGGTGTACGGCGGCGGCCACGGTTCCCCCCAACCACCGGACCCGTTCCCTTTCTCCCCGACCGCCGAGCCTGGATCCACGGTTTCCCTGCGGCACCGGACCGTTCCACATTCTCCCCCACCGCCGAGGTGGGGGAGATGCCCGGAGGGCAGAGGGGGCCTCGCGGAGACAGAAACGATCGGATGGAGACCGGCTGTGGTTTCGGATCCCACAGGACGCCCCCTCTGCAATCGCTCAACAGCTCGATCGCGTCTCCCCCCACTGGCGTGGTGGAGACGAAGAACCGTCCCCCCGCTTTCTGTAGACGGACGGGGATTCAGCCGACTCGCCGGACGGTTCGCGTGCGTTCTACCCTTTGGGGATGCGGCGCATCCTCGTTACGGGTGCGGCCACCCGGATCGGTGGCCGCCTCATCCAGGTCCTCGAACGGGCACCGGAGACGGAAGTGCTCGCGGTCGACGATCTCGATCCCGTCGAAACGTTCTCATCCAGGTTCGAACGGCTCAACCTCGATCACCTGTCGTTCGCTCGATTCCTCCTGGACAAGAAGCCACACACGGTCATCCATCTCCAGACGGTCGACCGATCGGCATTGCTGGGCTCCACCAGGGCTCACGAGGAATCCACCGTGGGCGCCCAGGCGCTCTTCGGCGCCATTGGACGATGTACCACCGTCCGTCACGTCATCGTCAAGTCCGATGGTGCGTACTACGGGTCGGGGCCGAGGTCACCGTCGGTCGTCGGTGTCGACACGAAGCCCGTCAGATCGAGTGGCAGGTACCAGCGTGACCTGGAACAGATGGAGTCGTTCGTTCACGAGATGGCCGAACGACACGATCACGTTGACTACACGATCCTGCGTCTCGCTCCGATCTTCGGTCCCTCGATCGGAAACCCACTCAGCGCATTTCTGACGCTCCCGGGAGTGCCGACGCTGCTGGGATTCGATCCCCGCCTTCAACTCATCTCGGAACAGGATGCCCTCGATGTCTTCCATCATGTGACCGATCACCCCGTGCCCGGCACATTCAATATCGCCGGGCGTGGCCAGCTCTATCTCTCCCGGATTCTCCGACTCGGTCGGCGAGTTCCCCAGCCGCTCCCCAAGCGTGCATTCCACGCATCACTCCGCGGCCTGGCAAGAAGCGGCATACCGCTTCCCCGGCACACCGTGTCGCTGTTGAAACACGGCAGGGTGATGGACACGAGCGGCATGGAGTCGGTGCTCGGCTTCACGCCCGCGCTCTCCTGCCGACAGACGACGATGGTCGCCTACGGGCGCGTATCCCCTGAGGTCGACCGATGACCAGAGAAGAGCTCTCCGCTCAGACGAAAGCCGACCTGCTCGTTCGGGCGCGACGGTTGAACATTCGCGGCCGATCATCGATGAACAAGGCCCAGCTCGTCGACGCCGTCTACGAAGCGGAATCAGCCGGACAGGCGGAGCGAGCGGACGAGAGCCTGCCCATGATTCCGATCCCCGGCGTCAGCCAGGAGGATCGGGTCGAAGCAAGGTCTCGCCGAACCGAGTTGTACGGGCGGCTCTCCGATCTCGTGGATCGAGACCGTTTGTGTCGCTGGCGCAGCATCGAGGGACACTCGTGCGGTCTCCCGGTTGTTCGCGGCGAAGACGCATGCATCCTGCATTCCGGCAGCGGCCGATACGACACCGCGGTGCCGGCAACCGGTCGCCTCGGATTCGACACCTGGCCGACGCTCTTCCGCCACTTGCACCTCGCGACCTACGACATCGACCCCATCGGACTCGACCCGATCATCCATGAGATGGCCTGGCATGTGCTCAACGGTCTCTACTACGACTACTTCAGGGTCGATGTCGAAGGCATCGAGAACCTTCCGATGGACGGGGCGGCGATGCTCGCCGCCAACCACGGCGGAGCGGCGCTTCCGTACGATGCGGCGATGCTCAGCCTCGCCGTCCTCAATGAGGCGCCCCGACCCCGGCGGGTTCGCGTGAGCGCAACCGAGATCTTCAACATGCTCCCATGGGTCTCCCACATCTACCGAAAGGTCGGCGCGGTGTATGCGAGCCACGAGGATGCCCGCTATCTCCTGAATCACGGCTCGTTGCTCGGTGTCTTCCCCGAGGGTGAGTCGGGGTTCATGAAGCCGGTCTGGCAGGCCTATCACGTTCAGCGGTTCGGTCGCGGAGGATTCGTGCAGTTGGCCGAGCGAACGGGAACGCCGATCGTCCCCGTGGCGATTCTCGGCGCCGAGGAGGTCCATCCGGCCGTCGCGGTATCGAAGAAGCTCGCTCAACTCGTCCGTTTCATCTTCCCGCAGCAACGGGTCGACGAGATCGCCATATTCCTCAATCCGATCCCGCTGCCGGTGAGATGGCACATCCGGTTCCTCCCACCGGTCATGCCGGAGGATCCCGGGTCCGAACCCGATCCGCTGCGGATGCTCGAACGCTCGGAGGAGATCCGACGGTCGGTGCAGAACGCGCTCGATTCGATGCTCGCAGCACGGGGAACGGCATTCTCTTAGAGAGTGCTTGCAGTAGTTAGCACTCTGCGGTATACTGCAATCATCGTGAAGAGTCCATCCGTCCCAGATCTCGGCGTGTTCATCAAGGAGCAGCGTACGCGTTCGGCCCTGTCCGTCCGCAAGCTGGCCGATCAGGCAGGCATCTCGAATCCGTATCTGTCACAGATCGAACGAGGCCTCCGCAAGCCTTCCGCCGAAATCCTGAAATCGATCGCCCGTGCACTCGAGATCAGCACCGAATCGCTCTACGAGCGTGCCGGCCTGCTCGACACCATCGAGCGGACCGGTGTCGAGGATTCGATCGAAGCCGATCCGACCCTCACGAGGTCCCAGAAACAAGCACTGACGGAGATCTATCGAAGCTTCGTCAACACGACAGAGAAGGAGACGACATGACCAGCGTCATGGAGACCCAGAAAGAGAACGCCACCAAGACGTTCTACGCAGTCATCGGAGCCCCGATGGTTGCCGGCCGCAAGATCAAGGACTTCGGAACCGAGTTGTTCCTCTCCACATCGGTAGACGATCTCGAGGCAGCCGGCCGCGAGGTGACCGGGTCGATCAAGGAATCGAAGGTCGTAGAGCAGATCCAGGAGCTGAACGTCGTCGAGCAGATCCAGGAAAAGGTCGACGTCGACCAGTTCCAGGAGAAGGTCGAGGTCCTCCGCGAGCAGCTCGAGACGACGCTCCACAACTGGCGTGAGCAGTTCACGCCAGGCGTGGCCGCACCCACACCGGTGAAGGTTCCCGTCGAGAAGGCCGCTCCCAAGAAGACCGCCACCAAGAAGACGGCGCCGAAGAAGACGGCCCCCAAGGCAGCCGCCAAGAAGACGGCGCCGAAGGCAACGGCCAAGAAGACCGACACCAAGAACTAGAACCCCGTGTCCAACGGCGAAGGCCCCGGCTCCCGCGAGCCGGGGCTTTGCTGTGTCCGGGTACGGCTGGACCGTCCGCTGCGAGAACCCGTCTCAGTGGGTGACGAGCGGCTCGATCTCCTTTGCAGCATCGACCCAATCGGCGACCATCCCGTCGGTTGGGAGTCTGCGAATGACCCGCCTCCTCAGGTTCGTCTCGGTCAAGGATTCGAGAAGCCGTTCCGGGTTCCTGCGACGAAGTTCGCGGATCGTATCGACGCCCGCCGCATTGAGAAGATCAGCGTATTCGGATCCGATCCCCTTGATCCTCATCATGTCGGCCCGGTTGACCCAGGCGAGAATGTCCCGCTCGTCGAGACCGGTTGCCTTGGCGAGGCGCCGCCGTCCGGTTCGAGTTCCCGCCGACTTGAGCAGCGCTCCGGTCGTTCGTACACCGGCCTTGCGGAGTTTCGTCGCATCACGGTGATTCATCGATTCGATCGCAGTGATCGACGCCATCTTCCGCCCCTTTCACGGACGCTCACTATCTCGCCGGCCAATCCTACCCGACGGCGGTACGGCCGTTCAGGTCGAGCATCATCTCCGCTTGCCCGCATCTTCGGGATGCTCGACACGCGGTGCCTCGAGGTGGTCGAACCACACCTCTTCGACGCCATCCGAGTGCGTCTCGAGGAGATCGAGCAAATCGACGTCGCCTTCGAGTCCGAGGAGCCGCTCCCACATCTCCCGGGCGAGAACGATCGGAGTCCCACGACGATATCGGTACTTTGGAACGGCGGCCGTCGCGTCCACGGCCGCATCGATCAGTGCAGCGACATCTTCGGAACGGACACCGACCTGATCTGCATGAGCGATGACGACGAGATCGGTCGACGGACCGCGAACGACGACGTCGAGCCCGACGCGCAATGATGCTGCGGATCCCTCTTCCCATTCAGGATCGATCACGATCGTCGCATCGGTCGGAGCCATTCTCGCTGCGACGTCCTCGGCATCGGGTCCGAGAACCGCGATGACCTCATCGACGGGCCACGACGCCGCCTCGGCGATCGCTCGATCGATGAGCGCCGTTCCGGAAACATCGGTCAGGTATTTGGGTCCGGCGAATCCTGTTCCCGGATCGTTAGCGAGAACAACAGCGACGTTCCGCGGCACGGTGCCTCCTTCAAGGGAGCCGTTACGGTACTGCAGGGCCGTTCACGTCGCGTCGATCATCAAGGTCGAGTATCGCAACCGTGCCCCGACCTCGAATTCGGAGAGCGGACCGGGATTCAGTATGTGCCTGACGGTCCCTCCCGTCGACCGAACAGACTCGGACAGACGGTCGATCACATCCGGTACGGGCCGCGTCGGCGCACCGCACACCGAACACACAGGATCGCCGTCGGTGCTCACTCTGCCGCAACCGCTGCAGACCGATCCGGGGATTGCCCGGCCGGCCTGTACGAACAGCGTGTCGACGGCTCGCTGGTTCACGACCGAAGAAACTTCTTCGAGACCGAGAACGGCGCGACCGCCCGCCGATGCCGTGTCCATCAGTTCGGCAACGATGCGCTTCTCCTGGTGTCCTTCCCACTGCGCAGCCACACGACGGGAGTGCTCGAGCACCGTTGCAGGTGTCATCGTGCCGGGATCGATCGAGAACGTGCCCACCACCAGAGTGGCGACGTCCGGCGGGAGCGCTCCAATGGTTCCCTCGACGTGAGCCTCAGGTCCGCCGACGATGAGCAGATCGAAACCCCCCTCGCTTCTCTTCAGTTCCGTCAACCTCCCTGCGACGGTCCGGTAGTGCTTCGACGCGACCTCGTCTGCCCTGGACCGGACCCGCTGCTCCTCGTATCCGGCGAAGCCGCCGTAGTTGGCCTTGCGGATCTCCTCGTCGCGCATCTCCTCCCAAGTCTCGAGCTCATCCATGGCAAACCGGAAGATCGACGCGAATCGACGACCCACGACCGCCACGCAGTAGTGGGGGTAGTGCTCGATCATCGCTTCGAGCGGACGGAGATAGGCACCGGAATCGATGATCGCTCGCTCACGAACCGGCCCGGGGAGAACCAGCTGCTGGTCGATCGCTGCACCGTTCGACCGGAATACCGCCACCCCGTGTCCGAGGTCGGGGCCGAACCGGCCGATGTCGTTCGAGAGTGCCGCCACGTCCGCACGAATCGACAGACGCTGGTCGCGCGGGAGAGCCTGAGAGTCCTCCTCGATGTGAGCAAGAAGATCCTTGATACGTGCCGGGACGCTCCTCAGAGACTCCGGCCCCGGCTGGAGATTCACGTACACCGACAGCACGGGGAACCCCCGGGTGTCCATCCGACGAAGCCGATCGATCGAAACCTGATCCAGCACCTTCACCTCCTGGGCGTTACTGGAACTGAGGCTACTCCACCGTGACGGACGCTGGTAGAGCCAGGAGTCGGCTTGCGAAGTAGCGACAGACCGTGAAGACTTCGGTCGTGCAAGACGACCGTACGATACGGTTGGAATGGCAACCGCCTGCAGATCGGAGACTGACGTGATTGTCGGAGTTCCCAGCGAGATCAAGACCGAGGAGTACCGGGTCGCCATCACCCCCGTCGGCGTCCGGGAGTTGACCGCCCATGGACACAAGGTGCTCATCCAGTCCGGCGCGGGGCTGGGATCGTCGATCGATGACGACGCCTACGCATCCGTCGGAGCCGACATCGTTCCACAAGCCGAGGATGTCTTCGCGGGCGCCGACATGGTGCTCAAGGTCAAGGAGCCGCAACCGAACGAGATCGCGATGCTGCGTCGCGGGCAGGTCCTGTTCACCTATCTCCACCTCGCGGCCTACCCGGCCGAGGCGAAGGGCCTCGTCGAATCGGGAGCAACCGCGATCGCCTACGAGACGGTCCAACTTCCTTCCGGCGCCCTGCCGTTGCTGGCTCCCATGAGCGAGATCGCCGGACGCATGGCGTCCCAGGCCGGAGCCCATCATCTCGAACGGCCGGCCGGCGGACGCGGCCTCCTGATCGGCGGCGTTGCCGGTGTCAAGCCGGCCCGGGTCGTGGTCCTCGGAGCGGGTTTCGCAGGGAGGAACGCGGCATCCGTCGCAGCGGGCATGGGCGCAGAGGTCCTGGTGCTCGACCTCAACGTGGACAAGCTTCGCCACATCGACGAGGCGTTCCACGGCCACATCATCACGATCAGTTCCTCGATCCACGCCATCGACGAACTGCTCCCAACCGCAGATCTGATCATCGGCGCGGTCCTCGTTGCCGGAGCGCGAGCTCCGGTCGTCGTGTCCGAGGAGCAGATCAAGACCATGAAGCCCGGCAGTGTCGTGGTCGATATCTCGATCGACCAGGGCGGATGCATCGAAACGGCGCGCGAAACTACGCACAGCGATCCGATCTACATCGAACACGACGTGGTCCATTACGCCGTCGGTAACATCCCCGGCGCCGTACCCAACACATCGACGTACGCGCTCACGAACGCGACCCTCCCCTACACGGTGGCGCTCGCAGACGGCCTCGGGACCGCGATCGATCGCTATCCGGAACTCGTTCCCGGATTCAACGTGGTGAATGGATCGGTCACGAACAAGGCGGTTGCCGCGTTCCTGGAATCGGAGTTCGTAGCGCCCCTCGACGCCCTCGGGCGTTCCTGATCGCTTTCACCCCGGCCGGATCGAATCGACGTCCGCTGCAGCCTCGTTGCGAGCGCGCTGGTCGTTGATCCAATCCTCGAAGTCGCGACGGGCGATGCGCCACTCCCGTCCGAACTTGACGGCGGGGAGTCCGCCCGACCGCAACTGGCTCGTGACGACGAACGGCGACACATCCATGTACTCGCAGATGTCTGCGACCGAGAGCCACTCTTTGCCGATGTCGACCGTGATTCGATCCATGTGCCTGTTCTACCCGATTGCGCGACCGTCGTCTACCCCGCCGACAAGCGCTTGCCATCGGCGCCTGTTCAGCGTAGGGTTTTGATCCGAATGCGACCAACCCGGTCGCTCTGCAGGATTGCAGGGGCAGCGACGGGCGGAGGGATCCGGGGAGGCTGACGCATGAAGATTCAGGCATCGATCGTCGAGGCACACCGGTTTGTTCGCGTGCGCCGTCGCGGCTACGACCCCGTTGAGGTCGATCGCGTCATGGAGCGTCTCGCTGCAACCCTCCGCTCATACGAAGAGGAGACGGCCGAACTCCAGTCGCGTGTGCGGGACGCAGACGAGTCGGTCGACGCGATTCGCCGGACCTTCGTCGCGGCCCAACGCACGAGCGAGGAGATGCTCAGAGAGAGCAGCGGACGGGCCGCGGTCATCCTCCAACAGGCGAGAACAGAGGCGGAGCGGCTCATTTCCAATGCCCGCACCGAAGTGGAAGCCATGGTCTTCGAACGCGACGAGGCCGTTGTGCATGCGCATCGGGTCGGCGCCGAACGGATGGCGGAGGCCGAAGCTGAAGCCTTCGAACTCCTCCTCGATGCGGAATTGGCACGGTCGGATGCTCTCGCAGGAACGGAACGCATCCACGCGTCGGCGCGCGAAGAAGCCGAAGAGAGCCGCCGGTCGATCCTGGCGGAGGCCGAACGGCATGCGAACGAGATCGTTGGTGCAGCCGGCCGTGAGGAAATTCGACTCGTCGAACGTCTCGCGCAGTTGCGCGGCGCCGTCGCAGACGTCGAGCGCCGCATCAATGACCTTGCAGCACTCACAGCGTCGCGCACAGCACACATCGCCGAAGTGATCGATCTCACGACGATCGAGGACGACACGGCGATGCTCGGATCCGGGCGGAACTGAGGGGCCCGGCCGTTCGCGAGCCCGCGGACCGGAACAACGCTCCATTCCGCGGGCTCAGGACGGCATATACAACGCAGAGAACCCTGGGTTCGTGTCGTGGAGTGGTGTCTTGCGGGGGGAGCCGTCATAATGGCCGCATGACAGATCAGTACTACCAGGAAGACAGCCAGGCGACGACGGTTCTCGTGCTCGGGATCCTCGGTCTCGTGCTGTGTCAGGTTCTCGGACCCTTCGCGTGGGTGATGGGGAACAAGGAAGTCGCGGCGATCGACGCCGGCAGGCGTCCACCGGAGAACCGCGGGACGGCGCAGGCAGGGAAGATCCTCGGGATCATCTCCACGGTCATGCTCGCGGTCGGTGTCGCGTTCCTTGCCTTCTTCATCATCATTGCGATCATCGGAGCAGCGTCCGGCTCATGACCGGCTCGTCGTTCGCCGCAACCCGGCTGGGCCGGGGGTCGCTGTACGCGTTGCCGTTTGTCGCAGCGATCACCCTCGCGGCGGTCCAGCCGTCCGACGGCGCACCGACGATCTGCGGGTTTGCGAACTGCACGGGTGTGGCCTGCCCCGGCTGCGGCATGACCCGCGCGGCGGGATCGCTGCTGCGCGGCAACGTCGGAGAGGCGCTCCGGTACCACCCGCTCGTTCCGCTGATCCTCTTCGAACTGCTCGCGGCGTGGACGATCTGGGCTGCCCACCGGGCCGGCTGGATCCGCTGGCGTCATCACCGGTGGGTCGATGTGGTCATCGGCGCGACGGCCGCTCTTCTCGTGGTCGTCTGGATCGTTCGGCTGATCGCCGGAACGACACCCCCGGTCTAAGCGGTATCTGCGTCGACGCTGACCCTGACGGGTCCTTCGCTCAGGGTCGTGTGCTCCGGGACGATCAACCCTCTCTCGTACAGGTCGGCGAGCAGGCCCGCGGCCGACAGTTCGAAGAGGTTGAGGCGCTCCGCTATGTCCTGTGCCGATGCCCCTCCCCCGATCGAAGACAGCACCGACCACGTGGCGGCATCCACAACGGCTTCGCGTGCATCCCCGGGCAGGCTCGGGCGCATGACGAATCGAGCGTTCGCATCCGGGAGGACGCGCACGATCTTCCCCCACTCCTCGCGTCGCCCGTCCGCCGCCGCAAGAACCTCATCGACCTCGAACCGTTGGATCGGTTCGGCTCCATAGGCCCGCGTCGTGACTCCGTCGATGAACCAGAAACGCCCCGGCGTGCCCTGATCCAGCCGGATCAGCACCTCGCCGATCTGCTGGAGGATCAGCGGCCGGGCCGGTGAGGGCCACTTCCCACCCGGGTTGCGGCCCCTCCGATCCCGCTCCGGACGGGACCCGAGGCGTTCGAGAGCGGCAACGGACCCATCACCGTCCCTCGTCGTCGCGTACGTGAGGTATCCATCGACGAAGAAGATCCGCCCCGTGATCGGACCGGTCTCTACCCTGAGTACACCGGTCTTCGATCCGCCGGCGATGAGACGCACGACGTGTCCGAGGCGGAACGAACCGAGGTCACCGTGGAGAACGTCCATCTGCACATATCGGCCCGAACACGTTCGAGCTTGACGACCACCGCGAGCGGCCAACGAAGAGCGTCCCCCGGCGAACCGGAGGACGCTTCTCGTCGAACGATCGTACGTCGGCTACTGCTTGTCGCTCGAGATCGCAGCTCTCGCGGCCGCCAGCCGCGCCACGGGCACGCGGAACGGTGAGCAACTCACGTAGTTCAGGCCGAGTTCGTGGCACAGGGCGATCGAACGGGGTTCACCGCCGTGTTCGCCGCAGATTCCGGCCTCGATGTCTGGACGGGTCGACCTGGCCTTCTGGAG
>JANTHO010000028.1 GCA_024762335.1 Acidimicrobiia bacterium | reverse complement strand
GACACCGAGACCGACGACAAGGCCTGTTCTGAACTTCATGGTGAGGATTCTCCCACACTTCGGAGGGACAACGTCCGGCAGGAGAGTTGGTGTGGCCCTCTGGTATCCTGCGCGCCGCCCGTCACCTCGACGGGAACCTTCCGGGGTAGCTCAGTTTGGCAGAGCAGCGGACTGTTAATCCGTTTGTCGTGGGTTCGAGTCCCACCCCCGGAGCCCGCGAAACCCCCGTTCCGACGACGGTCCTTCGCATGCCGGGGAGATGACCTCCGGATGTCTCTCGCCTCTTGACGGAACCTCTTGACGCACACGCGCGATCGGTGGTATTCGTTGTGTGAAGACTTGGCGAGTGAGACGAAAAGACGTCTTCTCTGTGGCGAGGAGGTGTGTGTGGCTAAGGCTTTCGCCATCCTGCTCGTTCTCGCGGTCGTGGCGAGCGGGTGTGGCTCATCCGACGAAGGGGGAGCGGGGGCCCGAGCCGGGGATGGAGCGTTGCCAACGGCTCAGCAAGCCGTGCTGATCGCCGATCAGGCGCTCGGAGAGTTCCACGGCGACGCCGTTCTGGTCAAGGTGAGCACGTATCCGTCGCAGAATGTCCATGCCGACGGAACGGCGTTCGACTGGAAAGTCACATATTGGTCTGCTGCCGAGCATGAGAAGCTCGACGTGTTCGTTCGGGACGGCGAGTTGTACCAGACGGAGACCGGAACGCAGTCCATGGATCAGCCCGGTATCGGGGGGGAGTGGGCCGACAGTCCTGAAGCGATCGCGGCGATGGGCGCACACTGCTCCGGGGTTCCCGACGGCTCCTTTTTCCTCATGCTCTACGGGCGGGACAACGGACCCGAGTGAAGCGTCACATGTGGGGAGGACGATGCCATGTACTCGGGCCGGATCGATGGGGTCTCCGGTGACCTGATGGACGCATGGCCTGGAGATTGGGGTGACGCGCCGTAGCGTCCGGTGGCCGACCGACTCGATTGTGATCGGCGACATCCCCGACGTAGGCGAGGCGCATCACCCCTACAGCGATCCCGGCTGCCTTCTCCAGGTCGCCGCTGCCGACAGTGCTGCCTACGAGACCCTGTATACGAGCAAGCTCTGTGCATTGCCCGGAGTTCCGAGCGTTCGCTCTCAAATGATCGTGAGGACCGTCGGCGACGGATCGGCACTGCCGATCGCGTCGAAGTAGGGGCTTCAACTGCGACCGAACCATCTGCTACCGGGGGAGAGGGAGTGGTTCCGTCTCGAAGATCGATTCGGGAACGAGATCCGGTCCGTAGCCCCCGGTATGCGAGAGTTGTCGGAAGCGCCCAACGGACAGCCGGTCAGCTTGTCGTGCATTCGAGCCCCACCCTCGGAGCGGCCTGAAACGGTTGCAGGCAAAGAGAAACCCCGACCACACCAGGCCGGGGTTTCGCTGTTGCGGTGGCCAGGATTGGCCAGATCTTCTGCGAATGGGTCACAGGATGCTCACCGGCCATGGGTACCTTTGTGGGCGGGTCAGGCCGTACGACTGAAGAGGTAGGCGAAGGGTGACTTGGTATATCGGAATCCTCGACCACGGTCGCGAATCGACTGTGGTGTGGTGCTCGCGGCCGCTTTGGGTACAAGGTAGGTGTCGAGGTTGTCGGTTCGGACCCGATCGTCACCGGACCGTGATGTCACGACTCCGGACAGGTCGTAACTCGGGTCAGTCGACGCCATGGCGGCGTCGCCGTGGACGAGGTTGGCGATCGCGGTTCGAGACCCGCCCTCGGAAGCGATGACTTCCGAGACTCCCTCGGCGTCTTCGAAGGCCGGGCCGCGCGGCTGTCCATATCGACGTAGGTCTCTGATGAGAACGCCATGGATGCGGCAATATCCACATACGAGCCGGGGTAGAGGACTGGCCCATTTCCGACTGCGGCCCGGATGGTCGTGAAGAGTCGGTTTCGGTCACCTTTGTGGGCATCCTGCTTCTGCCAGACGGCGAGGGTCCTGTCATCCACGCCCAGCACTCTACCGACGGGCCCAAGTCCCCGTTTGTGCATTCTGCGAACGGTCACGCCACGGTGTGCAGCATGCCGGAGATGGCCTGAAATCGTGGGCCTCGGTACCCTTGTTCGGTGACGAACGAATTCTCGCACCTCGCTGATTTCCACGTTCTCGGCGACGATCCTGTTCCGCAGGTCGTCGTTGATCGTGCCGTTGACGGTCTTGCCGAGCTCGTGTGGAGAAACGAACTTGGGGGGTTGACATTCAAGGTTGCGGATCAGTTCGTGAAGTGGAATCCCCGCAGTTCGGGGATCGATCTCGAGCGGGAGCGGGTTCGGCTCCAATGGATATCAGGTCTGCATCCTGCCCCTGAGGTGGTCGCTTTCGGATCTGATGATGAGGCGCAATGGCTGGTCACGAAGGCCCTGCGAGGAGAGAGCGCCGTCGGCGACCAATGGCGAGCACGCCGCGCGGAGGCAATCAACGCAATTGCCGCCGGATTGAGGGCGATCCACTCAATCCCGGTTGACGACTTCCCTGCCAACCTGGTCAGCGAAGTCTGGATCGGTCGTGCTCCGGATTCGATCGGTGATCGACCTCCGATCGCCGATCCGGTGCTCGTCCACGGTGATGCGTGTGCCCCGAACACGCTCATCTCGCCGGCGGGTGAGTGGACGGGAAATGTGGACTTCGGCGACCTGTCCGTGGGCGACCGATGGGCCGACCTCGCCATCGCCTCGCTGAGTCTCGACTGGAACTTCGGCGAAGGACACCAGCAAGAGCTTTTCGATGCGTACGGAGTCGAACCCGACGTCGAACGCATTCGGTACTACCGAGCCTTGTGGGAGCTTGAATCCTGACTCGAGCAGATCGGTGCACATCCGACAGGAGCGTTCGATGCGGACCCGGAACGAGTACGTCTCCACCGGTGTCTGTTGGATCATCCACGGCTGCCCGTCGAGACCGCAGACCGGTGCCCCGTAGCACCCAGATGTGTCGCTCTATGTGTGGTGCAGATCAGGGCGAATCAGGGAGTATTGCAGTGCGTCGTGCGGTTCGTCGTCGATCCAGAGCCATGATCGGAGCGTGCCCTCGAGGGTGTAGCCGCAGGCCACGAGCAGTCGGATCGAGGCAACATTCTCCGGATGAACCTCTGCGACGATCCGATAGAGATCGGTGTCGGTGAGGAGCCAACGGCTGATCAGGTCCACGGCGCTGGACCCGAATCCTTGTCCGCGAGCGCTGGGGATGAGCCAGTACCCGAGCCGACACTGTCGCTCGACCCTCGTCAATCCCAGGTAGAGGTGGCCGACTGCCTCATTGGAATCAGCTCGCGCGATGGCAAGAGCGAGCGCTTGCCCGTCGTCGTTCCTCGACCATGCCCGCTCGATGAACGCTTTCCCTTCAGCCTCAGTGAAGTGAACGGGAACGGTTGTGCCTTTTGGGATGCTCGGATCGGTGCCCGCCGCTCGGACACAGTCAAGGTCGTCGTAGGTCCACTTCCTGAGACGAACGACGTCGGACCGCAGTGCGGGGACGGGGTAGTCGAGACGCATGAGCCATTATCCCATCGGGCGGTTGGCTCATGATTGGACGGCTGACACGCACAATGTGCGAGCCTGATAGGGTCGGCTCCATCGTGTTGGTGCGGACAATGACTCCGGGAGATGTGGGTGCGGTGACGGCCCTCTCTCTCCAACTCGGCTACCACGTGGATCTTGCATCCGTCGACGCAGCCATGCCGACTGCGCTTCGCTCGCCGTCGACCGCATTTGTGGCCGAGTTCGAAAGCGGTGTCGTGGGATGGGTGCATGCGTACGTGTCGGTGCTGTTGCAGTACCCGCACCCATTCGTTGAGATCGGCGGACTCGTCGTCGACGGCAATTCAAGGGGATCCGGTGTCGGTCGAGCATTGATGGAAGCCGTCGAGCAGTGGGCATTGGAGCGCGGGTTGGATGAGGTCCGCCTTCGCTCCGGAGCGGCTCGCCACGATGCCCACAAGTTCTACGAGAGCCTTGGCTATCAGATCGAGAAGTCGTCGTACACCTTCAGCAAGCGACTCCGATAGCGCCGCCGAGCTTCGACACCCTGCACGCCCAAATGTGCGAACGTGGGTCGATGTCACCTGTTCGGGGCGTTCGAACGGCATGCAGGCCACGTACCGGTTGGCCCGTCGACTCGGTGCTGCTCAGTAGTAGAGGCCGGCGTTTCCGCCGGTGTGGATGAAGAGGGTGCGATCCACACTCGAGGCGGTGTCCGCGGCGTAGGCAACAACCGCTGCTGCGGCTTTTCCGCCGTAGACCTGGTCGAGCAGGAGGCCCTCTTCGGTTGCGAAGAGTGCGGCAGCGGCCTCCCCGGCTGGGGAGGGCAGCGGGTAGCCGTCGCCGAGGAACCGGTCGTCGACGGTGATGCTCTCGGTGTCGAACGCGACCCCGAGCATGCGGGCGGTTTCGACGGCAAGGTCCTGGACCCTCCGACGTTGGACCGTCACGGATTGCGAGATGGCGATACCCACCAGGTCTGTCTCATACCCGCTGATGGCGCTGCCCACTGCGAGTCCCGCCTGAGTTCCCGCTGATCCGCTCGCATGAACGATCCGGTCGAAATGCACGCCCGCGTGGTCGGCGGCATCGCATATCTGCCCGAACGCGTCCACGTAGCCGAGCGTCCCGATGGTGTCGCTGCCGCCCGGATGGAGCTCGTAAACGCGGTGACCCCGACCGGTGAGTTCCGACCTGAGCTGCGCCTGCGCCGCGGGGATCGCAGCGACATCCGGAAGGAAATGCACCCGGGCGTCGAACTGCTCGAAGAACGCCAGACTGATCTGGTTCTGGTCGTCTTCGCGGCCGGAGACCAGCACGACCACATCCAAACCGACGACCTTTCCTGCCGCTGCTGCGTTGCGGCTGAAGCTGCTCGCACCCGAAACCAGGAGCGTGTCGGCGTGCTTGGCGAGCGCGTCGCCGACGAGGAAATCGAGCTTCCTCACCTTGTTGCCGCCGAGGGCGAACCCGGTGAGGTCCTCGCGCATGACCCATGTCTCGCTCGTGAGACGAAACGACAGGCGATCCATTCGGTAGATCGGCGTGGGTGCGACGGAGAGACCAGCCGAGGGAAATGGTCGAAGAGCTTCGACGATATCGATTCGACCCGAACCCATGGGCGGCTCCGTAACTCGCGCTCTGTCCAAAGACCATTGGGGCGTTCTGCCGGCCAGGAAACCCGCTCGCGGCGTTCTCGTCCTCGACGCATTCACGAATGCGCCTTCGTCCTGCGGCCTTGCGTCTGGTGCCCCTGACCCGGCATCGACACCCCGAACGTTTGTGGGCAGAGCACCAGCCTGGCCCGAGTCACAGAAGTCTCGCCGAAATGCGTACTCGGGTCAACCTTGCTCACCCGCCCGTGCCGATGTGCGTGGTCGGGGATGTTCGGTGAGTGGCTTGCGCGGACGCAGCCTGCGCTGCTGGGGGGAACACCCGACCCGTTCTGAAACAGTCTGATAGGTTTCACGGGACCAGCGTCGACCGGGGAGGTCTGGATATGAACGCAATTGCGATATCTCGCGATGTGAACGCGTCTGCCGATGTGGTGTGGGAGATCCTCACAGACATCGAAGGATCCGTCGACACGATCTCGGCTATCGAGGCAGTGGAGATCCTCTCGGATGACACGACATTCGGCGTCGGGTTCACATGGCGCGAAACGAGAACGATGTTCGGGAGGACCGCAACCGAGGAAATGGAGATCATCGAAGTCACTCCTGGTGAGGCCTACGCTGCCGGAGCCGACCTCGACGACATCGCTGCCGCCGCGGAGGCCAGGGCCTAGCCGAGCACGTCTCAGCGGCCTTCGTCAGGGCCCTGCGAGGTTCCGGCGTTGTCAGACGTTGCTGAGAAGGTCGACACGGAACCGATGTCATGTGCGTTGGCGGCCCGACTCCTACTGGCCGTCGTACTCCTGGACAACATCCTCTACGATCTCAAATTCGACGCCCGCCGACGCAAGGATTCTCGGCGTGTCGCCTCCGGCGTGGTATCGGCGGCGTGCGACGACTCGGGAGATGCCGGTACTGGCGATGAGCATCGCGCAGACCCGGCAGGGCTCCATCGAGCAGTACATGGTCGTACCTTCCAGCGGGAGGCCGTAGCGTGCCGCCTGGATGATGGCGTTCTGTTCGGCGTGGATCGTGCGAACACAGTGCTGACGGACTGTGCCGTCGTCGTCGATGACTTTCTTGAGATCGTGGCCGACCTCGTCGCAATGGGGCATGCCGGAGGGTGATCCCACGTAGCCGGTGCAGATGATGCGCTTCTCACGAACCACGACGGCACCGCTCTTGCCGCGGTCGCACGTTGCGCGGGTGGCGACTTGATCGACGAGGCTGAGGAAGTATTCGTCCCAACTCGGTCTCATGTGATGCTCCGTGCTCGCGTTCGTTCCGCACGATACCGGTCGGAACACACGGACCTGCCGAACACCTCCGGACGGCACGTCGCCCCCGCCGGGGCGGGGGCGACTCGTTCGAGGATCAAACCTCCAGGTTGTTGATTTCCGTTCTATGCAGCGGCCGCCTCTTCGTCTTTCGGCTTGTACACCCACACGTAGTAGATGCCACCGATGATTCCGATGAGGCCCACGAGGATGAGGAGGCCGGGAATGTACGTCCCGAACATGTTGAGTTGGCTGATCCCGTCGTTCGCCTCGTTGATCGCGTCCGTCACGGAAGCGGGCGACGTCACATACTCGAGGTGCTGAACCTCGGTCAACGGAACCGGACCGGGTGCACCGGGGACCGTGAGGGCAGCCGCACGGGACTCCATCACGTCGATGTCGATCAACATGCCGGTCGTCGGCTCGACCCAGTAGGTCTTGTCGAACTGGTACGTGTACGTCAGCGGAACCGGGTCCGGCATCGCTTCGAGCACCGGTCCGAGCTGCGCCATCGTCGCATCCGGAAGGCCGAGCGACGCGGCGAGCTGCGTGAGCATCTCCTTCGGGAGTGCCGGTGGGAACTGGGCGAGCAATTCGGGATCTACGATGACGTCGGGACCCGACGCGGCGTGGTACTTGTAGGTATTGATCCCGGCGTGGTCTTCCTCTCCCTCGTAGGTGAGGGTGACCGTCTGTTGCGTGTCTCCGTTCCAGCCGATGTAGTCCCGTCCTTCTGAGCCGATCGGCCATCCAATGACGAGTCCTTCACGCGGCGTGATGCGAACATCGCCGGAGAAGTCGTCGATCGCGTTCATCGTCGTCCGGTCGATCGCGTAGATGCTCAGTGAGTCGGCCAGAGGGCCCTGCGGAGAGCTCATCACGGCGTGGTCGGAGACGATCGCCCCGTCGTTGCCGCCGACCTCGAGCGTCTTGACTGTGCGCTCGATCGTCACCGGAATGTTCCTGAGGAACAGGTTCCCGAGATCGCCGGTCTCCAGCGCCGCCGCGTTCATCATGACGGCCAACTCGCCGTCATAGGTCCGTGTGCTGTCGACATCGGCTGGGAACTTCGCCTGGCTCGGAAGAACCACGTACTTGACTCCCAGACCTGCCACGAACAGAACTACGCCGAGTACCAGGATGGTGATACCCACGCCTTTGCTTTTTCCCATACCCACTCCAAATTCGTTGCGTACTCGTCCCGACACCGTCCTTACGCCCAATGACGATAGTCCGTCGATACGGAGGCGTTGTTGATGGGTTCATCTCGGCGGCACCTGTGCGGCCATGCGATCCCCTCCGGTGGAGTGGCCGTTGGAGGGACTGTATGGGTCAGAGCCTGCGACAATGACGGCTCCACAACGAAAGAGCCTTGATGTCCGGGAACAGTATGTTCAACCTCACCGACGTTGCGATCGTATCGGTGGCACACGTCGACGCACCCGAGGTCGTCCCATCCACCCGGTTCGACGAAATCCTATCCGACATGTACAGCCGGACCGGGGCGCAACCCGGTCTGCTCGAAAGCCTCGCGGGTATCGAGGAGCGTCGCTGGTGGCCGGAGGGACACCTCTTCACCGATGCGGCCGCCGCGGCTGGAGCGAAAGCCATCGAAGCGAGCGGTGTCCGGACCGAACAGATCGGCCTGCTGATCGACACCTCGGTCTGTCGTGACCGGCTCGAACCATCGTCGGCCGTGACCGTTCACCACGCCCTCGACCTACCCAGTTGGTGCACGAGTTTCGATCTCTCGAACGCCTGTCTCGGCTTCGTCAGCGCACTCCAGGTTGCAGGCAACATGATCGACAGCGGCCAGATCGACTACGCGCTGGTCGTGGATGGTGAGGGGAGCCGGCAACTCCAGGAGGCGACGCTCGAGCGGCTCGCCGGAGAGGACTCGACGCTGGCCGACCTGTTCGCCGAGTTCGCTTCGCTGACGCTCGGATCCGGGGGCGCCGCGGCCGTGGTCGGACGACACTCCGAGAACCCGGGCAGCCACAAGATCGTGGGTGGGATCTCGAGGGCCGACACCAGCCACCACGGCCTTTGCGTGGGGGATCTGGATCAGATGCGGACCGACACCAAGTCGCTGCTCGACGCCGGCCTGCAACTTTCGAAGGTCGCGTGGATCGACGCTGAGGAACTCGGATGGCTCGACGCCGACCGCTACATCATCCACCAGGTATCTCAGGTGCATACGCGTATGCTCTGCGAGTACCTGGGAATCGATCAGACGAAAGTCCCGCTCACGTTTCCGAAGCTCGGGAACGTCGGTCCTGCGTCGATCCCGATTACGCTTTCGATGGAGGCCGAGTCGCTGCAGGAGGGGGACAAGGTCCTCCTTCTCGGTATCGGGTCCGGACTGAACACCTCGGCACTCGAACTGACCTGGTGAAGCCGAAAGCTGTGTCGCCTGCTGAGTTGCCGCCGCCGGGGCTCGACGGCCTCGAACCGGAGTGGTCCCGGCTCGTCACGACGCCCACGATCGATGGCGTCGGTCGCACCTGGCACGTTCTCGACAACCAGGCAGCGGATCCAGCCGTAACGCTGCTGTGCGTGCACGGCAATCCGACGTGGTCCTATCTTTGGCGCGACCTGCTGGCCCGGGCGCCCTCCAACGTGCGCGTGGTCGCCGTCGATCAACTGGACATGGGTTTCTCCGAACGGACCGGCACGGTTCGGCGGCTCGCCCAGCGCATCGAAGACCTGGGAGCGCTCACCGACGAGCTTGGATTGACCGGCCCGGTCGTGACCGTGGCTCACGACTGGGGTGGGCCGATCTCCCTGGGGTGGGCGGAGCGGCATGTCGGGCAGGTAGCCGGCGTCGTGCTCATGAACACGGCCGTTCACCAACCGGAGGAGTCTCACGCTCCCCGCATCATCCGTCTGGTTCGGACCCCCGGCGTGCTGCGAAGGGTTTGCGAAACGACTCCGATCTTCATCCGAGGGACGATGGCGCTCACCCGTCCTCGCGTTCCCCGCTCGGTGCGCGACGCATACGAGGCGCCGTATCGGAGCGCCGAACGACGGTCGGCGATCGCCACGTTCGTTGAAGACATTCCCCTCGACGACCGGCACCCCAGCCAGTGGGTTCTCGACCGGGTCGCAGCCGATCTCGATCTGCTGGCCGATGTTCCCGCATTGCTGTTGTGGGGGCCCTCGGATCCGGTGTTCTCCGATCTGTACCTCAGAGATCTGGCCGAACGTCTCCCAAAGGCGGAGACCCACCGGTTCATCGGCGCCGGACATCTCACACCGGAGGACGCCGATGTGGCGTCCGCGGTATACGCCTGGCTCGATCGCGGGAGCGACCCCGGGTCATCCGTGACACCGGGACAAGAACGTGTTCCGATGTGGGCCGGAATTGACCGCCGGGCCGATGACGAGGGCGTCGGGATCGTCGAGATGGGCGAAGGCGGGAAGCAGACCTCCAGGACGTTCCAGGAGTTCGCCGACGACGTCCGTCGTGTGGCTGCCGGCCTCTCCGCGTTCGGCGTGAACCGCGGCGACCGCGTGGCGTTGCTCGTGCCTCCCGGAATCGACCTCGCCGTCTGCCTCTATGCCTGCTGGAGAATGGGGGCGATCGTCGTGGTCGCCGACGCCGGCCTCGGAGTTCGCGGCATGGGGCGAGCGCTGGCGAGTGCCGACCCCGCCTACCTGATCGGAAACACACGGGCATTGACCGTTGCCCGGACCATGCGATGGCCGGGAGTCCGGATCTCGACCGAGCCGATCGGAAGTGCTCGTAGGCGAGCGCTTCACGTGCACAAGACCCTCGACGAGTTGAAGGACTCCGGCGAGGACGAGCCGGAAACGACGGTCCCCGAACCCGAAGACATCGCCGCGGTGGGATTCACCTCGGGTGCCACCGGCCCGGCGAAGGGCGTGGTCTACCGCCATCATCAACTCGAAGCTCAGCGCGACGCACTGATCGACCTCTACAGCATCGGTGCGGACGACAGCTTCGTGGCGGCATTCGGCCCGTTCGCTCTCCTCGGCCCAGCCCTCGGCATCCCGTCCGTTGTTCCAGAGATGAAAGTCACAGAGCCGGGAAGTTTGAGCGCATCGGCTCTGGCGGAGGCTGCACGGACGGTCGACGCGACCCTCGTCTTCGCCTCACCTGCCGCACTCGCAAACGTCGTTCGAACTGCCGGAGAGATGTCGGCCGGGCAAGCAGCGGCCCTACAACGAGCCAGGCTGCTGATGTCGGCCGGCGCCCCGGTACCGGTCTCCGTGTTGCGATCGGTGACCGGGATCATGCCCGACGCCGAGATGCACACGCCGTACGGGATGACGGAGGTGCTCCCGGTCGCCGACATCAGCCTCGCTGAGATCGAACGGTTGCCAGGAGGGGACGGTGTCTGCGTGGGACGTCCGGTTCCCGGGGTCGAAGTTGCGATCAGCGGTCTCGACGAACAGGGAGTCGCCACGGGCGAACTCGCAGTCATCCCGCATGTCGTGGGCGAAGTGTGTATTCGGGCACCACATATGCGAGACGGATATGACAACCTCTGGGTGACGGAGAACGATGCTTCCCGTCCGGAAGGGTGGCATCGCAGCGGCGATGTCGGTCACTTCGATGCACAAGGGAGGCTCTGGATCGAGGGGCGGATCGGGCACGTCGTAACAACGCCTGCGGGTCCGGTGACGCCGATCGGAATCGAGCACGCGATCGCGGACCTTCCTGGCGTCGCGTTGGCCGCCGTCGTCGGTGTCGGACCTCGTGGCACGCAGCGGGTCGTTGTCGTGCTGGAACCGACCAACCGCGTGCCCCGTGCCCACCTCGCCGATGAAGACCTCGCCGACCGTGTCCGGGCATGCGTCCAGTCGGTGGATGTCTCCGCCGTCCTCGTCGTTCCGGAACTTCCGGTGGACAAGCGTCACAACTCGAAGATCGACCGAACGCGGATCGCCCGCTGGGCAGAACGGGTGCTTGCCGGCGGCAGGATGGGCTCCCCATGAGAGTGCTTGTGACCGGAGCGACGAGTCTGCTCGGACGACACGTCGCTCGTCGTCTCGTCGATCGCGGTGACACCGTGTCGATGCTGCAGCGAACATCGCGCGGAGATTCCGGTGTGAACGAGCATCTGGGAGATGTGGCCGACCGTTCGACGGTTAACAGGGCTGTGGAAGGGGCCGAAGCAGTCATCCACCTGGCAGCCCATGTCGCGGCGACCGGCCCGTGGTCCCGCTATGCGGCAACGAACATCGAAGGGACTCGCAATGTTATCGATGCTGCAGCGAAGGCGGGGGTCGGACGATTTGTGCACGTCTCGTCGCCCTCGGTCGCGCACGGCGGGGAATCCCTGGTTGGAGTGGGTGCCGAACCGGCCGATCCGCAGAACGCCCACGGGCCGTACGCCAGGAGCAAGGCGATGGGCGAGATGGTCGCTCTTGATGCAGGTTCGCCGGCGATGCCGGTTGTTGCATTCCGTCCCCATCTCGTGTGGGGACCCGGTGATACACAATTGGTGGGCAGGATCGTGGATCGTGCTCGTGCCGGGAGACTCGCGATCGTGGGAACGGGCGCTTCACTGATCGACACGACGTACATCGACAACGCTGCCGATGCGCTCGTCGCTGCGCTCGATCATGCCCCGTCGATCGGAACGCGTGCGCTCGTGGTGACCAATGGTCAGCCTCGACCGGTTCGCGAGATCATCAATCGGATCGTTGCGGCGGCCGGTCTTGAGCCGCCGCGGATCGCTGTCCCGTATCGCATTGCGCATGCAGGGGGGCGGGTCGTCGAACAGATCTGGGACAGGCGAGGGGGAGACGATGATCCGCCGATGACGTCGTTTCTGGCCGAGCAGCTCGGCACCGCCCACTGGTTCGATCAGCGCGAGACCCGGCGGCTGCTGGAGTGGGAGCCGAAGGTGAGCCTCGACGAAGGCTTCCGACGCCTTCGCACCTGGTTTGAGTCGATCTGACCATCACGCCCGTTCTCTGGGCCGGACAAGCACCTATGCGCGGGTACGAGCCCTGGGTTCGCAGAGTACCTGAGAGGTCAACCGTCGCTGCCGGCTTGGGTTGTGGTCGTTGTTGAAGAGGAGGTGTCGGGGGCTTGGGTCGTGGTCGTTGTTGAAGAGGAGGTGTCGGGGGGTTCCGTGGTAGTCGTCGTCTCCTCCGGCACGCTCGTCGTCGTGCTCGTCGTCTCCTCCGGGACGCTCGTGGTCGTCGTCGGGACGGTCGAAGTCGGTGTGCTCGTGCAACGGTTCGACACGGTTCCCGTCTCACACGACGCGACCTCGATCGTCTTCGGGTTGCCCCGGTATCGCCAGGTGAAGGGCTCGCGCACCACCCTGCCATCCGGGTAGGTGATGATCCGGGTGACGGTGACGCTCCACCCCTGCGAGCCGCGTTTGGTCACCCGTTCGGTGCCCGGACTCAGCCTTGGATTCTCCTCGTAGATCGTGATCGGGGCGGTGTACCCGAACCGGTCCGAACGCTCGGAGGTCACCTTCAAACCCCCGTTGTTGCCGAAGAACTTCACGGTGAGCGACGACGAGTTGTACGAGGTCTTGATGATGACCGGGGCGTCGGTGTTGTTGCGGAACTTGACATCGGGATGGGGATACCCGAGCGTCGCTTCCCTTCCCTCCGGATAGTGCGAAAAGTAGATGCTGTGCGGCTTGTGCTCGACGTCCTCGTAGCCGCCGTAGAACACGGCGTTGAAGATCGTGGTTCCGAACTGGCTGACGCCACCACCGACATTCACGGGGCTGTCGCAGCAGTAGAGTCCGCCGTTGATGATCGCCGGGGCGCGAACGTAGCCCTTCGCTTCGGTCCGCTTCCCGACCGTTTCGTTGACCGAGAACGTCTCGCCGGGCCACACGATTGAGCCGTCGACGGTGCGGGCCATGAGCTGGATGTTTGTCACACGTGCCTGGCCCGACTTATAACCGGTCGTGAACTGCGAAACGAGCGTGAGCGGGCCCCAGGCTTCGACATCTTCGGCGGTGATCCTGGGCTCGATATCGTCCACGATTGGAAGCTCGCCGCGGCCGCCGTCCGCGGCGGCTGCCTGAATCGCCGCGGCCAGCGCGTCGATGTCGACCCGTGTTCCGTTCCTCGGGGGAGTGATCGTGACGCGGTTGGTTGCAACGCTCGCTTCGAGCTCCACCTCCACCGGGGGCCGTTCGAAGTCCGCCAGCTGGGGTTCGAGAGAGGCGGTGAGGGCATCCGTGTTCAGTCCGACATCGATTCGGGACGTTCCATCTGTGACGAAATCGATCGTCACGGCCGAAGCGAGTTCATTTCGCGGCACGACGAGCGTGTAGTCATAGTCCGGGTTCGTGAGGATCACCGGCTTGTTGATCAGTGTCTCGATCGTCGCAGCGGCCGCATCCAGGTCCGCCTCGGAGAACGCCGGCGGGCGGTCCGTGAGCGGGAGGTCGACCTGGTCTCGCCGGTCGGAGACGAGGGTTGCCTGAACGATTTTGCGGGCGGCGTCCCTGTCGATACGCAGGCCGGGTTTGGGATAGTCAACCCGCACGCCTCCGTCGACGACCGCGAGGTCGCCGTCGAACGCCGGTTCGGCGATCGCCGCCCGCTCCCATTCATCGAGATAGGCGTCAATCGCTTCACCGTTGAGGGTTACCGCAACCGGGATGTCGAGTGTCGTCGAGAAGCTCCGCATCCAGGGAATGAGTCCCGAGACCACGTTGTGGTCGGCTTCAGCGACGGCAACGGACAGCGCAGAGTCGACGTCGGCATCCAACCCGACGTCCGAAGGGTCGAGTTCGAATTCGATCCCGTTGACGACGAAGACGGCAGGCTGGGCGTAGCGTTCGGCTTCGGAGGTGCGGACGACGGTCAGCGCCTCCTCCGGTGGGAGTCCGGCGACGTCGACTCCAGCGATCGACACGTTTCGGGGCAGCTTGCCGTCGTGGATCGAGCGGTCGACGAGGTAGACGGCAACCGGGAGCATGAGGATGACGAGCGGCGCAAGGATCAACACGACGATCCGGCCGGCCTTCGACGACATCATGCTCCCTTCTCTCTCCGACGGTGGTCCCGCTGCTGGAGGAAGGGAGACTATCTGGAGCGATGAATAACGGTCCTTGTCGTGCGTGGCAGACTCGACGCAAGGTCAGACGCCAGCGTGTTCGGTCGGGCGGGACGGAACGGTGGGCGCGGTCATCTTGAGGAAGAGGACGAGAACAGGCAGGAGATAGGCCAGGTAGGCGACGGCCATGAGAAGCGACGGCCGGGGTGTCCAGCCGAAGAGGCTCTTGAGGAATCGTCCGACGGTGTCTGTGGATGGGTCGAGTATCCCGAGTTCCCACAAGTGCTCGTTCAGCGTTGGGAGGACGCCGAGTTCCTGGAACTCGTGGACGCCTTTCGAGACGAGACCGGCGGCGAACGCGATGATCAGAACACCCGTCAGGCGGAAGAACGAGCGGAGATCGATTCGGGTGCTGCCGACGTAGAAGAGGGCTCCGATGCCGGCTGCCGCGGCCAGGCCGATGAGCCCTCCGATGAGTTGGGCGCCGGACGAGCCGTCGCCGACGGTCGTGGAGATGAGGAAGAGTGACGACTCGATCCCCTCCCGGACGACGGCCACGAACGCGAGCGTCGCGAGAGCGGTCGCGCCACCCGCCGCCAGAGCCGTGTCCACCTGGGAGTGGAGTCGACCCTTGATCGAACGGGCCTGGCGGGCCATCCAGAAGATCATCCAAGTAAGCAGGCCCGCGGCGGCGAACGCGATGAGTCCCTCGGTGAATTGCTCTGCTGAGCCTTCGAGACCGCCGAGCGTGGTCCACAACACGATCCCTATGGCAATGGAGACGAGGACGGCGGCGATCGTGCCCGCCCAGACCCAGCGTGCCTCGCTCCGGCGGTCGAGACGATTCAGATATCCGAGCAGGATCGCGACGATGATCGCCGCCTCGACGCCTTCGCGGAGCATGACGAGAAACGCAGACACTCAGGGGCCTTTCGATCGCCGAAATGATTACCACTATGACGATAGTGGTAATAGGCGGTCTATGTGTCGAGAGATACGAGAGCAGCGTTCACAATTTGTTCCGGGAGGAACCCCATTGCCCGGTACAGGTCTCTGATGGTGCCGGATTCGCCGAACCGGTCGACACCGATCGGAATCACGCGTTGCCCGAAGACCGAGCCCAGCCACGCCATCGAGTGAGGCGATGCATCGTGCACGGTGACGATCGGTGCGCGTCGTTCCTCCGGCCGGATGATCTCCGAAATGTGGCCCGGATCGACCGGACGGCTGGCGGTTCTGGCTGCGTCGTCGAGAGATCCCCGCCACGCATGGAAGAGCCGATCCTGGCTTGTGATATCCAGCACCGTCGCTCCAACGCCTTCCTCCTCGAGGATCTCCGCAGCAGACAGCACCTCCGGCATGACGGGCCCGGCGGCCGCGAGGATCACACGGTCCCGGTCGGGAGCCGGCTCACGGAGTCGATATCCGCCGGCGATGACGTCATGCCGCAACGCCGCTTCTCCCAGGCGTTCCATCGCGATCGTGAACGGAGACTGATCGAGGGGTCTGGTCGACAGGCGGAGGTACCGGCTCTTCCCACCCTGAGCGCCCAGGTCCCGGAGTGCGTCGGTGAGGAGCCAATCGACCGCTGCGGCGTAGCCGGGTTCAACGGCGACGATGCCGGGGAGCTCGAGACCGACCGACGGTGTGATGGACGACTGATGCGCCCCACCCTCGGGGGCGAGCGTCACCCCCGACGGAGTGCCGGCGATGATGAACCGGCTGTCGTTGTACAGCGAGTAGATGAGAGCGTCGAGGCCGCGCAGCACGAACGGGTCGTAGACGGTTCCGATGGGCAGCAACATTTCCCCGTCGTGTTCGTGCGACAGGCCGAGCTGGCCGAGGAGGAGGAAGAGATTCATTTCGGAGATACCGAGTTCGATGTGTCTCCCGTCCGGACTCGGGTTCCACTTCAGGAGCCGGTCTGGGCCGGAGTAGTCGACGCTCTCCGTCGGTGAGAAGACCCCCTGTGCGTTGATCCATCCTCCGAGATTCGTCGAGACGGCAACGTCGGGAGAGACCGTCACCATGCGGGCCGCGAGTTCGGGATCGCGTCCGAGCTGCACGAGGATCCGTCCGAACGCTTCCTGAGAAGACGTCACCGGCTTGTGCCGCGCACCGCTCGCTTCAGGTGCGGGAACGGACGGTCGCGGCGGCACCGGCTCGTTGTTGATGCCTGCTCCAACGGCGGCACAGATCTTTCCGGCAGCGCTCTTCGGATCGAATCGATCCCACTCCGTTTCTTCGTCGAGTCCGACGGATGTCCGGAGATCGGCGACCTGGGCGTCGGACAGCTGGGCTGAGTGGTTCATCGGGTCGCCCGCGATGGGGAGGCCCCAACCCTTGATGGTGTATGCGAAGATCACCGTCGGACGGTCGGTCACGGCGTCGGCCCGTCGATACGCCCGGAGCAGCTCGCCGAGATCGTGGCCGCCGAGGTTGCGGATCAATCGGCCCAGATCGTCATCGGGTACGGATTCGAGGAATCGACCGACGCTGGGGTCGGCTCCTTCGAGGAACCGGGCGCGGAGTTCCGTGCCCTCAACGGCGAACAGGCTCTGATACCGTTCGTTCGGCATCTCGTCGATCTGTCTGCGGAGCACGTCGCCGCCGTCCCGAGCGAACGCCGCCTGAAGCTCCGTCCCGTACTTGACTTCGATCACGTGCCAACCGGCTTCGGCGAAGAAGCGGGTGAGCCGGCGGGTCTGGATTCCGGGTACCACGCGGTCGAGGCTCTGTCGGTTCAGGTCGACGATCAACGTGACGTTGCCGAGATCCTGCAATGCCGGATCGGCGATCGCTTCCCACACGTTTCCTTCATCGAGTTCGGCGTCCCCGACCGTCGCGATGAACCGTGTGGAAGGACGTGGCCCGTGGTGGGCATCCACGTAGCGGCGCGCAGCGGAGGCGAAGAGCGGTGCCACAGCCCCGAGTCCTACGGATCCGGTCGAGAAGTCGAAGACGTCCGGGTCCTTGGTCCGGGACGGATACGACTGGAGCCCACCGAACTCGCGCAGCCTCGTGAGATAGGAGCGGTCCAGTTCCCCGGTGAGGTACTTGATGGCGTGGTAGACGGGCGAAGCGTGCGGCTTGATCGCCACTTTGTCCTCACCGCCGATGTGGCCGAACCAGAGCGCCGTCATGATCGAGACCATCGAGGCAGACGATGCCTGGTGTCCTCCGACCTTGATCTCAGTCTCGTCTCGGCGATTCGCGGCGTCGATCATCCGAACCGCGAGCCACAAGATCCGCTGCTCGATGGTGTGCAGCGTCGCAATATCCGGCGTCGGTGAGACCGGGAAGGTCATGTCTTCCTTACATGGCACGATGGTCGATGCACGATACCGTCGTATGTCGCGTCCCGGGCGACGACGGACACCGCGAGGAGCGATACGATAAATCGTGCGGCTCTTCAAAGGAGACTGATGCACATACCAGATGGCGTTATCGGCCCGGGAGTGAGCGCGGCGGCGGGTGTGGCAGCGGCCGGCGGCTTCGGTGTCGCGGTTTCACGAGCCCGCCGGTATCTGACCGATCGTCTTGTTCCCATGGCCGCGCTGGTGACTGCGTTCGTGTTCGCCGCCCAGATGATCAATTTCCCCGTGTTGCCGGGCATGTCCGGACATCTCCTCGGCGGTGTACTCGCATCCGTTCTTGTCGGCCCGTGGGTCGGTGTCCTCGTCGTTTCGATCGTTCTCATCATCCAGGCACTGTTGTTTGCAGACGGGGGACTGACCGCTCTCGGTCTCAACATCATCAACATGGCTTTGATCGGTGCCGTCGGCGGCTACGCCGTCTATCGAGTGGCGTTTCGGGTCGCAGGGCTCCGTCTCGAGCGGGTCGCCGTCACAGCGGCGATCTCGGCGTTCATCTCCGTGCCGATGGCCGCCATGGGATTCGTCGTCGAGTTCGCTCTCGGTGGGACGATCGAGAGCCTGTCCATCGGAGCGATCCTGATCGCCATGGTCACAACCCACGCGCTGATCGGCATCGGTGAAGGAGTCATCACGTTCTTCGTCATCACCGCCGTGGTCAAGGCGAGACCGGATCTCGTATACGGTGCGCCGACATTCGCGGGGAAGCGAACCGAGGAGCTGGCGGCGTGACGTCGAAGAGCCTTGTCTGGTTCGTGGGAGCACTGCTCGTCACGGTGCTCATCGCCGTCGTCGGTTCCCGGTATGCGTCGAGTGAACCCGACGGCCTCGAATACGTTGCCGAACGGCAGGGATTTGCAGATCAAGCGGCGGATCATGTTCTCGCGGACAGTCCGCTGGCCGACTACGGGGACAATCTCAAAACGGATCCGGGACTCTCCACCGGGATCGCCGGACTCGTCGGCGTCGTCGTTGCGATCGCACTCGGATTCGGACTCTTCTGGCTTATCCGGACACCGGGAGACGAATCGTCCGGTTCTGCGCCATGAGCGGAAGTCACGCGCACGCCCTCTACCGGCACGGCCACTCACCGCTTCACCACGTGGCATCCCAGGTGAAGATCGTCGGTGCGTTCGGTTTCGTGATCGCCGTGGTGCTGACGCCGCGTACGGCGTTCTGGGCGTTTGCCTTCTACGCCGCCGTCGTTCTGGGTCTCGTGGTCCTGGCCCACATCCCCCCGGCGTACATTGCGCGCAGGGCCGTCGTCCTCGCCCCGTTCCTGCTGGTGGCACTGCTGTTCCCGCTCGTCGGGTCGGGAGAGCGGATCGATGTACTGGGAATGTCGATGTCGGTCGACGGTCTCTGGGATCTGTGGAACATTGCAGCGAAAGCAGGGCTCGGATTCGCCACCGCCGTCGTCCTGGCGTCGACAACGGAGATCACGGATCTTCTGCGGGGACTCGAAGCGCTCCACATGCCGCGCATCGTCACCGCGATCATCGGATTCGCCGTTCGGTACATCGACATCGTCGCAGCCGACTTCACCCGTATGCGGATCGCTCTTTCATCGAGGGGCTATCACGCCCGATCCGTCCGTGCGTGGGCGATGTATGCGAGAACCATCGGGACGATGTTCATGCGTACGTACGAAAGAGGCGAGCGTGTGTACCTGGCCATGCTTTCACGGGTCTATACCGGAACGATGCCCGCGCTGGTCGTCAAAACCGTGCCCGGAGTGCAGTGGGTCGCAGCGATCGTCCTCGTCGGATCGACGATGGCGGTGATGGCCATGTCGAGGACCGTTGCATGAGTACTCCGGTCATCGATATTCGAGGCCTCGGGTTCCGGTATCCGGACGGGACCACTGCCCTCGTCGACATCGACATGCACATCCATGCCGGTGAACGGGTCGCTCTGCTCGGACCGAACGGGGCAGGGAAGACGACGCTGATTCTCCACATGAACGGCATCCACCTTCCACAGAGCGGGACCGTGACGGTGTCGGGTCTCCCCGTCGATCACGACGGCCTTCTCGACATTCGGCGGAGGGTCGGCATCGTCTTCCAGGATCCCGACGACCAGTTGTTCATGCCCACGGTGCGGGAGGATGTCGCCTTCGGCCCCGCGAACCTCGGGCTCGAAGGCAGGGAGCTCGATGAGCGAGTCGATCAGGCGCTCGCGATGGTGGAAGTAGCGGACCTGGCCGATCGGCCACCCAATCATCTTTCGTTCGGCCAGAAGCGCCGGGTTGCGATTGCGGGGGTGATGGCGATGCGCCCGGAGATCCTGATCCTCGACGAACCGACCTCGAATCTCGATCCGGCGAGCCGGGCCGATCTCACGGAGATCCTGAACGACCTCGCGGTGACCCGGATGATCGTCACCCACGATCTCCTCTATGCGCTGGAGACGTGCGATCGCTCGATCATCCTCGAAGCGGGCCGGATCGTCGCGGACGGGCCGACATGGGACATTCTGGGTGACGAAGAGCTGCTCGATGCTCACCGACTCGGCCTTCCGGGTGGTCTCAGGATCGGGGATCTCAAGCGTTCCTGACGGCAGACGCCGTCGCCTACCCTGGCACCATGGATGGTCACCTCTGGGAACTCGCGATTCCACTCCGACGGCCGTTTGCCTCCGCCGCCGCGACGATCAGGGAACGCCGCGTCGTCATCGTGCGCGTCACGGACGGATCCACCGCGGGGTGGGGGGAGGCCGCTCCCTATCCCGGCGTCACGCCGGACTCGGTCGATGATGCCGTGAGAACGCTCGTTCGGGGGAGTGTCCTTTCGCCCACGGCGGCTGCGGCGATCGATGAGGCGACCGCCGATCTGGAAGCCCGGCGGGCCGACCTGTCGCTCGCCCAATCCATCGGTGCCTCCGGCTCACGGTTCGTGCCGACGTCGGTTGCCGTCGGTCTCGATGAGGATCCGGTCGAACGTCTTGAAGCCACCGGCGCTGCTGCTGTGAAGCTCAAGGTCAGACCGGGAGAGGACATCGGGCGATTCTCCGCGCTTCGGGAGGCCCATCCCGACCTCACGATCGGTGTCGACGGCAACGGTTCGTACGAATGGAGCGAGAGGGAGTCGCTGCTCGAGTTGGACCGGTTGGGGGTCGCCTACATCGAGCAGCCGTTCCCCTCCGACGATCTCGAATCGCACACCGCCTTTCGGGACGAAGTCGTCGCTCCGGTAGCGCTCGACGAACCGATCGACTCGGTGAACGCGGCGATACGGGTCATCGAAGCCGGGGCGTGTGACGTGATCGTGGTGAAACCGGCACGGATCGGCATCACCGCGGCCCGAACCGTTCACGACCTCGCCCTCGCGTCGGGGCACAGGATCAAGGCTTCCGGACTGGTCGAAACCGGTATCGGTCGGGCGTTCACCCGTGCGGTCGCTGCACTGCCCGGCGCGGCCTACTCCGATGTTGCCGAGGCGTCGTGGTTTCTGGCGGGTGGAGTTGGCAGCAGCGGATCGGACGGGGTGGGGATCGGGTTCGATCCGGATCCCGACGCGTTCGGTCGCTACGTCGTTCGGGAGTCGCCCCTGGGCTCCAGAATCTGGGACTGACCGACGCGGCCGGCGGGGCCCGTTTCGTCGAACAGCACCGAGTCGGCGAATCCGATCCCGGTCTGATGCTGATATGCAACGGAGCGCATGCCGAGCCACTCACCTTCCGGGCAGCGATGTAACGAGAGCGTCACATCCGGATTCACATACAGCCACTCCCTGCCATCGAGCGCCATCGAGTTGCCGTTCCCAACGTCGGACAGGGTGGCCGTTCGGGCGAACGGGGTCGTGGCCTCCCCGGCGACCAGGGGAACGGTGAGGCGGATCCAGGACAGGCCCGCGCCGGGCGTGAGGAACGAGTCGTCGATCGTGCGGATCTCGATCGCATGGCTGTGGAACCGCTCATGGTCGGTTCGTGTGAAACCGAAACGCCCGAGCATGACCGGCTCCGCTTCGGCCGGGCCCGGTGGTGGATCCCACGGAGGATTGACGGACGGGGTCGCAACCTCCGTCTTGCGGATCTTGAGCCCCGAGGCGCGGGCAACGGTCCGGCCGGCGGCCACGAGTTCGGCATCGACGACCTGGATCCGCCGGCCTTCGCGCGCCACGTTCGTCCGAACGTTCAACGGAATGCCGACCGGGACCTCACGGAAGAGGTCGACGGTGAGCCTAACCACCTGCATCGGGATGACGCTCGGCACCATTTCGATCGCTCGCCCGAGCAGGCCGACGGGCGGACCGCCGTGCTGAGCCTCGTCGGACCAGAAGCTTCTCGTGAGTCCCGTCGGGCGGAAGGAATCTCCCTCCTTGATGAAGAGTGCGTCGGACATGGACGGGACGGTAGTCGTGCCGAAGCATGCCATCTTCGCCGGAGAACTCACACGCATGTAATTCGCGCTGGTATGCTTTTTCACCGTGCTCCTGAAGAAGCTCACGCTCGTCGGCTTCAAGTCGTTCGCCGACCGGACCCGGCTCGAATTCGACGCCGGGGTGAATGTCGTGGTCGGGCCGAACGGCTCCGGCAAGTCCAATATTCTCGACGCCATCGCATGGGTGATGGGAACGCAGGCGACGACCGCGCTGCGCACCGAGAAGATGGAAGATGTCGTCTTCGCAGGAACGGCCACACGACCGGCCGTGTCCCGTGCCGAAGTGTCGCTCACGTTCGACAACAGCGACGGATTCCTCCCGCTCGACCTCGCAGAGATCACCATCACCCGCCGCCTGTACCGGGACGGCACCTCCGAGTACGAGATGAACCGGACGGCGTGCCGTCTTCTCGACATCCAGGAACTGCTTTCCGACGGCGGTGTCGGCAGGAGCCAGCACGTTCTCGTATCCCAGGGACAGATCGGTGCTGTGCTCACCGCACGTCCGGACGAGCACCGGTCCGTCATCGAAGAGGCTGCCGGCATCACGAAACACCGGGGCCGTCGCGACCGGGCGATCCGTCGCCTCGACTCTACCGAGCAGGATGTCGATCGGCTCAACGACATCCTCTCTGAGAAGCGGCGTGCGCTCCGTCCCCTCAAGCGCCAGGCCAACGCCGCGGCCCGTCACGGATCGGTGAAGGCCGAAGCGAAAGCGCTGCGCCTCTGGCTCGGCGGCGAAGCCGTACGAGCCCTCCGCGCACGTGAAGCGAACGCCACCGCCGAGCAGGCTGCGCTCAACCGCTCCCTGGCAGAAGACGAGGCTGCCCTCGAGTCGACGCGGGCCGAACTCGTGGAGCTCCGTGCGTCGGCCGGCGAAGCCGGAGCGGCGCTCGAACGAGACACGGCCGCCGCAGCCCGACTGGAGACGGTCGTCGAACGGCTCCGGAGATACGGACTCGTGGCACGGGAACGGCGGGTCGCCATCGAGGGGCGAATCGAAGGGGCAGGGGAGCGGCGCAACGACCTTCTGACTGAAGAGCAGGAACTCATTGGAGGCATCGAAGACGCCGAGGACGCTGAGTTCCGCCTGGCCGCAGAGGCGGAGCGCCGGACCACCGCTCTCCAGGCGCTCGAAGAAGAGGAGCGTGCCCTCGCCGAGCAGGTACAGCTTCCGGCCGAAGGCCTCGTCGCCAACCTGCGGGGAGATCTCCGCGCTCTCGAGAACGCCTCGCAACGTGACCGGCGGGAGCTCGAAGCGATCACGTCACGGCGCAGCGTCGTCGCCGAGCGCCTGGAGCGCGAAGCGATCGAGAGCGTCGAACTGAACCGATCGATACAACAAGCCGACGCGGCCGTCACCGCATCGCAACGGACCTATGAAGAAGCGCGATCTCACCGCACCGCCATCGAGGAGATGTGGGAGCGTGTCGACCACGAGCACACGGATGTGCTGCTTGCGGTGGCGGCGGCGGAAGCGCGAGTTGAGGCTCACGAGGCGGCGATCGCCGGGATCGGAGATCCGGAGGCCCGGTCGACGGCTCAGGAACACGACGGCGTTGTCGGGGTCGTGGCCGCAGCCCTCGACGCACCCGCCGAGATAGCGATCGCCGTCGATCAGGCGCTCGGTGCATGGTCCGATGCGTTCCTCGCTGCAGATCGCGACGCCATTCACGACGTTGCGGCCCTGTTGAAGTCCGACGGTCTCGGTGGCGTCTCGCTCTTCAAACCGGTTCCGAGCGGTGATGTGCCGGCCAGAGCGGCCGCTTCCGAACTCGGGCTGGAGGCGCTCGTCGATCTCCTCGGCCCCGGCGCCGAGCGCACGGTCGCCGAAGCGCTTCTCGGTGACGTTGTCTACGCCGAAGGGTGGGAAGCCGCATGGAGGGTTGTTCAGCGGTACCCGGATCTGCGCGCAGTGACCCCCGAAGGCGACGTGATCGCGGCTTCCGGGATGCACGTCGCACAGCCGGACGGCACAGGCTTCGCCGCACTGGAGGCAGCCAGGGTCCAACTCGAGGTTGTCGAGCGCGAACAGTCGCGAACGGCGAGCCGGCGGTCGACGGTCGAACGGGACCTCGCCGCGGCTCGGCGCGTGGAGCGCACTGCCCTCGACGATCTCGAAGCTCTCGAAGCGAGAATCGCCGGGCACACGGAAGCACTCGATCTCATCGGCCGGGCGATTGCCGAGGGAGAAGCGGAACGGGAGCGCCTGGACGCCCGTGCGGCGGCGATCAGCGAAGCCGATGTTGCTCGGGAAGAGCGCATCACCGAGCTGCGCGACCGCGTGGCCGAACTCGAAGGTGAAGAAGCGGCCCGCCAGGCGGCATGGGACGCATTGAACCGCAGGCGTGAGGAAGTCGCAGCGAGGACCGACGAAGCCCGTCGCCTCCGTGAGGAGTCGGCGGCGGAGCTTGCAGGAGTGGTCGAACGCAAGGCGATGTTCCGGCGTCGCCTCGAACGGATTCGGCTCGAGTTGAGCCAGCTCGCGCTGCTCCCGGAGAACGATCCGCGAATCGATCGGCTTGCGGAGATCGAGACACGGTCCGGTCGGGTCACGGCGACGGCCCAACGGCACATCACCGAGTTGCGCGAACGGCAGCGCACCCTGCGCATCGAAGTGGGGGATGTCGCCGGTGCCCTCGACAGCGCCGAACAGCGCAGGGCCGAACTCGAGCGCAAGGTCTCCTTCGCCAGGGAACGCCTCTCGGAGCTGGCCATCGACCTGGCCGAGACGCGTGTCAGAAGAGAATCGACGGCAGAAGGTCTGCGACGGGACGCCGATGCCGCGGTGGAAGAAGCGCTCGCCGCACCCCGACCGGACCTCGATGAGGGAGTCGACCCCAACGAGCGTCTTGCGAGTCTCGAAGCCGATCTCCGCCGGATGGGACCAATCAACCCGCTCGCCGCAGCGGAATACGACGAACTCGCCGGCGAGGTAGCGCTCCTCGAGGAGCAGCTTGCCGATCTCGACGAGTCGAGAAGCGAGCTTCGCAAGGTCATCTCCGCCCTCGATGAGGAGATGGCCGCCCTCTTTATGGCGGCGTTCGCCGAGATCTCCGAGATGTATCAGGAGAACTTCACCCAGGTGTTCCCCGGCGGTCGGGGCCGTCTGCGCCTCGTCGATCCCGATCACCCGCTCGAGTCCGGCGTCGAAGTCGAGGCACAGCCACACGGCAAGAAGGTCGGGCGGCTGGCTCTCCTGTCGGGCGGCGAACGCAGCCTGGCAGCCCTCGCGTTCCTCTTCGCAGTGTTCCGTGCGCGGCCGAGCCCGTTCTACGTCCTGGACGAGGTAGAGGCGGCGCTCGACGACGCGAACCTGCACCGTTTCCTTCGTCTCGTTGGGACGCTTCGGGCGTCGGCACAGCTCGTTGTCATCACCCATCAGCAACAGACGATGGAAGCTGCCGATATGCTGTACGGCGTCACGATGGAACCGGGCGAGTCCTCGAAGGTGCTCGCTCGTCGTATGGCCAAGGTCAACGCTTAGTCCGGTTTCCGGGCACAAGGAGATCCGGTGGATACCAACTTGCTGATTCTGCTCGTCGTGGCGATCGTTGTCGTCGCTGCGGTCGTTGTCGTTGCGTTTGTGCGCTCACGGCGCACAAAGCCGCCGGTCACGCCTGCACCGGTGACGGAAGTGCCGGAGGCGGGGCTTCGTTCGCGTCTTGCCAGGACCCGCACAGCGCTCGGGGACCGGCTCGGGGGTCTGCTGAGAAGTGGGTCGCTCGACGACGCATTCTGGGACGAACTCGAAGAGGCCCTGATCGCTGCAGACGTCGGCGTTGCGACCTCGTCACGGGTCGTCGCGGCCGTTCGCAAGCAGAAGCCGGAGGACGGCGACCAGGCCCGTGGGATGCTCGAGGAGGCGTTGATCGGCCAGATGTCGGGACGCGACCGGTCGATCCATCTCGAAGGGAGTCCGGCGGTGGTGCTGGTCGTCGGCGTGAACGGTACGGGAAAGACCACATCGGTCGCCAAGATCGCCGGGCTTCTCGGCGAGAGAGGGACCACGACGGTGCTCGGGGCTGCCGACACGTTCCGCGCTGCCGCCGACGAGCAGCTCCGCACGTGGGCCGGTCGGGTCGGTGTGGAGGTCGTGTCCGGGGCTCCGGGATCAGATCCGGCCTCGGTCGCGTTCGACGCCTATCGGCGCGCCGTCGCAGACGGTGCCGACGTCGTGATGGTCGACACGGCCGGACGACTCCACTCCAAGGCGAACCTGATGGACGAGCTCGGCAAGGTCGCACGGGTGCTGCGGCGTGAAGCCGGGGAGATCGGAGAAGTGCTTCTCGTGCTCGACGGCACGACCGGTCAGAATGGAATCGGTCAGGCCAGGAGCTTCACCGACGCCGTCGGAGTCACGGGCATCGTGATCACCAAGCTCGACGGCACGGCCAGGGGAGGGGTGGCCATCGCGGTGGAACAGGAACTCGACGTGCCGGTCAAGTACATCGGCGTGGGCGAAGGCCTTCACGATCTCGTACCATTCGAACCGCGGGCATTCGTTGAGGCCCTGCTGGAACCATGAACGAACCACAACGACTCATCAAGACTGCCCGTGCTGCGGGAGAGCGCTCCTACTCGCCGTATAGCCGCTTCCGGGTCGGCGCCGCGCTCATTGCCGAGGACGGTACCGAGTACACCGGTTGCAACGTCGAGAACGCCGCCTACGGGTCATCGATCTGTGCCGAGGCGAATGCCATCACGACGGCCGCCGCTCACGGTGTTCGCAAGATCGACACGCTCGCGGTCGTGTGCCTTGACGGTGAGGGGTGCACGCCGTGCGGAAACTGCCGGCAACTCATGCGCGAGTTCGGGGTCGACACCGTCATTCTCACCGACGAACACGGCAACCCGGTGGAGTACGGCCTCGCCGATCTGTTGCCCCATTCGTTCGGGCCAGACTCGCTGCCGGAACGCTGAGGCGCATTCGCGGTATCGGGATCACCCGATCCGGTGCGGGACGAGGCTTATCCGGTTCTTAGCCGTCGTGGGAGGTTCCGCTAACTGCCTTCATGATTTCATGGCTACATCGGCAAAGAGAGACATCTTGTCGAGAAAGGATGAAATCGCATGAAACAACTCGGAACGATTCTCGCGGGAGTTCTCCTGCTTCTGATGGTCGCCGGCGCGGCATCGGCAGTGGTGAGCATTACCGCCAACAGCGGAGCAGCGACCGCAGCGTTGGGTTCTGACGACGACGCCACGACGACGACATCGACCAGCGTCGAACAGGTCGACGGGGTTACATCGACGATGGTCTCTGAGACCCCGGGCGATGATGTCGAGGGTGACGATTCGGACGTGGAGTCGGATGATTCGTCTGATGATGATGTGACGTCGACGACGGTTGTCGATGATGTCGAGGGTGACGATTCGGACGTGGAGTCGGATGATTCGTCTGATGATGTTGCGACGTCGACGACGGTTGTCGATGATGTCGAGGGTGACGATTCGGACGTTGAGTCTGATGACTCGTATGATGATTCGTCTGACGACGAAGTGACATCGACAACGCTGGTCGACGACGACCACGGGGATGACTCCGAAGTCGATTCTGATGACGACCCTGCGACCACGACGACGACCACGCCCCAGGTGGCGACGTCGAGGGTTGTCGACGCCGGAGAGGCGGGCTCGGTCACGATCATCTCGCAGGATGGCGGCGTGACGATCGCCGGCGTGTTCCCCGGTGCCGGCTGGACCTACGAGGTCGAGCAGCACGAAGCCGGCGAAGCCGAAGTCGAGTTCCGCTCCGACGGAGTGCGGATTCGGGTGAAGGCCGAGTTCGAGCACGGTGAACTTCGCGTCGAAGTTGAACGCGAAACAGACGACAGCTGATCAACGACGGCCCACCCGGCGTTGGAACCTCCCGGCTCTCCCCGGGGGGTTCCGACGCGTCGGGACCCGTCCTTCATTGTGTGCGGTGGGCTTGGTAGAGAGTCAGCGCGACGACATGGGGATTTCAACGACGATCGATGCCCCACCGAGACGCTTGGATGCGGCCAGCACGACCGACCCCCCGACCGACGCCGCCGTTCGCCGAACGATGTCGAGACCCAGGCCGGTCGAATGCCCAGGCGTTGCACCTCGCTCAACGACGGTGACACCGTCCGGCCATCCGTTCCCCGCGTCCTCGACGGTGAGATGTGCGGAACGATCCCGACGGACGAGAGTCACGTCGAACGCCATCCCGTCGTCGGTGTGGGAGAACACGTTTTCGATGAGGGCATCAACGAGGACGGACGCATCCTCGGCAGGTATCTCGACCGGCATCGGATCGGCTCCGATCGAGATGGTGATGGCTCGCCCCTGCTCTTCGCCGAGGGGCTGCCAGAACTTGATGCGGTCGGAGACGGTCGCCGCCAGATCGCATCCCGCCCCCTGGTCGCGGCGTACCGGGCGTCGTGCTTCGGTGATGACGAAGTCAACGGTGCGCTGCAATTCGTCGAGATCTTCGACGAGACGTTCCGTCTCCGGCCCGTCTGCTAGTGCTTCGACATCGAGTCGCAAGGCTGTGAGCGGCGTTCGCAGTCGGTGTGCGATGTCGGCAGCCGTCTCTCGTTCGGTTTCGATGAGACGCTGGATCTGGGTCGCCATGTGATTCAGTGCCTGACCGACTTCCTCGATCTCCGCAGGTCCGCTCGGTTCGACGCGAGCATCCAGTTCTCCTTCGCCGAGTGCGATGGCCGTCGATGAGAGTTCGCGGACGGGTTCGACCATGGATCGACCGAGACGATCGGCGACAACGACGGCGAGGAAGACGAGAAGGACTCCGAGCGAACCGAGGATGACCCAGGAGACCGTCACGCCGGCAGTGAGAACCTCCTGCGGTACGAACGCCCTCACCACGGCGATGTCTCCGCTTTGAATGACGACGGGGACATAGATGGCCTGACCACCTTCCACCTCCGATCGGTAGGCCGATCCGCTGAGGGCACGGTCCGGCGCTTCACCGGAGACAAGAGGTACCCCCGCTACGACTGTTCCGTCGGGGGTGATAATCGAGAGGTTCTGTTCGAGGAGGATCTGCTCACCGACGGTCGCCCCCACACTCGGAGAGATGGCGTCGTCGCCGAGAACGATGAGGAGTCGTGCGATGGTTTCTGCGTTGTTCTCCGCCTGTGTGATCGCCCGATCGGCTGCGAGATCCTTAACGACTAGTGCGAGCGGAACGAGGAACGCGAGCGCCACCATCGAGGTGACGGCGGCGACGACGCGAACGAGTTGCCGCCTCACTGCGGTGGGGCGTCGAGCCGCACGCCGACTCCGCGTTTCGTATAGATGTAGCGAGGTTCGGCGGCAGTCTCGCCGAGTTTCTTCCGGAGCCAGGACAGGTGTACATCGACGGTCTTGTCCGCACCTCCGTACGGTTGCCTCCACACTTCGGCGAGGAGTTCGCGTTTCGAGATCATCGTCCCTGCCCGCTGAGCGAGGAAGGCGAGGAGTTCGAATTCCCGAGCGGTGAGTTCGAGCGGTTCTTCGTCGAGGGTCGCTCGATGTCCGTTGAGATCGATCTCAAGCCCACCGACCGCGATCGTCGCGGGAGCCGCGTCGTCGCCGGTACGGCGCAACACGGCCCTGATCCTGGCTTCGAGGTGTTCCGCTGAGTACGGCTTGACGACGTAGTCGTCGGCTCCTGCGTTCAGGACCCCGATGATGTCGGATTCGTCATCACGGGCGGTCGCGATGATCACGGGCACGGAGCTGACCCCGCGGATCATGCGGAGCGCGTCGGCTCCATCGATGTCCGGGAGGCCCAGATCGAGCACGACCACATCGAAGGATCCTCCAACGGCAAGCTCCACCCCGTCCATCGCACGACCAACCGATTCAACATCGTGTCCGCGCTCGGCGAGGCGCGATGCGAGTGACGAGCGGATTCGCTGGTCGTCTTCGATGATCAGGACGGATGCCATGGCCTTTCACGATACCCATCTGTAGGCGCCAGAGGCCCACCGATATCGGACTGTTGTCCGTTGCTTATCCGTCGGTTAACCAAACAGTTCGGGGTTCGTAGGACAATGACACCTATGAAGCGAACATCCCTCCTCATCATCGCGTGGGTCACCTCGACGATGGTTGCCGTCGGCATCGCTGCCGCTGCGGTGGGATCCGTTCGCGGCCAGGTCACCGAAGCCCCCTCAGTTCCCCTCCAGGCGACGGCAACGTCGCTTGCCGCAGGAGCAGAGTTGTCGGCAACGCCCGTTCCGTCGACATCGGTGACGCCGACCACCACCTCGGCGTCGTCGGGTGACGCCGCGCCCCCCGGCGCCGATCCCGACGACGCAACGGTCGGTGACGGCACAGATGGGGAAACGACCCCCACCCGTGTAGAGACCGGATCCGCGGATGACGACGCAACGACGACGACGGCGGGTCAGGACGATGGAGGCGACGGCGCTACAACAACGGCTCCGACCACGTCCACCGTCCCGCCGTCGACGAGCACGTCGACCACAACCACCACGGTGGTCCCGGTCGGTCCGGAGCGACGCGCGTACGACCTCGTCGGCGGAACGGTCGTCGTCGACGTCGGCAACGAAACCGTCACACTGATTGGTGCATCGCCGGCGGGGGGTTTCTCGGTGGAGGTCGACGACGCCGGACCCGAACGGGTGGTCGTGAAGTTCGAGAGCTCCGACCACGAGTCCGAGTTCGTCGGCCGCTTCGAGGACGGCTCTTTCGATCCGAGGATCGAAGAGCGCGATCGCGAAGACGACGGCCACGACGGATCCTGAATCCACGGCTTCTCGCCGATCAATGAGCGGAATCCCTGTCCCTGTCCACGTTTCAGCCGATGCCGAGGTTCACAGGAAAGGTGAGAAGGTGGACGGTTCTTCGTCTCCACCACGCCAGTGGGGGAGACGCGATCGAGCTGTTGCTCGATCGCTGAGGGGGTATCCGGAGGGAACGCAGCTGGAGCCGTGTCCCGTCCAGCCTTTCAGCATCCGAGCGGCCCCCTCTGCCCTCCGGGCATCTCCCCCACCTCGGCGGTGGGGGAGAATGAAGAAAGGGGCCGCCGGGCATCCCCGGTCGACGTGGACGGTTCTTC
>JANTHO010000027.1 GCA_024762335.1 Acidimicrobiia bacterium | reverse complement strand
TTGTGAGCCCGCGGTTCGCAGGGCCCTTTCATTCCGCGGGCCAGGGACGCCAAATAGGGCGCAGAGAACCCTGGGTTCGTGTCGTTAGCGGCCGATGGTGGGGTCGGTCTGGGTGACACGGCTGCGGATCGTGTAGACGGAATCGCCCGACAGAATTCCGCCGCGCCCGAAGAGCCGGCCGTGCTGCCAGTTCGACAGGCCGAGTTCCGGCTTGTCGAGGGCGTACTGGCCGTCGACCCAACGGGTGAATCCGTTGCCGACGAACGGGGCATCGACGAGATCGAAGAACCGATCGTGCGCGGCCTCGTCGTCCGAGATGAGCGAAACGACGAAGTGTGGGCTGTACCGGTTGAAGAGCCGGGCGGCTTCCTCGACCGAGGGGACGACCGCAAGCGTGACCTCGGGACTCTCCTCCCACTCCCACTCGTCTCCGAGACCGGCCTCGGAGATCGGCTCCGCCTGGTACTCGCGATGGCTCCCATCGGCCCTGGCGACATCGACCATCCGGGCGAACCAGGCCTTCGGCACGGACCGGACCGACGACTCCAGCACATGAAGTTTCGCAGGCGCGCCGCGTCGCTCACCGGCCCGTTCGAGGCCCCGGAGGAATGCGGGAACCAGATCGTCTGCACGTTCGGCAACGATGCAGCATGTGTTGAGGGTGTTGCAGACCTTGCGATCGAGCGAGTGGTAGACGGCCGCTTCGAACGCATCCACGTCGGCATCGGATCCGCCGATAGTCCACGCTCCACCGGTGCCGTGGAGACTGACGGCGTTCCCGGCCTGTCGTGCCACAGCCCCGAGCTGCTCGGTTGCCGCTCCCGATCCGCGTGCAACGGCGAGTGCGAGCCGAGGATCGGAGAACATGGCCCAGCCTGCAGCATGGGAGGCGCTGTCGATCAGCACCGCTGCACCGGCCGGCAGCCCCGACAGCTGCAGCGCCGGGCGAAGAGCATGTTCGACGATGGCTCGCGCCGTACCGAGCGCGTCGGACCCGATCCGGAACACAACCGTGTTCCCGCTGCGAAGGACACCCGTGGCATCCGCGAAGACGTTCGGACGCCCCTCGAAGACGAACCCGACGACGCCGAGGCCATCGCGAACCTGATCGACCCGCCATCCATCGTGGTGGATCGTCTCTGCCACACTTCCCCGGCCGCCGGGAGCGTCTCGCCAGGAACGGAGACCTTCGATCATGTCGGCTCGCATCCGTTCGCTCAGTTCCAGCCGTGTCGCCGATCGTCCTCGAGAACGGGCACGAGCCACATCGGATCGGTTGGCTGCTGCGATCGGTGCGAACGATCCGTCGTCGGCGAGCGTCGAGGCGAAGAGGTCGTAGAACCCGCTGATCTGCTCGTCTGAAACCGTGCCCATCCGATCGAACGCGTCCGATGCTGCATCAACCGCTTCCGTGGCGATCTCCTGCTCGTCAGCCGGAATGTGCAGGAGGGACCCATCGGCCTGCATGACGATCAGCCGATCTCCGGGCTCGAATGCCGCGGCTAGCTCCTCGTCCACTCTGGCGATCCGATCACCACCCCACACGATCGGCATTCCTGCAGTGAGTTCATTGAGTCGTTCCATGACCCGACCATAGATCGGACACGATCCCCATGCCCAGAATCGCTACGAGGCGAGCGGACCGATCCAGCAATGGCCCGGATGGGATGCCGCGAGGGCTTCGCTCAACCAGGCACGTCGGCCGGGTGCGAGGGTGGGAAGAACCGACTCGAAGTCTGCGTCGTCCCAGGACCGACCGAGCTTCGCCTTGAACAACAGAACGACTTCAGGTACCAGCGCCGGGATCTCCAACGGGCCCTCGACCCACAGGTCAGCGACCGGCATCGTGACGGCCGGGTTGCGCCGGTATGACCATTGCCCGTCGTCGATCTCACCGAACAGGATCTCGAACCGCTTGCCGTCCGAATCGTCGGCGAACACCTGATGGATCGCCCACCCACCTGCCACGTACCAGGGAACACCGAGACCGTCCATGGGGGAGAGTTGATCTGCGAGAACCCGAAACGATTCGACCACCGGCGATCAGCCCCCTTCGCCAGCGACATGACAACCAACAGGATGATCGTGAGAACGATGCTCCCGATGATCGAAATGCTCCAGCCGAAGAAGAACTTCATGACGACGAGCACAAGACCGAGGATGCCCAGATTCTTGAATACCTGTGTGCTCTGTGAATTCACTCCTATCTCCATCGGAGCGTCAGCCCGAAGGGTACCGAAGCATGCACAATCCGCCGGTGAGAGGCCGCAGAGGCCGAGCGAGCCGATTCGAGTGCCGCCGGCTCTACACCAGAGCGGCCTCCGCCTCCTCGAGAGATGCGTCCGAGAGAACCGGCAGGAGGCGCACGTCGAAGACGGTGTGATCGTCCTCTCGGTAGTACTCGATCGTGCCACCGAACGCGTCCACGTAGGCCGCGGCGACCGATGTGCCGAGGCCGATCGTGCCGCTGACCAGCGCCTGGCCCTCCCCGTGGACGTACCGGGCGAACAGCAGAGGCTCGACTTCGTCGTCGACGCCGGGACCGTCATCAATGACTCGAAGGTGGACGGCCCCCTCGAGCACCTCTGCGGAGATCACGATGCTGTCGCCCCCGTGTCGTGCCGCATTTGACACCAGGTTGACGAGCACCTGACGCAAGCCGATCCGATCCGCTTTCACGATGACGTCGGGGACGCTGATTGAGAGGTCGATGCCCCTCATTCGGGACACAGCGGCGACATCGGTCACGATCGGTACGAGTTCCGTCGGCTCCAGGGCGACCGTCAGCGTGCCGACTTCCATGCGTCCCGTGGCAATCAGATCATCCACCATCCGGGTCAGTTCTGCGGCGTCGGCGACAATGTGAGTAACGAGTTCGCGGTCGTCGTCCGTGAGGTCTGCCATCTCGTTGAGCGCGAGTGCGAATCCGTAGATGCCCGTCAGGGGGGTCCGCAGCTCGTGTGACAGATCGGCGACAAAGTCATCCCGGGACTGCTTCATGGCACGCTCGCGAGCGAGCTCTGCCTCGAGGTTGCGAGCCCTTGCCCGTGTCCGCTCTCTTCTGCGGTAGCCGATCACCAGCGTGAGCGGCACGATGAAGAAGATCAGGAAGCGCGCTGCGTCAGCGGCGCGCTGGGGTCCATCGCCGTCGATCAGGACCTGTGAGCCGTGGTCGTCGCGGATGGCAACGAGCTCGTCGACGAGAGTCTCATACGCCGCGTGGTGTTCCGCGGCGGCCGACGTCGTAGCCGTCGGGTCTTCACCTTCAATGGCGGCGAAGGTCTGTTCCGTCGCCGTGTCGAGAGCGTCGGCCGACGAAGCCACGCCCGTCCGCTCGTCGGTGGTGAGCTCCGAGGCCAGCGTGTCGAGGCGACGGTGCATCGCTTCACTCAATTGGCGGACGGAGCTGAGAGCCTCAGAGACGATTGGACTCTCGGTCGCTCGGCCTTCTTCTGTCAACGCTGCGACGAGTACGGCCCGGCTGGTCGCGTTCTCGAGCGCTGCGGCCGAGCTGAGGCCTTCTTCGGCAAGTATTGAGACGCGTGCGTCGTATGCGGTGTCGATAGCGGCCTGGCGGTTCACAAGGATGACCGCGACAACGAGGAGCGCCATAGCGATGAGCACCGCCACTACGAGTGCCACGGAGTCCATGACGGAACTCCTGGCGTCATCGGCGGATCGGTCGGAACTCTTCTTTGCCTCCACTCATGGAACGTCGGCATCTCCGGGCTGTCTCTTGAGCCGTCGGAGCCAGGCGGGGAACGTTCGGTGGGACCATACAGAGCTGATGGTGCCGGTCGAGCAGGAATCGGTTCCCGGCTCAGGTCGGTGCTGTCGGATGCCGATACATGAGCCATGGGAAGACTGCTGCTCCGCGTCGTTGTCACCGCGATGGTTGCCGCTGCGATCGGTGCCGGCGCCGTAGCAGGGAGCACCCCACGCGGCGCCGTCCTCGCATATGACGACGACCAGGCAGCACTGGCGGAGATCGACCAGATCCTCTCGACGGCGCAGGCCCAGATGGAGGACATCGCCGCGGCATTCGTCTCGACTGCACCGGAAGCTGCATCCGAGAACGACCTCAACGAGATGCGTGACCAGGCGACCTACGACATCAATGTCATAAGGAACGGAGCAAGCGCCGAATTGAAGGCGATTCGAAAGAGTTCATCATCTTCAACAGTCTTTGATGCTGTCTTGGCGGCGCTGAGGGATCTCGACGACACGAGAGCAGCGCAGCTTGACCTCGTGAACTCCGTCACCTACTCCGACCCTCCGACCACGACCACAACTACTGACCCAACCACGACCACCACCACGCCGACCACGACCACGACCACCACCACGCCGACCACGACCACGACCACGCCGACCACGACCACGACCACGCCGACCACGACCACGACCACGCCGACCGAATCCGTCACAGCAGCGGTCCTCGCGATGCCTCCGAACGACGTCGGCTACCGCTCGATCTTCGATGGTGTCGACTACGCCGAGACTGCACCGGAGCGTCGGTCGCGGCCAACCATCGATCTCACCGAGTGGCCGTCGTCGCTACTCGAAGTGGCCCTACCCCCGGCCGTCGTCCTAGCCGTGGTCTCTCCGCTGCTACTGCTCGAAGCAACAATCAGTGCGGTCGCGCAAGGCTGGGCGTCGATCGCTCCACCGATTCTGCTGCTGGGCCTGTCCCTGCTCCTGCTGCACCGACGGGACCGGAAAGGTGAAGGAGAGGGTTAGGTGGGGGAGCCTCAGCGGTCGGCACTGCGCACGATTTGAAAAACGTCTGCGTGTGAGCAAAGCGGGGGGCTCGGAGAGTTACCCCCTAGGAACCGTTGAAACCCCTGCCTTAGCAAGGGTTTCAGCGTTTGTCTCTCCGGTGGAGCTGAGGGGATTCGAACCCCTGACCCCTTGACTGCCAGTCAAGTGCTCTGCCAGGCTGAGCTACAGCCCCGGAAGGTGAGGGAGTCTATCAGACCTCGGATGTAGCCGAAGGAACGGTGAATTCCAGTCTCGGGGCGTCGGCCCATAGACGTTCGAGGTCGTAGAAGTCCCGGGTCTCTGCGTCGAAGAGGTGCACAACGATGTCTCCATAGTCGAGGAGCACCCACCGACCGAAGTCGGCGCCCTCCTTCCGGATGGGCCGTTCGTCGAGCGCTTCGCGGAGATGATGCTCGACGTCGTCGGCGAGGCTCCGGACGTGACGGTTCGAGGTTCCGGTTCCGATCACGAACATGTCGGTCACGACCAGCAGGTCGGAAACGTCGAGAAGGGCAACATCGTCGCCCTTCTTGTCGATGATCGCTTCGGCAGCGGCACGCGCCGCCGTTTCGGCATGCGGGGTGGCTGGGATACGAACTCCTTTTCGTGTCTGGGACTCAATTGTAGGGATACAGCGCCCCTGGTTCAGGGACGATTCCGATACAGATCGTGCTCGACGATGTACTCCAGGACGGCTTCGGGTACGAGGAATCGGATCGATCGACCTTCGGCAATCCGTCGGCGGAGCATCGTCCCCGACAGGTCCAAAGCCGGTGTGTCGATCCACACGACGTCGCTACCGAACGCGCTCTCAACATCGGTCCGATCGACACCCGGGCGTGGAACGACGGCGATACGCACCCGGTCGAGAAGCTCCTCGGCTCGGTGCCACGTCGGAAGACCACGGGCACTGTCCGCCCCGACGATCAATACGATGTCACGTTCGCCGATCTCGTTCACCGTGTCGATCGTGTAGGTCCACCCATCCCGGGAAACTTCTCGATCATCGACCGTGAAATGTCCGACGCCGTCGACGGCCAGCTCCGTCATCCGGAGCCGGTGGCGGGCCCCGGACACGCCGGTATCGGCTTTCTGCCATGGACGGCCGGCGGGAAGGAAGGTAACGGTGTCGACGCCGAGCTGCTCGTACGCGGCCTCCCCTGCGGCGAGATGGGCGATGTGAGGCGGATCGAAGGTTCCACCGAGGATGGCTCGCATGGCGACCAGGATACGGGCTCGTCGCCCACAAACTGCGGAGCCACACGCCGGCCCACGGGGTATCCGGACAGGCGAGGGCGCTCAGAGGATCGATGTAACGGTCGCCGATCCGCACGGAGAAATGGAGCGCCGGCCGGCCGTCGTGCATGCCGATCGCACCCAGAACGTCTCCCCGATGCAACCTGTCCCCCGCCACCACCCTTCGCTCGGAGAGGTACGAGTACGAGGTGCGCAACCCTCCGTGGTCCACGGTCACGGTCCTGTTCCCCACGACGACCCCACTGAAGGTGACCCGCCCGTCGGCCGCAGCACCGACGGGTTCGCCGATCGCTCCTCCGATGTCGATGCCCCAGTGCCCGCTGTAACGCCCGGTCGGTTGGAACTGCCGGATTACCGGCCCCGGCACCGGAGGCGCGAGAATCGGGCAGGGCTGCGGCACGGCCGGGAGGAACATCGCGAAGGCTGCAACGAGGATGAGCACGATTCTCCGCCGCCATCGCTACTTCGACAAGCTATCTCATCGGACGACGACTGTGAAGGGTTCCGTCACGGCACCCCCCTTCGTCTACGCGGGCCGACCCGCCCGACGCGGCCTCCCGGCACCGACGCCCGGCAATGCCGCTCGTTCGATGAACCGTTCCAGTTGCCGGAGCGAATGCACCTCATCGACCCGGTCGCACCAGGGCGCGTAGGCACTCATGATCGAGTCGCCCGTGTTCCAGAAACGCTCCGCCTCCGGGTTGAGCCAGAAGACGGCGCGAGCCCGATCCGCGATCGTTCGAAATGCCTCATGGGACGCGTCCCGGTAGTTGGACCTGGCATCTCCAACCACGATGACGGTCGCTCTCGACGTCACCGCGCCGAGGTAGCGCTCGACGAACTCATCGAAGGATCTTCCGTAGTCTGAATGCCCATCGGCACGAACAATGTCGGCCTCCGTTGCGATGCGGGCCAACGAATCGGTGAAGTTGTTCCCCGGCGTGAACAACCTGGTCACCTCGTCGATGCCCTCGACAAACACGAACGACCGAACACTCGCCAGTTCCGATGCGATGGCGTGGGCAAGCTGCATCGTGAATCGGGAGAACGTCGCCATCGATCCCGACGTGTCGCAGAGCAGGACGATCTGCGGCTTCGCTACTCGTGGACTCCGGAATCGTGGATCGACGAAGACCCCGCCGTGGCCGAGCGATCGTCTGATGGTTCGTCGCACATCCAGCCGGCCGCGCTGCCCGTGGCGCCGGCGCTGCGAGAGACGGGTCGCCAGCTTTCGAGCAAGTGGCCCTACTGCTCGCTGGATCGCATCGATCTCGATCCTGGTCGCGTGTTGGAGATCGAGATCCTCGACCAGCGACACGTCGACGGACCGCATTGCCGCGTCACGCCCCCGGCTCTCGGCGACCCGTCGGAGGATCTCTCTGCGAACCTCCTCGCGGAGCAGTCGGATCGAGCGCTCGGCACGGCTCCCGGCAAGTCGCCCACGGAAGCCGTCGTCCCCCGCCGATGCCGCCTCCAGCAGCATGTTGCGAATCTGATCCGGATTGAGACGCCGGAGGACCCGGTAGGCGTAGTAGCTGTCGCCGCCGAGCGATCCCGTGCCCGTCCGGCCGAATCGCTCCACAGCCTCGCGAATGAGGTCGAGGAGCCGATCGTGATCATCGTGTGCGAGTGCGTCGGCGGTCGCACGTGTGAGATCGTCGGTCGGCTCATCGTCGTTGGGGAAATCAGCCGGCCCGCCGAAGACGAAGTACACATCGAAGATCCGGTCGAACGCTTCCCGGTGACGATCCGACTTGATCATCGTCGCCGCGAGCGCGAACCGTAGGCCGTCCATGGATTCGAGGTCCGCGTGCTGTGTCGCCTCGGCGGCGTCGAGCACCTCAACCATCGAAACGGGAAGCCCGGCCGCCCGCAACTCCTCGGCGAACTCGGCGAGCCGATTGATCATCGCTCGTCGACGGCGGCGAAGTCGGCCGCAACCTCGTCGATATCGCTCCGATGTTTGAGGAGCACGTTCAACGTCCCGATGGTCGATTCGGCGTCCACGTCGAGGCCGAGAGCGATGAGGGCCCGTGCCCAGTCGAGGGATTCGCTGACCGACGGGGGCTTCCGCAGCGTCCTGTCGCGGATCGTCGCAACGACCTGCGCGATCCGGAGTGCCGTGGTTTCGTCGAGATCGGGAATCCGTGCCCGGAGGATGGCCTGTTCGCGTTCGACGGTCGGGTAGTCGATGTGGAGATAGAGACACCGGCGCTTCAGGGCCTCGGAGAGCTCTCTCGTGTTGTTGGATGTCAGGATGACGATCGGCTGCGTGCTCGCCTCGATCGTTCCGAGCTCGGGGATCGTCACCTGGAACGTATCGAGCACTTCGAGCAGGAGCGCCTCGGTTTCGACTTCGACCCGGTCCACTTCGTCGATCAGGAGAACGACCGGCTCTTCCGAACGGATCGCCTCGACGAGTGGGCGGCTGAGGAGGAACGACTCGCTGAAGATCCCCGCCTCGAGATCATCCCAGTCCTTCCCCTCGTCGCTCTGGAGCCGGAGAAGCTGCTTGTGATAGTTCCACTCGTACAGGGCCTTCGATTCGTCGAGACCCTCGTAGCACTGCAGGCGCACCAGTCTGCGGCCCGAAGCGTCCGCGATCGCCAATGCCAGCGCCGTCTTGCCGACGCCCGCCGGACCCTCGGCGAGAATGGGCTTCTCGAGGCGTCCTGCAAGGAACACCACCTGTGCGATCTCGGCGTCGGTCAGGTAGCCGACCGCGCCCAGGGCGGCTGAAACGGTGTCGGGGTTCTCGAATGCATCCATCGGGCGAGCGTAGCCGAGCCGGCCCTCACACGGACCGGCCCGAGATCAACACGATCAGGTCGTCACGATGAACGGCGGCGCCGCCGGCGACCGATGTGTGATGGCCGAGCACTTCACCAAGTACGGTCCCGCTGAGTCCGGCAAGTCCCTTGCCGACGAGACGACCCGACTGATCCCGGATCTCGACGGCATCGCCCCGTTCGAACTCACCCTCAACGGCAGTAACCCCTGCCGCCAGCAGTGAACGACTGCCATCGACCACGGCCGCAACGGCACCGTCGTCGATCACGAGCGTTCCCGCCGACGGGAGGCTGAATGCGATCCACAGCTTCCGGGCGTTGAGGCCCGTGTCCCGGGGTTCAACCCAGGTTCCGAGTTCTTCACCCCTGGTCACCTGCCTGACGGCTTCGCGATCTCGCGCAGCCGTCACGACGGTCGGGATGCCGGAGAACGCGGCCATCCTGGCTGCCGCGATCTTCGTCGCGATACCACCCGAGCCGAAACTCCCGGCGTCGCCGTTCGCACGCAGCCGGTCGAGGATTTCGTCGCTGTGCCGCACGGCACCGAGGAGTTCGGGTTCGGCCACGAGGCGCGGATCATCCGCATAGATGCCGGGCGTATCGGTGAGAATGATCAACAGACCCGCCGCAACCAGATGGGACACGATCGCGGCCAGCCGGTCGTTGTCACCGAACCGGATCTCGTCCACGGCCACGGTGTCGTTCTCGTTGACGATCGGGACGACGCCGAGGTTCAGCAGGCGTTCGAGCGCGGCTCGTGCATGCAGGTGTGGCTCACGACCGGCGAGGACGTCTCGGGTGAGCAGCACTTGACCGACAACGAGGCCATGAGCATCGAATGCTCTCGCATAGCGCTCGATCAGTCGCCCCTGCCCGACCGCTGCGGCGGCCTGGAGACCCGGCAGGTCGTCGGGGCGTCGATCGACCTCGAGCGCTGGCAGTCCGGCAGCGACCGCGCCCGAACTGACGAGGACGGCCGGATGGCCGTCGGCGCGGAGATCTGCAATCTGTGCAGCAACGCGATCCACCGCAGCGGCGTCGATCCGTCCGCCTTCGCTCGTCAGGCTCGATGAGCCGATCTTGACCACGACGGGTCGCCCCGATTCGATCGGATGTCTCATGACTCCGCGCTTTCGCCGGCATCGGGATCGTATGTGAACACGATGTCGCCGATGCGGACGTCATCGCCGGGGAGCGCCCCTTCGTTCCGCAACGCGGCATCGATGCCGGTGGCGACCAGCCGTTTCGCCACGAGGTCCGCCGCGTCCGGATTCGTCAAGTCGTCGAGGTTGACGGCACGCTCGGCTGCCCTCCCGCTGACAACCCACCCTTCTTCCGAGTGGTCGATGCGGAACGCCGTTCCGAGCGGCCGATGGAGTACGTAGCCCTCCCGGTCCGGTCCCGCACGTTCGGCGAGTTCGGCAAGATCGGCGACGCGGTGCAACAGTTCGGGAACGCCATGGCCGGTGATGCCGGAGATCACCTGAAGCTCCACGCCGCGCTCGGCTGCCCAGTCGGTGGCGATGTCGTCGAGCAGGTCTGCTTTGTTGAGAACCACGATGCGCGGCCGGGTCGCAAGATCGGGTGAGTGCGCCTCGAGTTCGTGGACAAGCACGTCGTACTGCCGATCGGGCGGGTCATGTTGCAGTTCCGACGGATCGAGAAGTACCACGAGCACATTCGCCCGCTCCGTGTGGCGAAGGAACTCGTGACCGAGCCCTTTCCCGTCTGCCGCGCCTGCGACAAGACCGGGGATGTCCGCCATCACGAACTCCCGATCATCGATGGTCACGACCCCGAGGTGGGGAGTGAGGGTGGTGAACGGATAGTCGGCGATCTTCGGCGTCGCTGCGGACACGCTGGCGATGAGCGTGCTCTTCCCGGCGTTCGGATAGCCGATCAGGGCGGCATCTGCGACGAGCTGCAGTTCGAGGAGAATCGTCAGGTCCTCCCCGTACTCGCCCTGCTCGGCGAACGAAGGGGCCCGGCGGTCGGGTGTCACGAACGAGGCGTTTCCGCGCCCGCCTCTTCCTCCCTCGGCGATGACAAGCCGCTGCCCGGGTTCGACCATATCGGCGATGAGCGTCCCGTCCTCGTCTTTGACCCGGGTGCCGAGCGGTACGGGGAGTTCAAGGTCCTCGCCCCGTTTGCCGTGTCTGAGCTCGCCACTGCCGTGATCGCCGTCACCGGCCCGCCAGTGCGGCTTGCGGTCGTATCGGAGCAAGCTCCCGATCCGAGGGTCCGCGACCAGGATCACATTCCCTCCCTTGCCGCCGTTCCCTCCGATCGGGCGTCCACGCGGCTTCCCTTTCCGTTTGACGAACGCGACAACACCGGCACCACCGGATCCACCGCGGGCGAAGAGACGAACGGAATCGACGAACGAAGCCATGAGAGGGAGAACAGTAGACGAGTCGGAGTCCGGAGCAGCAGAGAATCGAACGGCCGTGGCCCGACGAGATCGGAAATCACGGAGGGGCGGCCCCGGAAGAGCCGCCCCTCATGAGAAATCGAATGTCTGCCCGATCGAGCTACTGAATAACGGAGACCTGACGGCGACCGCGCTTCGTGCCGTACTGCACGCGCCCCTCGACCATGGCGTACAGCGTGTCGTCGCCGCCGCGGCCGACGTTGTCACCGGGGTGAATGCGGGTTCCGCGCTGACGCACGATGATGGCGCCCGAGTTGACCATCTGCCCATCGAATACTTTCGGGCCGAGCCGCTGTGCCGCAGAATCGCGACCGTTCTTGGATGAGCCGCTTGCCTTGGTTTTGGACATCTCAGCCCTCCTTCGTGTCTGCCGGTTCGGAAGCCTCGGTCTCCGCCGGTTCATCGGCGGTCTTCTTGGAGGCTTTCGCTGCCTTCTTCGGCAGTTCGATCTTCTTGATTTCGAGGCGGGTGTACTTCTGCCGGTGCCCCGCACGACGCCGATACCCCGTCTTCGACTTGTACTTGAAGATGTCGATCTTCGGCCCCGTGGTGTCACCGACGACTTCAGCCGTGACGGTGAGCTTCTCGAGAACGTCGTGGTCCGCAATGACGGTGCCGTCGTCCTGGACGATGAGTAGCGGTGTGAACGTCACGTCGCCGTCGCTCTTGATGCGCTCGACGTCGAGGACGCCGCCCTCTTCTACTTTGGCCTGCTTGCCGCCGGCGCGAATGATGGCGTACATGATCCTTCAGTGTTCGTGGTGGTCGGGCCGACTCTCTCGGCGCGGTCATACGCTCCGCGTGCGAAGCGTCCGGTGATGATAGCGGAAATTCGATCTATGACCAGCGGTCCATCGGTCTCCGTCAGTCGATGTCCTCGTGCTCGAAACCCACGGGCACGCCGGTCGTCGCCGCCTCCTCGTGCAGGAGCACACCCCGTCCGTTGCAGCGGGGGCACACCTCGGAGAACGATTCGAGCAAACCGGCCGACACGTTCTTGCGCGTCATCTCGACGAGTCCCAGGTTCGACACGTCGAACACCTGCGTACGCATCTTGTCTTTGGCGAGATGCTCGCGGAGCCGGAGAAGAACCGCTTCCTGGTTCTTCTGGACCTCCATGTCGATGAAGTCGATGACGATGATTCCGCCGATGTCGCGAAGCCTGAGCTGGCGGGCGATCTCCTCGGCAGATTCGAGGTTGTTCTGCAGCACCGTGTCTTCGAGGTTCGAGTGACCGACGAAGCGGCCCGTGTTCACGTCGATGACGGTGAGCGCCTCGGTGCGGTCGATGACGAGATGTCCGCCGGATGGGAGCCAGACCTTGCGGTCGAGCGCCTTGCGCAGCTGGTCCTGCACGTGGAACCGCTCGAACAGCGGGAGCTCGTCTTCATAGAGCTGGACCTTCTCCAGCAGATCGGACTCGGTACCGCCGAGATACTCGAGCACCCGCTCGTGGGTTGCCCGATCGTCGATGAGGAGACGCTTGAAGTCTCTGGTGAAATGCTCACGGATCACGCGGAGAACGAGCGGTGGCTCCTGGTAGATGAGCGCCGGTGCGGTCACCGACTGCATCTCTTTGTCGATCCGCTTCCATATGTCGCTGAGGCGTTCGATGTCGGACTTAATGTCCTCGCGGGTCGCCCCATCGGCCGCGGTGCGGACGATGACGCCCATCCCCTCGGGACGGAACTCTGCGACGAGTTCGCGGAGACGATGCCGTTCGTCGTCCGACAGTCGGCGTGAGATACCGCGCACCTGTGCGTCCGGAGCGAGGACGAGGTAACGCCCCGCGAGGCTGATCTGATTCGTGAGCCTTGCACCCTTGTGCCCCATCGCGTCCTTGACGACCTGGACGAGGACGGGGTCGCCGGGCTGGAGTGCCGATTCGATACGTTTCGGCTTGCCTTTGAGGTCGTACGCGCTGTAGTTCACATCGCCCGCGTAGAGCACCCCGTTCTTGCCGGCTCCGAAATCGATGAACGCCGCCTCCATCCCGGGCAGGACGTTTCGCACCTTCCCGAGATACACGTTGCCGACGAGCGACCGGTTGTCCGAACGCGCAACGTAGTGCTCGACGAGGACGGGACCTTCGAGAACCACGATTTGTGTCTGATGCGGCATGGTCCGAACCAGCATCTGCTTGCGAGCCGTATCGGGCGGTGGAGCGACTTCGAGATGCGTCGGCCGCCTCCGGCGACGCTGATCCGTCGATTTCCGCTTCTGCTGCGTCTTCGGCTTGCGCTTCTGGCGCGTGCTCTCTTTGGCAGACGCGGCGTCAGCGGTGGAGAACCGCCGAATCGTGACGGCTTCGCCGCCGACCGTTCGCACGGTGCGTTCTTCTGTTGCCGAGCCGCGGCGCACAACGCGCGCGGCCTTCTTGCGGAACAATCCCATCGGTGAACTCCTTCGAGGTGATCGGGACACCGGCAGAATCGCGGCCCGTCTGCGTCATCGTGAGGTCGGTATCCACGGCGCATCGGTGATCGATCGCCGTGAAATGCCGGTAGACGTTGAACAAACGGACGGGTGCCACGTGCAGGTCCCAGATCGGAAAATGGCGACCGCTCTCTGCGGTCGTCGCGAAAACGAGCGTAGCGTGCCCGACGGTCTACTCCGGGGATTGGTCGGCGAACCGGTCGGCGGAAACGACGCTCCGGATCTCAGAGATCAAGCGGCTCCTGCCGTGCCTCGGACGGGTCGTAGCAGCGCCGACATCGCGCCTCGTATGCATCCTGGGCACCGAGGACCACCAGTTCGTCCGATTGGACGACGCGCTGGGTGAACAGGCCCGGTCCCCCGCACCGGTGACAGACGGCGAGCGCCTTTGTCACATACTCGGCTCGCAACATGAGCGACGGGATCGGCTCGAAGGGACGGCCGAGATAGTCGAGGTCCAGACCTGCGATGATCAGTTGCTTCCCCGCGGCCGCCAGCCGCATCGCGACGTCGACGAGCTCCTCGTCGAAGAACTGCCCTTCGTCGATACCGACGATGACCGTCCGATCCTCAACTGCATGCAGGAGCTCGCTCGAGTCTGCAACGGGAATCGCCGCCGTCGACAGATTGGAGTGGGAGACGACCTCTTCGTCCGAATAGCGTGTGTCGAGCACCGGCTTGAAGGTCTGCACCGGGATCCTGGCGATCCCGTACCTGGTGACGCGCCGGATCAGCTCCTCGGACTTCCCGGAGAACATCGGTCCGGCGATGACTTCGATCCAGCCCTGTTCGGAACGTCGGTGCATGGAGTGTGACTGTAGACGAGCCCGCCGAGTTGAACCAAGGTCGGGGCCGGAGCGCCTACAGAGCCTCGCTCTGGATCTCCCCGGGCAGCGGAGACCTTCGCATCCACACGGAGTGGGCGAGACCGAGAGCGACGCTCATCGCGACGAACACGGTCCCTCCAGAGGACATGAACGGAAGCGGCAGACCCGTCACCGGCATCACCCGGATCGTCATGCCGATGTTCACGAACACATGGAATCCAAGCAGAGCGGCGATCCCCGTGGCAACGAGCTGGCCGAAACGATCGCGCGCATTGGCCGCAGCGACCAGTACACGCCAGATGATGATCCCGAAGAGAACAATGACGAGGAGGCTTCCCACGAAGCCCAGTTGCTCTCCGACGGCGGTGAAGATGAAGTCGCTGGATTGTTCCGGGACGAAACGGAGATTCGTCTGCGTCCCCTGGAACAGGCCCTTGCCAAACAGGCCTCCCGTGCCGATCGCGATCTGGCTCTGGTACTGGTTGTACTGGGCTCCGAGGACATCACCCGTCTCGTCGAGAAAAGCGGTGAGACGGGTGATCTGGTAGGCCTTGATCGCCCCGACCTGGAACACGCCGACGGTCCCGATGATGCCGGAGACGATGAGTGCCGCCATCTGCCTCCAGGTTGCGCCTGCGACGAAGATCATCACGCCTGCGATGAATCCGAACGTGAGCATCGTGCCGAGGTCGGGTTGGAGGAAAATGAGGACGGACGGCAGTGCCACGAGAGCGACTGCTTGAACGACCCGATGCCATTTCATCGGCCGGGCTGCGGCCGAGAGCAGGGCGGCGAGCGCGAGGATGACGGCCAGTTTGGCGATCTCGGCCGGCTGGAATCGGACCGGGCCGAACTGGATCCAACGCTGGGCGCCCTTCACGACCGTTCCGAGCGGGCTCAGCACCATGATCAACGTGCCGATCGACGCAATGTAGGTGATCGGTACCCACCATCGAACGATCCTCGTGTCGATCAACGACACGATTCCGAACGCCATGATTCCGATCAGAACGAACGCGGCCTGCTGCTCTACTTCACGGGTCGGGCTGATACCCAGCGCTTCCAATCGGGGGGCCGACGCGGAATAGATCATCACGAGACCGAGTCCGGTGAGGATCAGGTACGGGATGATCAGGAACAGGTCCGGACGCAGCTGTCGATCGCGCCGGAGCAGCGAAATCTGTGTGCGCTCCTGGGTCATCGCCATCAGTCGGCCTCCGCTCCCGCCACGATGGGCGTGACCGCGTCCGGCCCATTTACAAGGTACTGAAGGACCTGTCTGGCCACAGGAGCGGCCACTCTTCCGCCGGATCCACCGCGTTCGACGACGACCGTGATGACGTAGTCGGGCGACAGGACCGGGGTGATCCCGACGAACCAAGCCGTGTCGACTTCCTGCACGTCCTCCGTCGCCTTGATGATTTCAGCGGTCCCGGTCTTCCCTCCGACCGTCGACACGTTGGGTCCGAAGCCGGCGAATGCCTTCCGCGCCGTCCCGATGGGACCGTTGACGACCCTCTGCATGTCGCGGCGAAGCGCCGAAGAGGTCCCGGGTGAGAGGTCGACGGTCCCGAGAACGGTCTTCGGATTCTCATCGACCGTATCTCCACTCTGATCCACCATCTCTGCGACGACACGCGGCTTCCACAGGGTGCCCCCGTTGACCATCGCGGAGAAACCGTTCGCCAACTGCAACGGAGTCACCAGCACCGTACCCTGACCGACGACGGCGTTCATCAGGTCACCGCCCACCCACGGCCCGTTGGCCCGCACCCGACCGGTCTCCTTCCGTTGCTCCTCCCGGAACCACTGGCGATCCGGGATGAGCCCGGGCTTCTCGAACGGAAGATCGACGCCCGTCTCGGTCCCGAATCCGAAAGACCGGGCCCACTGCTGCCAGAGATCTTCGTTGTTGATCCCGTTTTCGTCGGATCGCTCATTCCAGATACGCAGAGCGATCTCCCAGAAATACAGGTCGCACGATGCCTGGAGGGCACCGTGGAGGTCGAGCGGCCCGTGGCCGTTGCGCTTCCAATCCCGGTACACCTGCGATGATCCGTCGTTGAACTCGAACCGGAGACTCCCCGTACAGTTGTAGAGATCCGTGTCGGAGGTGAGCGGCTTCAACGCATCCGGAGCGAGCGTTGTGGTGGTCGTTGATCCAGCCTCACCCTCTCCTCCCGGCGACGTCGGCTCGTCCTCCTGCGCCTTCTTCCCCTCATCGACGACCCGGTCGTCGATCGGCCGATCCATCGGGTAGATCCCTTCTTCCAGAGCCAGAACGTATGAGATGGCCTTGAACGTCGATGCAGGTGCGTACTGTCCCTGGATGGCGAAGTTGGTGAACGCGTTGATCGTGCCGAGGCTCTCCCACTGCGCCTGTGTCAACCCGTTGACGAACGCCGACGGGTCAAACGATGGATACGAGGCCATAGCGACGATCGAGCCGTCGTTCGGATCTTCAACCACACCCACGGCCCGGACCGGGCACCAGTTGTCCGAATGCGAAACAACGATGCTGTCCGCCTCGATCGCCATGACGCGAAGTGTCGTGGCAAACCGATCGCCTTTCTCGACCTCGAAGCGCTCACCGTCCACGTCGACGAGAGCGATCCTCTGCGACCGGTCCTCCCTCACGGACTGGAGCTTCATGATGCGTTCTTTCGCTCCGGAGAGGATCGTGGAGGATCCCACATCGAGATCGATCCGCTGGATCGGCACGCACACACCGTTCTGGTCGATGGGCAGGCCCGGGTAGAGCGACCCGAGTATCTCTCCTTCATCGATCTCGGCGGATGCGGCGGCCTCCTCGGCGGCAGCAACGGCGTCTTCCGCAGCAGCAGCGAGACCATCGTCTTCCGGATCGGCCGCGGCGGCGGAAACGGCGGCATCGGCTTTGATCTGGGCCCGTTCGGCTTCGAGCTGGGCGGCCTCCCTCGCGAGGAAGAGGCGCGACGCGATGCTGTCCTGCGCGAGGGCCTCTCTGCGCTGCTCCATCTCCAGGTCCCGCGAAAGTTCGAGCCCGGCCTTCAGTGACTCCTGCAACTGGGCTTGAACGCCGCTGTCGATCGTCAGAATGAGGTTATCGCCCGGTGCCGCCTCCTGCTCACCGAGGCTCTGGAGCACGGATCGACTGGCGTCGACCTGGTACTTGATGATGCCTTCCGTTCCTCTGAGGACCTCGTCGTAGGACCGTTCCACCCCGGCCTTGCCCACGACATCAGTGCCCTTGACGTCGGGCCGTTCGAGATCTGCCTTGGACGGCTTCCCGATGTACCCGAGCACCTGCGCAGCGAGCTCCCCGTTCGGATACGACCGGACCGGCTGGGGAATCACCGCCACTCCGGGGAAGTCCTCCCGATGCTCGATCAATGTCAGAGCCTGCTGTTCGGTAAGGTCCTTGGCGATGATGATCTGGGCGCCAGAGTTCGCCTTCTCGAATCGCTCCAGAATGGCACCGGCCGTCTCCTCCGGATCGCCGACGAACGCCGAGAGGCGTTGCGCCAGATCTGCGGCGAAATCATCCTCGACGAGGCCCATGTCGACCACGGCGGCAAGCGAAGTCTCGGTTCCCGCGAGGAGTTTGCCGTTTCGGTCGAAGATGTCACCGCGAGGGGCCGGGGTGGGCACCACACGGATCAGGTTCCGTTCCGCTACCGCTGTGTACTCATCCGTTTCCGTAACCTGTATCGACCAGAGCCGCAGGCCGAGCACACCGAGCATGACCGCGAGGATCACCCCGACACCGGCGAGTCGCCATGTTCCGTTCATCGGATCATGCTCCTCTCCTGCGGGCGGATCGCGATCCTGACGAGCCAGAACACCGGGAGTGCGAGAACGAGGTTATAGATCGCAGGAATGAGCATATCCCACATCACGCCCGGCCGACCGATGATCCCGAGGCCGAAGAGCGTCCCGAGGATCATGTATGTGACGAGCCCGATGACCGTCAATCCGAGAACACCGATCGCCACCGCCGGCGGCCCGGCAACCTCGCGGGCACGCACCTTCACCGTCACGAATGCCACGATCGTGAAGACGATGGCCCACAGGCCGAGTGGGGAGCCACCGAGGAGATCCTGGAGGAACCCGCCGGTGAATGCTACGAACATCGCCTGCTCTGCGTCCAGATACCGAGAGATCGCGATCACGGTCAGTAGCCCGAGCTCCGGGGCGAACCCGAACGGTCGGATGTACTGGAACACGGTGCTCTGGATCAGCACGGCGGCGATCACCAGACCGAGCGCAACAACGATCTTGACGCCCGTCATTGTCGCTCCGATCCTGGATCGGTGAACGACGGCGGATCGACGAGGCGATCACCCGTTTCGGGATCGGCATCGAGGGGCGACCATCCGACGATCACCTTGATGAAATCGAGTTCGCTGAACCGTGCGGCGGGATCGACGGTCGTTCGCAGGGTGAAACCCACGTCGGCGGCTTTCGTTTCGTTCACGTATCCGACGACGACGCCCGGAGGGAACCTGCTCCCATCGGTGATGACGACGGCGCCTTCCCGAACCGGCTTGCTTGCGTCGAACATGTCGAGACGAAGGAGTTCATCTCCCCGTCCGGTGACGGCTCCCGTCTGGTTCGTATCCTGGACGCGGACGCCCACCGATATGAGCGGATCGGTGATCAGGCGGACCCGGGCGGAGAGGCGGGTTACGAGGTCGACACGACCAACGAGGCCGTTCTCGTCGACGACCGCCTGACCGACAACGATTCCGTCGGCTGACCCCTTGTTGATGAACCGGATCTGATCGAACGTCGACGGTCCCGCCGAGTAGATCCGCGCGGTGACGGTCGCGAGATCCTGGGGCGCGGCAACATCGTTAATGGCCTCGAGTTCGGCAACCCTTCTCTCCAGAGCAGACGTCTCCCGGAGGCGATCCTCCAAACGGCGTACTTCCGCTGCCAATCGTTCGTTCTGATCGCGCAGGCCGGCGATGTTGGAGATCCCGTCGACGAATCCCACGACGGGCCGCACGACGAAATCGATCCCGTTCTGAACGGGTGCAGCCAATGTCTGGGCACCGTCGCGGATCACAGTCGTTGCTCCCCCGCTCGACGATCGGACGTCAAACGTCGCGAGGAGGAACCCCACGGCGAGGAGCGAGATGAACAGTGCGGTTGCACGGTCGAGGCGACGTCCGGAAGGGAACATCAGTTTCGACCCGGACCCATCTCACATGCGGCCGCTGGATTGGAGCACGACGTGGAGTACGTCGAACTCTTCCAGGACCGCCCCCGACCCGAGAACGACACTCTGGAGAGGGCGCTCCGCTGTGACGATCGGCATCCCCGTCTCGTTGACGAGTCGCTGATCGAGGCCACGCAGGAGGGCCCCGCCACCGGCGAGCACGATTCCGCGCTCCATGATGTCGGCGGCCAGTTCCGGTGGCGTCTTGTCGAGGGTGTACTTGACCGAGTCGACGAAAGCCTCGACCGGCTCTTCGATCGCTTCGCGGATCTCTGCGCTCGACAGCACGATGGTCTTGGGGAGCCCGGTGATGAGATCCCTGCCGCGGACCTCCGCAGCCGGCTCGTCGGCATAGGGCCACGCCGACCCGATCGCCATCTTGACCTGCTCGGCGGTTCGTTCACCGAGCATCAGACTGTACTCCTTCTTCACCCACTGGATGATGGAGTCGTCGAGTTCGTCCCCGCCGATCCTGACGCTCTTCGATACGACGATGCCGCCGAGAGAGATGACGGCCACTTCGGTGGTGCCACCACCGATGTCAACGACCATCGAACCGGTCGGTTCGTGGACGGGTAGACCGACACCGATCGCCGCGGCCATGGGCTCTTCGATCGTGTAGGCCCTGCGGGCTCCGGCGTGATAGGCCGCCTCTTCGACGGCTCGTCGCTCGACGGCCGTGATCCCCGACGGGACGCAGATGACGATGCGTGGCCTCGCGGCAAACCGACCGGTGTGGACCTTGTCGATGAAGTACCGCAGCATCTTCTCGGTCACGTCGAAGTCGGCGATCACGCCATCGCGCAGCGGCCGAATGGCCTGGATGTACGACGGTGTGCGTCCGATCATCCTCTTCGCCGCCATGCCGACCTCGAGCGGACGGTTGTCCCGCGTGTTGATCGCGACGACCGACGGCTCGTTCAAGACGATGCCCTGGCCACGGACGAATACGAGTGTATTCGCGGTGCCGAGGTCGATCGCCATGTCTCGCCCTGCGAATGAAAGGAGGCTGTTCATGGGAGCATTCCCTGAGAGTGTGCTGTCAGTGTACCTGTGAGACCAAATTGCCGCCTCGGGTCACGAGAAATAGAGGCCCAGTTCCCGTTCAGCACTCTCCGGAGAGTCGGAGCCGTGAACGATGTTCTCGGTGATGACGAGTCCAAAATCGCCGCGGATCGTTCCGGGTGCCGACTCGACCGGATTCGTGACTCCCATCAGCGTCCGGGCGACCGACACGGCCGAATCTCCCGACCACTGCATCGCGACAACGGGGCCGCTCGTGATGAACTCGACGAGATCACCGAAGAACGGCTTCTCGACGTGCTCGGCGTAGTGACGCGATGCCAGATCCTCATCGATCGTGAGCATCCGCATCTTGTCGAGCGTCAGCCCTTTTCGCTCGAAGCGGGAGATGACGTCGCCGACCAGCCCCCTGCGCACGCCGTCCGGTTTCACCATTACGAAAGTGGATTCAGTTGCCATGGCCGGGAAGGCTACTCGTCGCCGTCCGCTTCCGCCCAGGCGTCCCCCGTGTCGGTCCATGTGTCTTCCGACTCGGCCCACTCGTCGTCGGTGTCGACGATCTCGGCCTCGTATCTCAGATGCACACCGGAGGGTCTCAGATCGGACCCGATGAGCGCCGCGCGCGCCTCGCCCGCGACGTAGAGCGATCCCGCCACAACAACCGCGCCATCCGGTCCCGCCGCGGCAATCGCATCGGCCACGGCCCCTGGGACGGATTCGACGACGGTTGCATCAACTCCCAGCGCCGAGCCGCCGGATGCCGCGATCTCGGATGGGTCGACCGCGGATGGATCATCGGCCGCCGTCGCCCAGAGATGATCTGTGAGACCGGCCAGCGGAGCCAGCAACTCGCCCGCTGAGCGACTTCCCCGGAGACCGACGACGAGTTGCCACGGGCCATCAGGGAACTCTTCGCGCAGTGTTGCCGCGAGCCCTTCGATTCCCTCGGCATTGTGCGATCCATCGACGACCACCAGCGGGTTTCGGTGCACGATCTCGAGACGACCCGGCTGTGTCGTCGCCTGGATGCCATCCCTGAGCGCACCGACATCGAGAGCGCGATCGAGAAACGCTTCAGATGCGGCGATGGCCGTGGCCAGATTCGTCGTCTGATGCCGTCCGTGGATGGGGAGATGGAGCTCGTCGTAATCGGCGTAGATGCCGTTGACGTCGACGAACCATCCTCCGATCGCACGCGTGGCCTCGGCCACGGAGAACGACTCGCCGCCCCGAATCCACCGCGCACGTGTCTCGTCGATGCGTGCCCCGACGGCCTCGATCGCGTCCGGTGGAAGCGGCCCGGTGACCGCTACCCCGTCGCGGCCGATGATGGCCGCCTTCTCAGCGGCAATCGCTGCGTGCGTGGTACCGAGGTACTCGATGTGGTCGAGCGCGATCCCGGTGATGACCGAGACGGCCGGGTCGGTCACGTTCGTCGCGTCCCACCGGCCCCCCATCCCCACTTCAATGATCGCAACATCGAGGGCGACGGTCGAGAAGATGGAGAACGCCACCGCCGCCGTGACCTCGAAGTACGTGACTCCGGTTCCGCTGCGTCGCTCGTACTCCTCGACGAACCAAGCGATGTCGGAGACCGCCCCGGTGAACGCCTCTGCGCTCAGCGGTGTCCCGTCGATAGAGAACCGCTCCTCAACCCGGTGCAGGTGTGGCGAGGTGAACGTGCCCGTTCGGATCCCGTGGGCGCCGAGGATGTCGGCAATCAGCCGGGTAACGGTGGTCTTGCCGTTCGTGCCGGCAACGAGGATGACTGGATAGTCGTTCTGGGGGTTCCCCAGGAGATCGAGCAAGCCGGTGATCCGCTCGAGCCCCGGTTTGACACCCTGGCCGATGCGATCGTCGAGGAACGCTTCAGCGCCGGCCCGGTCGGTGATGTGTGGAACGGCGATGTCCATGTCAACCGAGTTCGGCGAGCTGCGCGCCGAGCTTGGCGAGACGTTCGTTCGCCGCGGCAACCTTGGCTTCTTCGCCTGCGACGACCTCGGCAGGAGCGCGATCCCGGAACTTCTCGTTGGAGAGCTTGGCGTTCGACCGGGCGAGATCTTCTTCAGTGTCGCCGATCGCCTTCTCGAGCCGGGTCCGTTCGGCTTCGACGTCGACGAGACCGGCGAGCGGAATGAACGCCTGAACGGATCCGGCGATGACGCGACTCATCGCTCCACCGGCTTCCTGTCGATCGTCGACGATGGTGCATCCGGCGAGTGCTGTCAGGTGCTGCGCCCACCACGATTCGACGACACCGTCGGGATCGCTGAGAGTGATCTCGATCGGCGTCTTCGGGCTGATCTGATGCTCCGAACGGAATCGGCGGAGACGGACGACGAGATCCTGGAGCGTGGTCATCGACGTCGGGCCGTCGACGGCGGGTGGAGTCGGCCACGAGGCTGTGGCGAGAAGGCTTCCGTCGCCCAGCTCGCTCCAGAGTTCCTCGGTGAGGTAGGGAATCGCCGGGTGGAAGAGTTTCAGCAGATCCCGCAGGACCGCACCGAGGGTGGCGCGGGTTGCCGGTGCTCGCTCTTCGTCGCGAAGCGGCGTCTTCGCCATCTCGAGGTACCAGTCGAAGGCCTCCGCCCATGCGAAGTTGTAGAGCAGTCCGTACGCGTCCGAGAACCGGTACTCGTCGAAGAGCCGATCGAACTCGGCCGTCACGGCGGCGAGCCGATCGAGAATCCAGGCGTCCTCCGGTCCCGGATCGTCGGGATATCCGCCGTCGGCCGGAACGTGGCGAATCTCCATGTGCTCGACGGCAAACCGCAGCGCATTCCACAATTTGTTCCCGAATCGGCGTGATGCATCGGTCCACGCTTCGTCGTAGGGAACGTCGTGTCCGGGGGCAGCCGCCTGGATGAGCGACAGCCGGAGCGGGTCGGCCCCGTATCGTTCGACGAGATCGAGCGGATCCAGGGCGTTCCCCGAGGACTTGGACATCTTCCGCCCGTCGGGGGTTCGGATGAGCCCGTGGATCGAGATGTCCGCGAACGGCGCCTCGCCGGTGAAGTGGAGTCCCATCATCATCATCCTGGCGACCCAGAAGTAGATGATGTCGAATCCCGTCACGAGCACACTCGTCGGGTAGTAGGTGGCGAGGTCGTCGGTCTCCTCCGGCCACCCCATGGTCGAGAACGGCCAGAGTTGCGACGAGAACCAGGTGTCGAGCACGTCTTCATCCGGAGTCAGGGCCGAACCTTCACACGCCGGGCAGGTCTCGGGTTGCTCTTCGGCAACGATCGTCTCGCCGCATTCGTCGCAGTACCAGGCCGGGATCGGGTGGCCCCACCAGAGCTGACGGCTGATGCACCAGTCGCGAAGGTTCTCCATCCAGTGGAAGTAGTTGTTCTCCCAACGCTTCGGGATGAACCGGGCGCGCCCGTCCTTGACGGCGTCGATGGCCGGGCCGGTGAGCGGTTTCACCTTCACGAACCACTGGAGGGAGAGCATCGGCTCAACGACCGTTCCACACCTGGAGCAGTGTCCGACCGAATGGTGGTGCTCGTCGATCCGTTCGAGGAAACCCCGCTTCTTGAGTTCGTGCCGCACCGCTTCTCTGGCCTCGAACCGATCCTGGCCCTCAAACGGTCCACCCTCGGCGGTGATGCGGGCCTCGGTGTCGATCACCTGGATCTGGTCGAGTCCGTGCCGCTGTCCGATCTCGAAATCGAGCGGGTCGTGTGCGGGTGTGACTTTGACGGCCCCCGTGCCGAACTCGAGTTCGACTCCCTCGTCGGCAACGACGGGAATCTCGCGATCGAGGAGCGGGAGGAGCAGCATCCGGCCGACGGCGTCGCGATACCGGTCGTCGTCGGGATGGACTGCCACGGCCGTGTCGCCGAGCATGGTTTCGGGCCTCGTCGTGGCAACGGTGATGAAGCCGTCACCCTCGGCGAACGGGTACTTGATGTGCGTGAGCTCACCCACCTCGTCCTCATGCTCGACCTCGATCTCGGAGAGCGCCGTGTGGCAGCGGGGACACCAGTTGATGATCCGATTGCCGCGATAGATCAGGCCCTCGTCGTAGAGGCTGACGAACACCTTCCTGACGGCGCGGGAGAGTCCCTCATCGAACGTGAAACGCTCCCGGGTCCAGTCGGTCGAGAAACCCATGGTTCGCATCTGTTCGGTGATCCGGTTCCCGGACGTCGCTTTCCACTCCCAGACCTTCTCAACGAAACGCTCCCTGCCGAGGTCGTGTCGGCTGATGCCCTCTTTGGCAAGTTCGCGCTCGACCACGTTCTGTGTGGCGATACCCGCATGGTCGGTGCCGGGGAGCCAGAGCGCCGCGTAGCCCTGCATCCGTTTCCGCCGAATCAGCACGTCCTGGATCGTGAGGTCGAGCGCATGCCCCATGTGGAGGACACCGGTGACGTTTGGGGGTGGGATGACGATGGAGTACGGCTCACCGTCCGGATTGATCTCCGGACGGAAGGCGCCCGCGTCCTCCCAAATGGTGTACCAGCGCGACTCGATGCCGGCCGGATCGTACGTTGACTTCATCATGCCCCTCGATCATCGGGTCCCCGTCAGTCACCGGATGATAGAGGCGGGTGAGTCGCATCTACGGAGCAGATGCACAAGGCCGGGAATCACAGATTCCCGGCCCCGTACCACCATTCCCCCTGCCTGCCCGAGCCGTCAATCCTTTCCACCAGGTCAACCACACGATATGGGCACCCACGGCGTCCGTCGAGACACAAAGCGTGTCGTTCGGAGGGACTAGTCACCCTTCGCTCGGGTGGCCTCGCGGCACGGCCGGGCGCTACTGTGGCACGAGCCACCATCGGAGGACGACCATGACGATACGCATCGATGCCGACCTGCTGCTTCCCGGCCGGGGCGGCCCCATCGATGAAGGGACCGTCATCCTTGAAGGGCGATCGATCGCCTTCGCCGGCCCCACCTCGGAGGCGCCGGCGACACCGGAGGCGGAAGTGTCACGGGTGCCGGTGGCGATGCCGGGACTGTGGGATTCGCACATCCACTTCCTCGGCGCAACGAGCGCCGACATCCACGCCATGCTCCACACGTCCGTTGCCGAGATGGCGGTCCGTGCAGCAGCCGATGCCTCCGCGACGCTCGACGGTGGTGTCACGAGCGTGCGCGAGGTCGGAGGCTTCGGACTCGACTTCGCAGCGGCAATCAACGATGGCAGTGTTCGCGGGCCAAACATCTACGGCGCTGGGCGGATCCTGTCGACCACGGCCGGACACGCCGACGGACACTCGTTCGATCTGGATTTCATCGAATCGTCGTCCCGTTGGATCGGTGAACTCTGCGACGGTGTCCCGTCGTGTCTGAAAGCCGTGAGGAAACAGCTCCGGAAGAACGCGAAGGTCATCAAGATCTGTGCGTCCGGCGGCGTCATGTCCGAAATCGATCATCCGATCCACCAGCAGTTCTCCGCCGAAGAGTTGCGGGCGATCGTGGAGGAAGCGGGCAGGGCAGAGCGATTCGTCGCGGCGCATACGCACGGCCTTCCAGGGATCCGAGCCGCGGTAGAGGCCGGCTGCCAGACGATCGAGCACGGCTCATATCTCGATGAGGAGACGGCAGCATTGATGGCCGAGAGGGGAACGATCTACGTTCCGACACGGTTCATCGTCGACCAGCTCCTTCAGATGGAAGCGGCGCTCCCCCGGTACGCCTATGAGAAGGGTGTGATGGTCGCCGATCATCACAGCCAGGCGATGAAGATCGCCGTCGCGAACGGTGTCACGATCGCGATGGGGACCGACATCTTCACGCCGGGATCGTATGGGGAGAACAGTGCCGAGATCCGCTTCCTCCAAGACGCCGGCATGACGGCGCTCGAGGCCATCGAGGCGGCCACGGCGAACGGCCCACTCACCCTCGGACCGCAAGCTCCCCTATCGGGGCAGCTGCGTGCCGGCTACGACGCCGACGTGATCGCGATCGATTTCGACCCGCTCGAAGACAGCGGCCCGTGGGGAAACCCGGATCGGATCACCCACGTCTGGAAGTCGGGGAAACGGGAGAAGTAGAAGGTAGAAAGTAGAAAGTAGATAGTAGAAAGAACCTGCCGAGCGTCTCTCCACCCCTCTTTCTACTTTCTTCTTTCTACTTCCCTTTCCTACTGCTCCCCTAGCGTCATCTGCGAATCGGTCGAACGCAATGGCTTCCGCTTGCGCCGGGGCTTGGGCCTCGGGACGCCGTCGGCAAACAGCGGCTCACCGACGAGGGCGGCGAGACGCTCGGCGATCGGCCACCAGTTGTAGCCGTCTCCGATTTCGGATGCGGCTACGTCTACCAGTCGTTCGCCGGTGACGAAGTCGTCGAGGTAGCCGTCGAGGATCTGTTCGATCTCCGTGCGGAATTCGTCGGATGTGGACCGGACTCCGTCCGCCGAGAGATCGACATCCGGGCGAAGCCGGACGACGAGGTCGTACGTCTTCGACCACTCATGGATCATCGGTGCAACGGCGAACCGGTCCTCGCCCCCACAGGCCCGCAGGTAGTAGGCGAAGTTGTCCATCACCCCTCGATCGAGGACGAGGACTTCCGCCTTCGGGGCGAGCGTGAGTTCCTGCCGAATCTGGGATACGAGCACCCACAACTGCGCTTCACCGGTCGCGCCCTCGTTGATGCCGAGCGGATTGTCCCGGACGACCTCACGTCCGTACTCGACGGATCGGCCGGCCCGTTGCATCGCGTTCGCAAAGCCATGCGCTGCTGTGGTCTTGCGGATCCCGTGCGAACCGATGAACGCCACCTTGGCGTTCGTCTGCCAGCGTGCCATGTCGTCCGCTCAGGCCGAGCGTTCTTCCGGCAGGTCCGTCGATACGAGATCCGAGATCGGCACGAGTGTCGGATTGACCCGTTCGCGAACAACCTGCTCATCGATGACGACCTGTGCGATGTCGGTGCGGGCCGGCAGTTCGTACATAGTCTCGAGCAGAACCTCTTCCATGATGGCGCGAAGACCTCTGGCTCCCGTGCCCCGATTCATGGCCTGTTCGGCGATGGCCCGGAGCGCGTCTTCGGTGATGAGGAGTTCGACCCCGTCCATCTCGAAGAACTTGGCGTACTGCTTGACCAGCGAGTTCTTCGGCTCGGTGAGGACGTGCACGAGGTCCTCAACGTCGAGTTCGTCGACCGTGGCGATGACCGGGAGCCGTCCGATGAACTCGGGGATCAGTCCGTAGCCGAGCAGGTCCTCCGGGAGAACCTCGCTCAGGAACTCGGACGGCCTGCGGGTATCGACCGAATGCACGTCGGCGCCGAATCCGACCGAGTTCTTCCCGATGCGACGCTGGATCACTTCTTCGAGTCCGGCGAACGCTCCGCCGCAGAGGAAGAGCATGTCGGTCGTGTCGACCTGCAGGAACTCCTGATGCGGATGCTTGCGACCGCCCTGCGGCGGCACCGATGCCTGGGTCCCTTCGAGGATCTTCAACAGCGCCTGCTGGACGCCTTCGCCGGACACGTCCCTGGTGATGGACGGGTTTTCGGCTTTGCGCGCGACCTTGTCGATCTCGTCGATGTAGATGATGCCGGTCTCGGCGCGCTTGATGTCGAAGTCGGCGGCCTGGATCAGCTTCAGTAGAATGTTCTCGACGTCTTCGCCGACGTAACCCGCTTCGGTGAGCGCCGTGGCGTCGGCGATGGCGAACGGAACGTTGAGGAGCCTGGCGAGCGTCTGGGCCATGAGCGTCTTGCCGGTTCCGGTCGGGCCGACCATGAGGATGTTCGACTTCTGCAGTTCGACGTCCTCATCGGTCATACGCTGGCCCGCACGGACCCGCTTGTAGTGGTTGTAGACCGCGACTGCGAGCACCTTCTTCGCCTGGTCCTGGCCCACCACGTACTGGTCGAGGAAGTCGAAGATCTCGTGGGGCTTCGGCAGTTCCGAGAACGAGACCTCTTCGGTCTCGGTCAGCTCCTCATCGATGATCTCGTTGCAGAGGTCGACACACTCGTCGCAAATGTAGACCCCGGGTCCGGCGATGAGCTTCTTCACCTGTTTCTGCGACTTGCCGCAGAAACTGCATTTGAGCAGCTCGGCTCCCTCGTACTTGGCCACCTGTGGTCTCCCTACCCTTCGACGGCTTCAAGATCGCGGCCTTTGAGAACCGCGTCGACCACACCGTACTCCACTGCTTCGTCCGCGCTGAGCCAAAAGTCGCGATCGGTGTCCTGCGAGACGAGCTCGAGCGAACGCCCGGTGTGCTCCGCGAGGATCACATTGATCTCTTCCCGCGTCTTGAGGATCTCCTTGGCGTGGATCTCGATGTCCGTGGCCTGTCCCCCGACACCAGAGACGTGGGGCTGATGCACCATGATCCGTGAGTGTGGGAGAGCGAACCGCTTCCCCTTCTTCCCGCCGGCCAGCAACACGGCCGCGGCCGAAGCGGCCAGACCCATGCAGTAGGTGGCCACATCCGGCTTGATGAGCTGGATCGTGTCGTAGATCGCCATCAGGGCGTATGTGGAGCCTCCGGGCGAGTTGATATAGAGGTTGATGTCCTTGTCCGGATCTTCACCCTCGAGGTGCAGCAACTGAGCCATGATGATGTTGGCGACGCCGTCGTCGATCGGGGTTCCGAGGAACACGATGCGGTCTTTGAGCAGACGGCTGTAGATGTCGAACGCGCGCTCACCCCTGGGGGTTTGCTCCACGACGGTGGGCACTAGATAGCTCATCTCACTCCTCGGTTTCGGGGGACGGTTCTTCGTCCTGGTCGTCGTCCCCGACGATGTCGTCTTCGATTGTCTCTTCGTCGACCGCAACCGGCGTCAGATCGATCGTGTTCCCATCTGCGTCGACTGCGACCGCCCCATCGGCGATGCGACGGAGGGCCTTCCCTCTGAGGATATCACCGGCGAGTGACTCAATTTGACCACTCGACTTCAGCATCTGTTCGATCTCGTCCGCCGACGATTCGGAGTTCTCTGCGATCGACTCGTACGCCTCGGCGAACTCGTCGTCGTCGACGGTGAGGCCCTCGATCGCCACGAGGCTTTCGAGCACGACCCGGGTTGCGAGCGCAGACGATGCCTGTTCCTTGATCTCTTCGACGAAGCCGGCCTGGTCGTGACCGACGATCCGCAGATAGTCCTCGAAGCCGATGCTGTCTGATTCGAGCCGGGCGAGGAGGTTCCGGATCCGCGCTTCCGCTTCGGCATCCACGAGAGCCTGCGGGAGCTCGAGATCGACGGCTTCGACGAGTCGGGCGATCGCCTGATCGTGGAGTTGCGATCGTGCGGCGTTCGCCTTGTACGCCGCGATGTTGTCTTCGATCGCGGATCGGAGTTCCTCGACGGTTTCGAACTCCGTCGAATCCGACACGAACTCGTCGGTCAGCTCTGGGAGCAGCTTCGCCTTGACCTCTTTCACGAGGGCGCGGAGCCGCACGGACACGTCCTCGTCGCCGATGAACCCTTTGGGGAGCGTGCCTTCTCCTTCGACGACATCGCCGACGCTCGCACCGACGAGGATCTCATCGAGTCCGGGGAAGAACGAATGCGATCCGATTTCGTAGAGGAGATCTTTGGCGGCGGCCTGCTCGATTTCGACGCCGTCGGCGAGAGCACCGACGTCGATAGTCACGAAGTCCCCATCTTCCGCTGCCCGCTCGACGTCTTCGAGATCGGCGAACTGATCACGGAGACCGTCGATCTGTTGTGCGATCTCCTCGTCGGTCGCGACGGGGGGCTCGATCTCGATCGTCGTTCCTTCGTAGTCGGGGATCGCGTCGAGTGTCGGCCAGAGTGTCACGAGAACGTCGACTTCGACACCACCTTCGTCGCGATCCCTCACGGCGGTCACCGATGGGACGGTCGCGGGGTCGAGTCCGCTCTCGTCGATCGCAGCCCCGACGGTCGCCGGAATCGCCTCGTCGATCGCTTCTGAGCGAAGTTCGTCGGCTCCGACCATCCGTTCGACGATCGAGCGGGGAGCCTTCCCGGGACGGAACCCCTTGATCTTCATCTGTTTGGACAGCTTGCGTGCAGCCTTCGACTTGGCGTCTTCGAGCTCGGCCTCTTCGAGCTGGATGGTCAGGGTCCGCTCGAAGCGACCCGTCTCGTTGACCTCAGTGTGCACGTTCTCTCCATGTGTATCGGGGGGGAAGGGACGATTGGGGTGGCCGACGGGGTTCGAACCCGCGACCTCCTGGACCACAACCAGGCGCTCTACCAGGCTGAGCTACGGCCACCATGCTCGCGACGTGCGGTTGTTGCACTTCGCTTGCGGCCGCTCATCGTAGCGACGCGCGTGTTCAACGATGCGTACCTCCGACGAAGTTCGCTCGATTCGGCTTCAGTCCTCTTCGAGCGTGGCCGGGACGAAATCGCCGTCGAGCCAACGAAGGAACTGCTTCGCACAGGTGAGGTCTGCGCTCACCGTCTTCATGTTCAGATCGGCCTCGATCAGCGCCGTCTCGTATCGTTCGAGATCGTCACGGAGTTGCGCCATCGTCCAGGATTCACGCTTCGGCTTGCCCACAAGTACTCCTCATCTCTGATCGTCTCGCTTCACTATATGAGTCCGAGCCGGCTGTTCCGGCAAACGAACGACGTCGGAAGGGATCGAAGGAGGCGAAATAGTCGGCACCCCCGGCACGACTCGAACGTGCAACCTGCGGATTAGAAGTCCGCTGCTCTATCCAGTTGAGCTACGGGGGCAGGACATGCGAACCCGGAGGGGCTCGTGGAGCGGGTGACGGGGATCGAACCCGCATAGCCAGCTTGGAAGGCTGGAGCTCTGCCATTGAGCTACACCCGCGTGCGACGGGGAGAATACCCGTCATTCGCCGTCAGTCGGGCTGGCCGGATTTGAACCGGCGACTTCTTGCTCCCAAAGCAAGCGCGCTACCAAGCTGCGCTACAGCCCGAAGACCGATTCACGGTCGCTCGGGAATCGTACGACGTCCAACGGGCTACGGGCGGTTCGTGTCACACCCGGGTCGTATCTTGAATGCATGAGACCCACCGTTCCTCGAGAACTACTCGACCGTGCCGGCGACTGGGATGAGCTCCACCGCTGGGAACGTTCCGAACTGGGCAAGGCACTCCGCCGCCTCGGCCTCACCTACGGCGAGATCCGCGAGATCATCCCCGTGCCAAAGGGCACATTGTCGTACTGGTGCCGGGATGTCGAGCTCACCACCTCTCAGGTCAGGGCCATCCGTGAACGCTCTGGGGCCGGCTCCCGGGCCGGAATCCCGGTCGATACGCAGTGGCAACGCCGCCGGGAAATCCGAACACTCGAGGAGACGGCGCGTGCAGAGGCGCATACCCTGATCGAAGATCCTCTCTGGCTTGCAGGGGTGATGCTCTTCTGGGCCGAGGGTGGCAAGACGAAACGTACCCTCGAGATGGCGAACACCGATCCGGACATCCTGCGGATCTTCATTGCGTGGGTCCGTTCACACGTCGCATCGGAGAGCCAGTTCGTGCTTTCACTCCACCTTCATGAAGGAAACGACGAGGCCGCCGCAAAGCGACACTGGGAAGAAGTGCTCGGTCTCCCAGGCACGGACTGGACCAAGACATTCGTGAAACCAAAGGGAACAGGACACCGGAAGAACAGACTCCTCTGGGGAGTCTGTCGCGTCCGTGTAAGGAGAAGTGCCGACGCCTTCGTCCGAACGATGGCCTGGATCGACGAACTTCGCCCGATCCTTCCGGGGATCGTTTCAACAACCCGCTGCTATCCTCCTTCAGAGGGGTCGCTAGCTCAATCAGGCAGAGCGCCGGACTCTTAATCCGTAGGTTCAGGGTTCGATTCCCTGGCGACCCACACGACGGCCCCCATCAACGGGGGCTTCGTCGCGTCGTGGCACAATGGCGGCAAACCGAATAGGCGGGCGTGGCGGAATTGGCAGACGCGCCAGGTTTAGGACCTGGTGGGGAGACCCGTGGAGGTTCGAGTCCTCTCGCCCGCACTCAACGAACGCTGCCAGAGCGAGGTTGGAGCGACGCGTTCGAGGTAATCCCTTTCATTCCGCAACACCTCAAGTGCCGCGGTCCGAACTCTCGAGCGCTGCGGCAAG
>JANTHO010000026.1 GCA_024762335.1 Acidimicrobiia bacterium | reverse complement strand
AGATCGGTGAGCGACGAGAGCGACGAGATGTCACTCGCACCCCCGGCATCGATCGCCTCGAACGCCACCTGCACGTCCTCCCTGCCGGAGAACCGGAGGATCCCCACCCAGCGTCCATCACCCTGGTCGACGAGCGCAACCGGCGGCAGCTCACCTGCCAGCGAGACCGGTCGGGCCAGAACCGCCGCACGTCCGCCATCGACCATGACGGAGACCTCGACCGTCATCCCGCCATTCGCTTCGAGCGCCCGCGCTTCGGCTCTCCCGAACGGCGATCCGAGCGTGACGGCAAAGAGCAAAGCAATGAGAACCGGCATCGACCGAGAGCGTAGAAGACACGTCCGCTCGACGGGTGGATCGCACGACACCGCGGGTTGCCTCGCCGGGCACACCTATGCTCCGATCTCCATGGATTCGGCACGCACCCTCTTCGACAAAGTCTGGGACGCCCACGTCGTCCGCACCGACGACGACGGCGTCGACCTGCTGTTCATCGACCTGCACCTCGTCCATGAGGTCACCTCGCCACAGGCGTTCGAAGCGCTCGAGATCGCAGGACGACCCGTCCACCGACCCGACCTCACACTCGCAACGATCGACCACGGCGTCCCGACCGCAGATCGGGAACTGGGCATCCTCGACCCGCTCTCGAAGAAGCAGATCGACACGTTGATCGCGAACTGCGAGCGCACCGGCATCGAGCTCTTCGACATCAGCGACCCCAGATCCGGGATCGTGCACGTGATCGGCCCGGAGCAGGGTCTGACGCAACCGGGGATGACGATCGTGTGCGGGGATTCGCACACCGCCACACACGGGGCCTTCGGCGCACTGGCGATCGGCATCGGAACGTCGCAGGTCGAACACGTGCTCGCCACCCAGACGCTGGCCCAACGCCGACCCAAATCGATGTCGGTCACTGTCGATGGTGCGCTCCCCGCGGGGGTCACCCCGAAGGACGTGATCCTGGGGATCATCGCACGGATCGGGTTCAACGGCGGCGGGGGCCACGTGATCGAATACCGCGGTGCGGCATTCGAAGAAATGTCCATGGAAGGCCGGATGACGGTCTGCAACATGTCGATCGAAGCAGGGGCGAGAGCCGGGATGATCGCTCCGGACGAGACGACCTTCGACTACCTGCGGGGGCGGCCGTTCGCACCGTCGGGGGCCGATTGGGAGGCCGCCGTCGCATACTGGCAGACGCTTGCCACCGATCCGGGGGCAACATTCGACACCGAGGTGGTGATCGATGCCGCCGACCTCGCCCCGTACGTTTCGTGGGGAACGAATCCGTCGCAGACGATCCGGATCACCGACACGATCCCCGATCCGGAGTCGTTCGACGATTCGTCCGACCGGGACGCCGCCAAACGCGCACTCGCATACATGGATCTCGAAGCGGGAACGTCGCTCACCGATGTGGCCGTGGATGTGGTGTTCCTCGGGTCGTGCACGAACGCGCGGATCGAAGACCTCAGAGCCGCCGCGGCCGTCGTGGACGGACATCGGGTCGCCGACGGGGTACGGGCGCTCGTCGTCCCGGGCTCCGGCCTCGTGAAACTCCAGGCGGAGGAGGAAGGACTCGACGAGATCTTCCTCAGTGCGGGGTTCGAGTGGCGCGACGCAGGTTGCTCGATGTGTCTCGGCATGAACCCGGACATCCTCCAACCGGGAGAGCGCTGCGCTTCGACGTCGAACCGGAACTTCGAGGGACGTCAGGGGCGGGACGGGCGCACGCACCTGGTCAGCCCCGCCATGGCGGCCGCCGCCGCGATTGCAGGCCGTTTCGTCGACATCCGGGAGTGGTCCTGATGCAACCCGTCACCGTCATCACCGGCCAGATGGCTCCCCTGCCGCGCGCCAACGTCGACACGGACCAGATCATCCCGAAGCAGTTCCTCAAGCGGGTCGAGCGTTCCGGCTTCGGTCCGTTCCTCTTCTGGGATTGGGCGCAGGACGCAGAGGGAGAGCTCGATCCCGAGTTCATCCTCAACCGCCCCGAGTACGCGAAGGCTGTGGTGCTCGTCTCCGGACCGAACTTCGGATCGGGATCGTCGCGGGAGCATGCACCGTGGGCGATCGAAGACCGCGGCTTCCGCGCGATCATCGCCCCCTCGTTCGCCGACATCTTCTGGGGCAACTGCTACAACGTCGGACTGCTCCCCGTCGTCCTCTCCGAGGACGAGGTCGCCCGACTCACAGACCTCGCAGGAGACCCCGCCAACGAGATCACCATCGACCTCGCAGCACAGACGGTCATGTCCGGCGACTTCACCGCATCGTTCGAGATCGACCCGGGCGCGAAACACCGGCTCCTCAACGGCCTCGACACGATCGCCTTGACGCTCAGCCACACCGACGACATCGACACATTCGAGCAGACCCGTCCCCCCTGGATGCCGTCGCTCAAGGCTCCAACCGTCTAACCACGGATCAGAAGGTTGAGGATTCGAGTCCCTCCCGGCGTGCTGGCATCCAGTCCGGAAGGACGATGTGTACCACCGTCACCGGATCATACCGACGTGTGTCACACGGTGCCCTCGCCCGGTGATGTCTTCGGCCAGTAGCACGATGCCGGGAGAGAGTCTTCGGACTCCGCCGTCGCTGGCCTCGATATCACTCTTGCCGGACAGATAGACCGCGATCATTCGCCGAGCGGCCGGAGCCCAATCGCGCTTCCAACCGGGCGGCACAATCCTCAGCCCGTGGCGAGTGGCCTCCTGGAAAGGAGTCGCCAGGACCGGAGCCGTGCCATCGCTCCTCAGTTCGCTGAACGGGAACTCGACCTCCTCAAATTGGGACTCGCCGTGGCGATGGTTGTAGAGACGCAGGCAGGTTCGGATAGCGGCGTACGAACCGATGTCGAGGGGATTGGTCACTAACCAGGTTCGCTCTCGATGAGCTGCTTGATGGCAGCGGCGCTTCGCTCCATGAGTGGTCTGATCCTGCTTGTCATAGAGTCGTCCATTCCGGGGAAGTCGGCCCAAATCGTCACATCGGTTGTGGTGGGGGTGGCGGCTGAGAATGTTGCGCGCCCTCGAGTTTCGACCGGCCCGTCCTGGATCTTGACTCCCATCACCCGCTGAGGCTCGAGTTCGGTGACCTCCATCGACCCCTCGGTTGGCGTGTCGTACCTCAGATTCCGGCGCTTGATCAGGGTTCCCAATCCGATCGGTCCATGCGACACCTGCTCCAGCTCGAGGTCTGGGTCCCACCGGGGGTGGTTCTCGACATGATGGACGGCGTAGAATTCCCACACCATCGCCAATGGGCGATCCACCACGGTTGAGACTCGAATCTCCACTGTTCTGCTCCTTGGGTGCCTGCTGGCAACCTTGCGTGAAGCGTTCACCGAGCGACGGAGGTGCCCAAGAGCCGCGACCAGCCCTACTTGAGTGTCCCTGCTAGGTGTTCGACGATGTGTTCGGCGTCGGCGCCAACCCCGTAGAAGAGCCCTGAGCCGACCGTGTGCATTCCGTGCAAGCCGATGAAGTAGAGCCCTGGTTCGGCAGTTACGCCGCGATGTTGTCTGGGGTGACCGCGCTCGTCGAAGACTGCGGCGTCGATCCACGAATAGTCTTGGCGATACCCAGTGGCCCATATCACTGAGTTGATTCCCTCCGCTTCGAGATCGAGGCTGAGAGGGGCCAGTTCAGGAATCCACTCGATCGTTTCGATCTCCGCGGCCGGGGCGTCGATTTCATGTTCGGAGATGAATCGATCGATCTCCCCGGTCACCTGGGCGGCGATCGCGTCGGCACCGTCAAGGATGTCGGCAACGTTGCCCGCAAGCGTGAGTGTGGAACGGTCCACGGCGACAACACGACCGACAAGACGAACGCCATCGCGGCCAAACGCACGCAGATTGAGGTCCTTTCCGCCATCTCTACCCGAGACCATCATGCTCGGGCGCTGCCTCATCTCCTCTGTCATCAGCATCTCCATGAAGCCGATTTCCTTGAACCACGCGCTCGTGTCTCGTCCGCGGTAACGGCGAGGGACATGCCCGGCTTGTCCTACGGAGAACCACACTTGTCGGCCCGCGAGCACGAGGTCGTCAACGATCTGTGCCCCAGACTGACCGCTCCCAACGACGAGCACTCCACCATCAGGCAGGTCGGCAGGCCGGCGGTACGACTGGCTATGAAGCTGCAACGGGCCGGGTCCGATGTCGCTGGCCAGCGGTGGGATGGATGGGAATGGGAACGCACCGGTTGCGACCACCACGGCAAGCGCAGACCAGGCACCGCGGCTCGTTCTGAGTGTCCAATAGGTGCCAACACGGCTTACTTCCTGGACATCGGTGAGTTCTTCGACGGGGCTATTGAGAAAGTCGCGATATCCCTTCACGTAGTCGGCGATGGCGTCGCGCAGCAAGAATCCATCCGGATCGTCACCGTCGTAGGGGAACCCTGGTAGGTCCAGCGTCCAATTGGGTGTAACAAGGCAGAAGGAATCCCAGCGGTCCTGCCACGAGGCGCCCGAACTCTGCCTCTCAAGCAACACGTGGTCAATTCCGCGCTGAGCTAACCAGTAGCTCGTCGCGAGGCCCGCTTGCCCGGCCCCGACAATCACCGCATCAGTGTGCCTCATACATCCCGGAGGCTACCCCGTGGCTTCGAACGAGGTCCGCCGACTGCAACCAACCTGCAACCCAAATCCAGATGCCTGGGCGTGACCAGATAGACAGGACGACACGGCGGTCGCACGTTTCGTCAACTGGAGGCGAGGAGGTGTGATTGGACGACACCACACGTCATGAAGGTTGCCGGACTACGGATCAGAACGTTGGGGAATTCGAGTCCCGCCGGGCGTGCTGTCGGGATCCCTTGCAGCGCAAGGGATTCAATGCGCCATGAACGAGCAGCGGCCGGCCGGGGCGTGGGAGCAATCGGTTGGATGCACGGTGCCGGCTCGTCGGCCCTTCCCTTCCCTCATGCCTGCTTGGCGACCGAGCCGATTCTTCTGCGTGGGCCGATATGTGGATAGGCCTGGCCGCGAGCGACCGGGGGTGCGTTCAATCCGCTGGAGCCGCGAACTTGACATTGAGGACGTCGGAGTCAAGCACCGCTCGATCACCCGTGATGGTGACGCCGTAGAGGTCCAGGATCTCAGGCGGCGTCCCGTCGATGAGGTCGCGATAGGCGGCTTTGAGGCTTCGGGTGAACGTGATCGTCGACACAAACTGCTGTTGCGCCTCGAAGTCGCTGGCCCAGAACAGATCAACGAGGCCGTTGGCGGTGTAGATCCGTACGTGGCCATCGGGCTCGAGGGCCTGACATCGGTTGATGAAGTCTCGATCGTCCTCCGGATGCCTGACCGCGTCGGCGACCACCAAGACGGCCGCCGGCCTCAGCACGCGGCCGACTTCGGCGAGCGCCGCCTCGACTTGGGCAGAGTGATGCAACGCGTAGCGCCAGGTGATGCCGTCGAAACTGGCGTCCAGAAAGTCAATCGTGCAACCATCAGCGACGAGGAACTCAACATTGGCGTACCCCTGCTCCCCGGCCGTGGCCTGGTTCCGCAATACCGCCATGTCGGCAATGTCGATCCCAACGACGTGGGCTTCCGTTTGGTGGCCTGCGACAGCGAAGGCGAGGTCTCCGTTGCCGGTAGCTAGATCCAGGTAGGTGCCCCCGGCACAGGGTCGAGAAAAGTAACCAGGCCGTCCACTTGATCGTCGTTGCCGTGAGTGTCCCAGTAGTCCCCCGAGAGCAACTCGCGGTTGAAGCTCCGCCGGGACGCGTCGACCGTGCGCTCAACTGGGTCGCTCATCACCACACCAGCCTATTCGACCGGGCTTCCCCTCGAATTGTGGAGGTCGTTCGCGAACTGGGCCCGGCATCGGCGCCGACACCTGCCATGAACCCGGTCTCTTGCCCGAGCTGAGCGGGTAGATTCGAGTGCATGAGTGACACATATACCGTTCAGCGTTCATTGACCATTGCCGCCTCTCCGAACGAGGTCTTTCGCCATATCGTCGATTTCCGCAAGTGGGATGCCTGGTCCCCTTGGGATGAGATGGACCCGGGGATGGAGAAGACGTTCTCGGGCCCCGAGGGCGGCGTCGGGTCGAAGTACGCCTGGTCGGGCAACCGCAAGGTGGGCCGGGGAACCATGGAGATCATCGGAACGGCTGAGAACTCCAGTGTCGAGATCGCCCTCGAATTCCTGAAACCGTTCAAAGCGAGCAACGACACCGCCTTCACGCTGCGGCCATCGGGTGACGGCACCGACGTCACCTGGTCGATGTCCGGGCGCAAGACACTCATGACCCGGGTGATGGGTCTGTTCAAGAGCATGGACGCCATGGTTGGACCCGACTTCGAACGGGGCCTACAGCGACTCAAGGTCGCGGCAGAGGGCACCTGATCGCTGGGAAATACCCTTCGCCCTCGAACCCGGTCGCCGGCCGCCGATCAATTCTCCGAAGAAGGCGACCGTGCGATCGGTCCAGATGACAACGTGGGAGTTGCTGAGGGGAACGTCGCCCATCTCTTGGTTGCCGACTTCCCGCGTGCAGGCTTCCCCACAGCGAGGCGGGGACGACTCGGCGAGCGCCTCGCAGAGTCCGGCAGTGACTCGTCTTCCACGAGGAACCTCTCGCCGGCATTGACACCGACGGCAGCGTCTGCTGAGGTACCGGACCCGGTGAGACCGCCGTCGACCATGGTGTGGCTCGCAGTGGCCTGTGCGGTAGGCATGGGGATCGCCTCGATCGACATGGCGGGCTCGACACCGCTCTTGTCCAGCTCCGTCAATCCGAGCGACTTCGAGGTGGAGCGTCTCCTCGACCGGTGCACCGGTACTGCAGAAGGTGTGCTGGTTTGTCCGAGAGAGGTGCTCGTGATGGACGGGCACGCCCGCAAGGTGCGTATCGCCGAGCCGGCCAATTGCATCCTGTGTGCGGCGTGCATCGTGCAGTGCCCCGAGGATGCGCTGCGCTTCCGTTTCGATGACGGCCGGGTCGTGGAGCCCGACGTGATCCGCCGGACCCGCATGAACCTCCTCGGCAAGAGGAAGACCTCGCTCTGACGCATCGGGCGTTGAGCGTCTCCGGACCCCGACGACGCGACGGACACACGCAGCATCCCCCGCCGGCCACGTCTGATCTCCCGATGGCACGCTTTCAGAGTCCCCTGCTCGTCGCGGGCTCCTGACGTCCCCCACCTCGTCGGTGGGGGCAAGGAGAGGGTCGGAGCGCGGGCGTGGAGCGTTCGCCCAGCTCGGGAGCCGATCCGGGAGCAAACCGTTGGAGCCGCACCCTGGAGATCTACGGAGGAAGTTGGTACCTTCTACTCATACATGAATCGTCCGACCCGGCAGGAACAGGCGCAGGCGCTCATACACCGAAGGCTGCGAAAGTTGGCCTCGCAGATTTTGGGTCGTCGCGCATCGACCACCGCCGACTTCACCGAGGCGCTCACCCTGGAGCGGATCGACGTCATCTCCGAGATCCCGGATCGAACGGCGCTTCTCGCCCTCGGGAACAACCGCGTCGGCCCACGGGACGGCCTGTACGTTCTCGAAGACGGCGAGGGGTTTCGCATCTATGTCCAGGAACGGGGGATCCCGATGCGTGACCGTCGCGGCCTCACCTTCGAAGACGCGGTTGAGGTCGTGATCGATCAGTTGGTGGTTCTGAACGGCATCCCGTTCACAGTGTGAAGACCTCGTCGCCGATCGACAGTTCGACTGGCGCGTCCAGGTGGTCGACGGCGAGGATGTAGCCGCGTGTCCCCGCCGAGAGAAATGCCAGATGGTTCTCGATCTCATCGCGCGGCAGAACGACGGGGCTGCCGAGCAGGTGAGAGGTGAATCCGGGGCATGCGATTGCCGGTTGGGGGGATCGCAACTCCACCTCAGCGCCGTCGCCGGTGCGGACGATCAACCCTCCTGAGATCATGTCCGCGGTGACCGCCGGACCGTCGACGATGATGCTCTCACCGGCGATCCCGAACGGGACCGTGCCGAACCGTTCTTCGATCCTCTCGTAGTGGCCGGTGAAGCCGATCGACAGTGCGCGGTGACCCCCGCCGCGCAGCCGCGGATGCGCAGAATGGTGAACGTCGACGACCCATCCCGTGCCATCCCATCCGAGGAGCCCTGCCGCGTCCACGGATGCTCGTTCGACGGAGATGAGCGGCGCGGGCACGTAGGCACCGTCGCGTTTCAGCGACTCGGCATGGACCTGCAGTCGGACGATCGGGCCGAGGCGTTCACTCATTCGATGGCTCGCGTGGAGATGGACACGGAATCTACGCTACCCGATCCGGGAATCACACGTGACGAAAACCAACCTCGTCTCCGACTTCGATCTCCACGCGCCCAAGCGTTGGATTCGTCTCGACGAGGAAACCACGCGTCCCGTCGGAGAGGAAAGCGAGTTCGTCGGTGAGACGCTCCCTCGGCAACACGATGGCGCTTCCCGAGAGGAACGACGTGAACGGGAGGCACGGGGCAGCGGGCCGCGGCGCGTCGAGCGGCACCTCCATCCCGTTCGAACGCCGCACGACGAAGCCGTCGGCGATGTCGCTCATCCGGACCGCAGGCCCGTCGACGATGATGTTCTCCCCCGCGATCCCCACCGGCGCCTCGCCGAATCGGTTCGCCATCGCCGCGTAGTGGCCGGTGAACCCGATCGAGAGCGGCCGGTTTCCCCCTCCCCTCGCTCTCGGATGGGCCCGGTGGTGCGCATCCACGATCCACCCGTTGCCGTCCCACAGCAGCATGCCCGCCGCACCGATCGATGCAGTTGCCCCCGTCACGATTGCGGACGGGTCGTATCGTCCGGTGGCCTTCACCGGCTCCGCCTGCACCTGGAGCCGCACGATGCGCCCGATGGGTTCAAACATCGAGGACCTCGTTGAGGAGGTCGGGACGGTCCGTGATGATCCCGTCGACGCCCATGTCGATGAATCGCCGCATATCGTCCGGTTCGTTCACGGTCCAGAGATGGATGTGCGCCCCGGCCCGGTGGACCGTGTCGATCAGCTTCTCGTCCACCTTGACACCGCGGTAGTTGTACGGCAACTGATAGGCCTGGAACCCCCGGCCGGGGATTCTCCTTCCCCGTGATGCCCCGTACATCATCGCAGAGGCCCGCGGTCCGGCCGACACGACGACTCGCCCGCCGGTGATCCGGCGGAACCGGGCGATGCGGCGGTCGCTGAAACCGCCGACAAGAGTCCGGTGCTCGGCGCCGGCAGCGCGAATGACCTCGGCAACCGCCCATTCCTCGCGTGGTGCTTTGAGATCGATGTTGAGCCGCACGTCCGGCCACGTTTCGTAGAGTTCCGCGAGCGTCGGAATCCCGATGCCTGTGCCGCGGAGCGGGAAGTCGTGCTCGGCGTCGAAGCGATAGGCGGCATCGACGTCGGCGAGGTCGGCCAGCGCGTACTCGACGATCTTCCCGGTGCGATCCGTCACCCGCTCGAGCGTCGCATCGTGGAACACGACGGGAATCCCATCTGCCGTGAGGCGAACGTCGATCTCGAGGTAGTGGTACCCGAGACCTTCGACGGCTCCGGAGAACGCATGCATCGTGTTCTCGGGCCAGAGGATGCGGCTCCCGCGATGGGCGAACCGGATCGGATGTTCGATGGAGAAGTAGTCGCTCACACGATCGTCCCTCGCTTGACGACGGCGGCGACGAGACCGCCGTCCGGCCGATACGGGATGTGCAGGTAGGTCGGGGCGTCGAGGATGACCAGATCACCGAGCGCACCCGGCACGATCCGTCCGCGATCCGCGAGTCCGAGTGACCCGGCCGCGCCTGCCGTCGCCGCCCACAGTGCCTCTTCCGGTTCCAGACCCATGTTCAGAGAAGCGAGCGCGATGACGAATGGCATCGACTCCACGTAGGCGGTTCCCGGGTTGCAGTCCGTTGCGAGAGCCACGGTCACGCCGCTGTCCCAGATCCTCCGACCGTCGGGATACGGGAGCCGCATCGAGAACGACACGGCGGGGAGCAGCACGGCGACGGTCCCCGCACGACGCATCGCTTCGAGGTCGTGATCGGTGACGTGATCGAGATGGTCGGCGCTCGCGGCGTGCAGATCGGCGGCGAGCGCTGCGGCTCCGACGCGGCCGAGTTGGTCGGCGTGAACGCGTAACGCGAGACCGTGCTGTCTCGCCGCTTCGAGGATCCGCCGGGCCTCGTCGACGGTAAAAGCCGCGTCGTCGCAGAAGACGTCGCAGAACGTGGCGAGCGGAGCGCACGCATCGAGCATGGGGCCGGTCACGAGGTCGATGTATGCGTCGCGATCAGATCGGTACTCGACGGGGAAGACGTGTGCTCCGAGGAAGGTCGGGATCACGTCGATCGGCAGAAACTCTCCGATGCGCCCGGCGACCCGGAGCATCTTCTCCTCGGTCTCCACGTCGAGTCCGTACCCCGACTTGACTTCGACGGTCGTCGTCCCGGTCGAGAGCATCCGCCACGCGCGCCCGGCGGCCTCCTCGAAGAGCTCCTCTTCGGACGCCGCACGGGTCGCCTCGACGGTCGAGAGGATCCCCCCGCCGGCGGCGAGGATCTCCTCGTACGATCGGCCGCGGAGTCGCCCGGCGAATTCGTCGCTCCGGTCGCCGGCGAACACGAGATGGGTGTGGGGATCGACGAACCCGGGAAGGACGGCGGCTCCACCCGCGTCGAGCCCGCGGGAGTCGGAGAATTCGTCCGGCAGGTTTTCCTCCGGCCCGACCCACGCGATGGCTTCGCCGACGATGGCGACCGCTGCCTTCTCCACGATTCCGAGCAGGCCGTCGCGATCGGGGTCGTTCGTCACCAGGGATCCGATGTTGAATACGACGAGATCGCTCACCGTCGCCAACCCCCCGGGAACACGGGCGGCCTCATCCTTCCCACATCGGGATCCTGACGCCGCGCTCGCGGGCAACGGCCTCGGCTTCGGGGTATCCGGCGTCGACGTGCCGCATGACGCCCGTCCCCGGATCGTTGGTGAGGACGCGAGCGAGACGTTCCGCCCCCTGCGCCGTGCCGTCTGCGACGACCTGGGCTCCTGCGTGGATCGACTTGCCGATGCCTACGCCGCCGCCGTGGTGGACTGCGACCCAGGCGGCGCCGGATGCCGTGTTGAGGAGGGCGTTGAGGATCGGCCAGTCGGCGACGGCATCCGATCCGTCCCGCATCGACTCGGTTTCGCGATAGGGGGACGCCACCGACCCGGCATCCAGATGGTCGCGCCCGATCACGATCGGGGCTCGCACCTCACCCGAGGCGACGAGCTCGTTGAAGGCCTCGCCGGCGCGATCACGCTCTCCGTAGCCGAGCCAGAGGATGCGGGCGGGGAGACCCTGGAATTGGACCCGTTCCTCCGCCAGATCGAGCCACCGGTGCAGCGCACGATTCTCGGGGAAGAGGACCCGGATCGCATCGTCGGTCGCCTGGATATCTGCCGGGTCGCCGGAGAGGGCGGCCCACCGGAACGGCCCCATGCCTTCGCAGAACAGCGGCCTGATGTAGGCGGGAACAAACCCCGGATACGAGAACGCGTCGGCGAAGCCGCCGAGGACGGCTTCGCCGCGGAGGTTGTTGCCGTAGTCGAACACTTCGGATCCGGCCTTCTGGAAACCGACCATCGCTTCGCAGTGGATCGCCATCGACTCGCGGGCGGCTGCGATGTAGCCATCGGGGTCGTCCCGGCGGAACTCGGCCGCCTCGGTGACGCTGTAGCCGCGGGGAATGTATCCGTTGAGCGGATCGTGCGCCGATGTCTGATCGGTGACAATGTCGAACCCGACACCGCGACGCAGCAGCTCCGGGAACACGTCCGCCGCGTTCCCTTCGAGCCCGACCGAGAGTGCCCGCCCTTCGGCCTTCGCTGCGAACACCCGCTCGATGGCGTCGTCGAGATCGTCGGCCACTTCGTCGAGATATCGGGTTTCGATGCGGCGGGCGATGTGCTCCGGATCGACCTCAACGCACAGCGCCACGCCGTCGTTCATGGTGACGGCGAGCGGTTGGGCGCCGCCCATCCCCCCGAGTCCCGCGGTGAGGGTGACGGTTCCCTTCATTGATCCGCCGAACCGTTGCTCACCGATCGCCACGAACGTCTGGTAGGTGCCCTGGAGGATCCCTTGGGTTCCGATGTAGATCCACGACCCCGCGGTCATCTGGCCGTACATCATGAGACCCTTCGCTTCCAGATCCCAGAACGTCTCGAGATCGGCCCAGTCGGGAACGAGAAGGCTGTTGGCGATGAGGACCCGCGGCGCCATCTCGTGCGTCCGGAATACACCGACCGGCTTGCCCGACTGGACGAGCATCGTCTCGTCGTTCTCGAGGGTCCGCAGCGTTCTCACGATCGCATCGAATGCCTCCCAGTTCCGGGCGGCCTTGCCGCGCCCGCCGTACACGACGAGTTCGTCCGGGTTCTCGGCGACGTCCGGATCGAGGTTGTTCATCAGCATCCGGAGAGCGGCCTCCTGCAACCAGCCCTTCGTCGACAGTTCGGTCCCGTGCGGTGCGCGGATGATCCTGGACATCGTTACCTCCCGTTCATGGCATTGGTGATGCTGCCCGCTTCGATGAGTGCCGCCGCCGCTTCGATGTCGGCGCCGACCGGCCGGTCCTCGACGAGTCGGGGGACGACCGACCGGATCGTCTCGAGTATCGCTTTCGTTCCGGGTGCCGGCTCCAGCGGTTCTCGCTGTTCGCAGCCCTGCGCCGCACAGACGAGTTCGACGGCAATCACGTTCGCCGTATTCCTGAGGATGTCGTTGAGTTTCCGCGCCGCTCCCCACCCCATCGACACGTGATCCTCCTGCGATCCCGATGTCGGGATCGATTCGACCGACGCCGGGTGTGACAGAACCCGGTTCTCGGCGACGAGCGCCGCGGCCGTGTACTGGGCGAGCATGTAGCCGGAGTCGACGCCGGGTCGGGTGGCCAGAAACGGGGACAGACCGTAGGAGCGTTCCGGGTCGAGGATCCGGTCGGTGCGCCGCTCGGAGATCGATCCGAGCTCGGTGATAGCGATCGACAGGAAGTCGAGAGCGAAGGCGAGCGGCTGGCCGTGGAAGTTGCCGGCCGAGATCACGTCACCGTCATCGGCGAAGATGATGGGATTGTCGACGACCGAGCCGAGTTCCCGTTCGAACACCGCCGCCGCGTGATCGATCGTGTCCCTGACCGAACCGTGGACCTGGGGTGCACATCGCAGGCTGTAAGCGTCCTGCACGCGATGGGAGAAGTCGTCCCGATGGCTCGCCCCGATGGGCGAGTCTTCGAGCAGGCCGGCGATGACGGCTGCAGAGTGGATCTGACCCGGATGGGGGCGGAGACGATGGATGCGCGCTTCGAACGGTCGACTCGATCCCTTCAGCGCTTCGACGGAGAGGGCGCATGCGGCATCGACCGCGTCGGCGAGATGCCGTGCCCGGCCGATCGCGAGACATCCCTGGGCGAGCATGCCCTCCGTCCCGTTGAGCAGGCTCAGACCCTCCTTCGGCTGAAGCTGGATGGGTTCGAGACCCTCGGCTGCGAGCACAGGTCCGGCCGGTTGGCGCCGTCCATCCACGAGGAAGAAGCCCTCGCCGATCAGCGGGAGAGCGAGGTGTGCAAACGGAGCGAGATCGCCGGAGGCCCCGACGGATCCACGATCGGGAACGGCGGGCAGCAGGTCCCTTCTGAGGAACTCGATCAGCCGCTCCACGATCACGGGACGCACGCCCGAGTGTCCCTGGGCGAGCGTGCGTGCCCGGAGCAGCAGCATGGCGCGAACGGTCGGTCGTTTCAGGAGATCTCCCACACCCGATGCGTGGCTGCGGACAAGGTCGTACTGAAGCTCCTTCGCCTGTTCCGGTGGGATGCGCGTGTACGAGAGCGCCCCGAATCCGGTGGTGATGCCGTACGCGACTTCGTTGTTGCCGATGATCCGCTCGACGAGGGCCCGGGCCGGCGCCATCCGGGCATCGAGGTCGGGGCCGGCCTCGACGGTGGTCCGGCGGTGGGCGACGGCGATGACGTCCTCGATCGCGAGCGGCGATCCATCGACGATGACGGCCATCACACAGCTCCTCGGGTCGCGTCGGGCCTGTACGGACCCAGCCTACCGCCCGCAACACCCCTCACCCGCAGAGAACCCAGGGTTCTCGACCCCGTATATGGCGTTGTGGGCCCGCGGTTCGCCGGGCCGTCCGGGACGGCTCCATACCGCGGGCTCGGGACGCCATATAGGGCGCAGAGAACCCTGGGTTCGTGTTGTTAGAGGGAGGTGGCTTCGCGGGAGCGGAGGCCGACGCGGACCTTCATCAACTCGATCTGCTGATCCGCGTACTTCTCGCCGCCCTTGATCGGGTGGTCGGCAAGCCAGGCTTCGATGTCGGCTGCGACGTCCGGCTCGGACCGGTACGGGAGTAGATCCAGAATCCTGCGACCCGTCGCCGGCGGGATCTGTTCGAAGAGCGCGTCCCAGTTCGCCTTCACCATCTCCCAAACGCGCGGGCCGTTCTCACGGCTTCCGAGCATCAGCGCGATGACCCAGAAGGAGTCCTGTCGCCTGACCTCTCCTTCGAGGACCATCCCGAACAGCTTCTCCGCTGCTGCTGCGTCCGGAACCATCGCCGCCGCCCTGAGGTACTTCACGACCTCCTGCGGTGTCTGCGACGCATCCGACAGTGCGAGGAAACGTTCGAAGTCGTCGAAGTCTCCGTTCGCCGCCACGACGCTCAGAGCGGCGTCGGCGACCTCCGGATCCAGGCCCGTCTCGCCGGACTCGACCCGCTCACGCACCAGTCGCGAAGTCCGCTGGACCTCCTGGTCGTCGCCCAGGTTCCCGAGCGCGGCGATAAGTGTGCCGCGCAGCTTCCTGCTCCGATCGTCCTCGCCCTCGGCCGGATCCCAACCCATCTCTTCGGCTTTGGAACCGACAAGCGTACGGACGAAGCGCTGCAGCGACGGCCTCGCGTCGGACGATGCGATCCTGTCCAGTTCGCCGAGACCGCCGAGGACTTTCTGCCACACGTCGACCTCGTTCTCGGCACCGAACTCATCGACGAGCGCCAGGTAGTCGGCGGCCCGGCTTCCTCCTTTGAGAACGTCGGCCCACCCGTCCGACACGATGTTGTATCGCTCCTCCCCGGTGAGCGCATCCAGCCGGCCGCGGATGTCGGATTGAAGTTCCGGCGAGTAGGCAACCCGGTAGTAGCCGTCTCCACCGGCGTTGACCACCAGGTCGCGTCCCGCGTTGACTTCGACATCCTCTTCGGAGAGGAGGATCCGCTGCTCGCCGTCGGCGGAACGTAGCAGGATCGGCAGCTTCCACTGTTGATCTCCCTCGCCGAGGTAGCGGAACTGCTCCTGAGCGATGGTGTACTCGCCCGCTTCGCCGTCGACGCTGACACGCGGGAACCCGCCCTGGAAGATCCACGTCTTCATGATCTCCATGACCGGTTCGCCGGATGCGGCTTCGAGCGCCGACCACAGGTCGTCGCCGTCGGTGTTCCCGTACGCATGTTCCTTCAGGTAGTTGCTGACACCCAGCCGGAACGCCTCCTCCCCGAGGTACTGCTCGAGCATGCGGAGCACCGATGCGCCCTTCTCGTAGGTGAGCGAGTCGAACATGGCGTTCGCCTCTTCGGGCGAGGCGACGGGGAACTCGATGGGTCGGGTCGACGCCAGCGCGTCGGTCTCCATCGAATGCGTCCGATCGTGGCTGAACGTCAGCCACACCTTCCAGTCGGGCCGGTATGCGTCGACACACTTCATCGACGCGAACGTGGCGAACGCCTCGTTGAGCCAGATGCCGTTCCACCACTTCATGGTGACGAGATCACCGAACCACATGTGAGCGATCTCGTGGGCGATGACTTCCGCGACCCGCATCATTTCCGCTTGGGTCGCCTTCCGTGCGTCGACGAGCAGCGCCGTTTCGCGGTAGGTGACCGCCCCGAGGTTCTCCATCGCTCCCCATGCGAAGTCGGGGATCGCGATCTTGTCCATCTTGCCGCCCGGATAGGGGATGTCGTAGTACTCGGCGTAGTAGCGCAGCGAGTGGGCGGCGATGTCGAGGGCGAACTCGGTGAGGTCCCCCTTCCCCGGCGGGTAGGCGATCCGGAGGGGAATCCCATCGACATCGACCGTCTCGGTGACGTCGAGTTCACCGACGATGAACGCCACGAGGTAGGTGGACATCTTCATCGTGTCGGCGAACCGGACCGCGACCTTGCCGTCGCCGGCCGGTGCGCGCTCGGCCTCCGGACCGTTCGAGATCACCGTGAGACCGTCGTCGACGATGAGCGTCACCCCGAAAGTCGCTTTCAGATCCGGTTCATCCCAGCACGGGAACGCACGCCGGGCCTCCGTCGCTTCGAACTGCGTCGTGGCGATCGTCTTCTCATTCCCGTCGGGATCCGTGTACACCGACCGGTAGAAGCCACGGAGGTCGTCGTTGAGGATCCCATCGAAGGAGATTTCGATCTTCCAGGCGCCCGGTTCGATCACGGCGGGAAGGGCCAGCGTCGATCGCTCCGTCTCCTCGTCGGTTTCGATGCTCGCGACAAGTCGCTGACCGGCGTCGTTGAATACCGACGCCGAGTGGAGGGTCAGCTCGGCCGTGTTCAAGACGATCTCAGGTACGGCTTCGTGAACGTTGATATCGATCACGACGTGGCCACCGAAACGCGCGGCGGCGAGGTCGGGGGTGAGTGTCAGGTCGTAGTGACTTGGGATGACGGTGCGGGGCAGGCGGTAGTCGGCTTCAGACGCCACAGGGGTGCTCCTCTTCGCTGGGTGAACGGCCGAATGGTACCGGTGCCCCGGTTCGACACTTCTGCGTCCCGGGCCGATCCGACACCGGTCTCAGTAGCCGTCGACCTCGAGAATGCGGTAGGCGCGGCCTTCTCCCGGGGCCAGGTTCTCGAGACGGTGGAAGAACCCGTTGTAGCGGAGCGTCTCGCCGTGCAGATGTTCGGCGCCGCGGGTCGAGAACACGGCGGTGAGCACGCTCTCCGCCGGGAGAGCAGGTATCCCGAAGTAGCGAGAATCGGAGATGACGTCGTAGTTGACGACGAAGACGTACCGATCGGTATCCGGGGGAATACTTGCCGGGTCCTGGGTCCACGCCGCGATGCCGCGCAACGTGGTTGCATCGGGCGGGATGAGCCACTCGGTGGTCGAATTGGCGATGCCCGGCAGGATCGTCTCGGCGAATACCCGGAGGTCGGTGATGCGGGCGAAGAGCTCGTCGTTCTCTCCCCAGATGAACTCGTCGCCGAACCGGGCCTTCGACGGGTGGATATTCGAATCGCCCCGCTCGTGGAAGACGAACAGTTTCGTGTAACGCTCGTTCTCCACCGGTTCCCAATGCACGTCGCGAATCTCGAACCCGAGACCGACGTATGACGGCATGTCCGGAAGGAACAGCGCGGTGAACAACCGGGCCTCGTTTCCGGCCCGGTACAGCTCGTCGAAACGGGGGTCGTCCTTGTCTCCCGTCATCACTGTGTATGCGGGTACCGTCCGGCGAGTTGCGAGGTCGTCGAGATATCGCCGGAACCGGCGAAGGTACTCGTGGTCTCCCACCACCGTTGACTGGAGGTCGCCGAGCGTGGCGTCGGCAAGGGACGCTTCGAGATGGTCGAGCTCCTCACCGAACTGGAAGACGTCGCGTGCCGGGAGGAACGTCTCGGCGAAGTAGCCGAACCACGGAGCAGGCGCAGAGCGTTGGATGTGGATCTTGACGGCGGCGAGGATGTCGTAGTACTGATCCACATCGGTCGGTACGCCGTCGGGGCGCATCTGCACGTGTGCCATGTCTCCCCGCATGAAGTCGAAGTTGCCGATGTTGCGGGTATCGGCGTAGTGACGGCAGACGTAGTCCCAGACCTCGGACCGTGGACGATCGAAGTCGATCTGCCAGTGAGCATCGTTGTCGAGCCGTTCGTAGAGTTTGAATCGGGCGAGCGGTGAGAAGACCCGGGACATGTACTGGGGTTCGGAGATGACGAAGTCGGGCCATTCCATCCCGTGATCGTCGACGACGGTGTGCGCCGGATCGGCGTCGATCTCGATGCCGCGGAACGGGACACCCATTGTCGCGGGCACGGGTTCGAGCCCGAACCACTTCAGGTACCGGATGAGGTCGACACGCCGCTCGGTCCGCCCGATGAGATCACCCGTGTCTCCGAACAGCAGCCGGAGACGCGCGTCCTCGTCGAGGCGGAACAGTTCCTGCATGCTCTCTGGCATGAATTCATCGCCGAGTGCCGGTCCCTGCTCGGTCAGCCAGGTGAACACGGCGTCTTCGACGGCACGGACGAGTCCGTCCGAGTGGTCGACGATCTGCCTCTCGGTGATCCTCATCCATTCGAAGAGGTCGGGTGTGCCGAGGGCCGGCTCCGAGAAGCGGTCTGTGTGGGGAATGACGTCCATGCCGATGGTCTTGCCCATCACATGGATCAGGTTGGATGTGGCCCGCAGTTGCCGCTCGATCGTGTTCAGGTTCGGCGCGTACTCGTACAACTCGTCGGAGAAGAACTCCGTGTTGAGGTTCCATGAGGCAATCCCGTACAGGCTCTCCACGACACCCGGTTCCCACACCGGCAGCAGATGCACGGAGTCCACTGCGGCGGGCAGCGTCAGCGCATACTTGACCACGTTCCCGTAGTCGCCGACCGTTCGCACGTTGATGCCGACCGTGTTCGTACGTTTCACCCATGACGAGTCCGGCTCGTTCGACCGCGGCGATCGGACGATCTCCGGGATGTCGGCGAGCGGCCGATCGGTATCCACCGCCTGGTCCGACAGGGCGACACCGACCGCCGGGCCGTACCGCTCCGTCAACAGTTCGAGGACACGTCTCAGCGGCATCGCGACGGCATCCTGCGGACGGAGGCCAACCACGAACGACGTGGCGCCGTTCGCGTAGTCGCTCATCCCACGGTCGAGAGCGCTGGTCATCTCTGAACGAATTCGACGTCGTAGTCCCGGGTGATAATGATGTCGGCCCGGCCGCGATGCTGTGAGATGATCTCGTGCTCCGTCGTGAGGACCTTCTCGATGAACGGGTCGAACTCCTCGCGGCCGCGTTTCAAGCGGTGATCCATCGTCTCGAGCCGGTTCCGGTCGATGAAGACCCTCCGATCCACGTGTTCACACAGCGACGTGTACACCCCTTCTGCGATGACGGCCTGGACCCCTTCATAGGAGAGTTCCTCCTCATCGATGCGGTTCTCGGAGTAGATGACGAGCGGCTTGACGATCGCAGAAGCGCCGGCCTGCGCTGCCTGCAGGTGGGCATCGAGGAGATCGAGGCGGACCTCCGTGGTACCGACCCACGCGAAGTTCGCTCGCCGGGCGGCATCGTTGAACTTCGGGGGAAGGACGTAGTAGTCGTCCTGCTGGAGCACCACGGCACGCACACCCTCCGACGCCAGCGCGTCGGCCAGCGCCCGGCCCGTCTCGGACTTCCCGCTGCCCGATTCACCGGCGACGGTCATCGTGAAGCGGCGGGGCATGTCGCGGATCTCGTCGATCAGACGGTCGATGATGATGGCGGCAGCACGCCGATGCTCCTCGCCGACGAGGATGATGTCTCCCTGCATGGGCAATCCGTTCTACGACTCGTCCGATGCTGGCGCAAGAATAGGCGAACGGCGTGGACCGAGCTGAGTCGTGCCGGAGGGAAGAGAGGACCACGAATCCGAACCAACCCCGAGACATCGGGGATGGCGGAGGGCAATCCCCCATGGCCTTGCAGCCGGGATCAGCCGACAATGCATCCATGACCGCCGAACCGGCCACCACGAACGTCCTCCCCCGTCTGCGCGTCAAGCTGGCGTTCTGGGTATTGGTCGGCATGACGTCGACGGCGATGGCTGAAGTTCTCTCCGGTTCCTACCCGCTGCCGTTCGTCACCTGGGACGGCTGGATATTCGTGCTGCCCGTCTACCTGCTTCACTCGGTACTCGGCATCTGGGCCATCCAACAGTTCGGTCGGGTGAACCAGGCGACGCTGTACCTCGCCGGCATGCTCTTCGGCTTCTACGAGTTCTATCTCACGAAGGTGCTGTGGGGGGCACCGTGGGGGTCGGCGCTGCTCGTGGGCGGGATCGATGTGGTTGCGCTTGTCATCCTGGCGGCGTTCTGGCATCCACTCTTCGCCTTCATGTTCCCGCTTGCCATCACGGAAGTCGCGTCCACTTCGTCACGAACGATCGCGCCGTCTCTTCCGTTCAACCTCGGACGGCCGACGAAACGTGTCGCTACGACCCTGCTCATCGTGACCGCGGTCGTTCAGGGAACCGTTGCTCCCGATCCGGCGACCGCGGCCCTTTCGACTGTGACGACGCTCGGCGGGTTGTTCCTGGCGTTCTCCTGGTGGCGACGCGATCCCCGGCGCCGGAGGTGGACGCTCGCCGATCTCATGCCCTCCGGGCGCGAGGTTGTTGGGGTCGTCACCGCCACCGTCGTGCTGTATGTCTTCATGTTCTTCGCGTTCAACCCCAATTCGATCCCAGGGGTCGGGACCCAGATGCTCACGTGGCTGCTCTACGCCGCTGTCATCGGCTTGTTCGCGGCAGCACTCCGACGATCGCGGAGCGACGTTGCACCGTCGTGGCCCGGCCCTCCCGACTGGTGGCCGCCGAACCGCCTCACCACACTGACGGCCTACACGGTGGTCGTCGTCGCGGCTGCTATGACCGGTCTCAACATCATCGGCATTGCCCTGATCTGGATTCCCGGATTCGCAATCGGCCTCATGCTCGCGTGGAAATCGATTCGCTACGCCTTCGGGGCTCAATAGCGCCGCCGTGGACTCCCGCTCGAAGATTCGTGGCTACTCGGCGTCGGAGGGAAGTTCCGAAAGTTCGAGGATCCACAGCCCGGTGTTGAGATCGGACACGTAGATCAGATCGCCCTGCACGGACACGGACCAGGCCAATGGCATCGCGATGTTCCCGTTCGGAGACACCATCTGCCGCTGCGGATCGACCCGGGTCGGTGGTATGAATGAAGCGACCTCGGCCGGATGCTCGGGATCTGCGAGGCTCACAACTCTCAGCCCTCCCGACAGCCAGACCGTGTAGAGATACCCATCGGCGATCACGGCTTGTTGAGGGGCATAGAGGCCGGAGAGTTCGAGGCGCCCCTCGGTATCGGGACGGGCGTCCTCAACCGCGTACGTCGAGACCAGCGTCGGGTCACCGTCCGCTTCCGACTCGAGGATCACCTCGATCCCCCACGTCGCGGTATCGGGTTCGTCCTCCATGGGTTCAACGTCGCGATGGCCGACGACGAGGAGCCGCTGTGCCGCATCGTACGCGGTCCCGCTGGTCTTTCCCTCCTGGTAGCCCATCGAAGCATCGCGACCGAGGAATTGGGGGTGTGACGGGTCGGACAGCCCGAGGACCACGACACCGGCGTTCCAGGTCGCTACGAAGACCCGTTCGCCGTCCGGGTCGATCGTGATGCCCTGGGCTCTGACCTCGGCCGGATCGCCGCCGTCGAGCACTGCGTTGCGGATCGCACCTGGGGCGTCTCGGCGGAAATCCCAGGTGGCGAGTTCGAGCGGAGTCGTGGGAAGCGTGACATCGATGATCCGCACGTCGCCGACAGCGTCCGGGTGATCGAGGATCGAGTTGGGAACGGCCGCGATCACGATGACCCGGTCGTCCTCCGCCCACACGTCGAAGCTCGACACGCCGCCCGTTCCGGGACCCGCCGGGTAGATGCCGAGCGGCGTCGGATCTGCCGGATCGGTGACGTCGTACATGACGAGACCCCTGAACGCATCTGCGTCCTCCGGATCGCAAACCGTGTGTGCGACGATCGCCAGGTCTCCGGTGAACCCGACAGTGTCGACCGCACCGACCCAGATCGCCTCCGTGCGCGTTCCGGGACGATCGTCGGAGATCGGAGCCAGCTCCACCGGTTCGGCCGGATCGGTCACGTCGTACCGCCGGACCCCTGTCGATGGGCAGACCGTCTCGTCTCCGTACGTTCCGAGATAGGCGATGCCGCGATAGGCCGCAACGGCCGTATTGAAACCATCGCCCGGATCGACATGACCGACGACGTCGAGCGCCGCCGTCATCGGCTCGTCGGTGACCTCGGGGAGGACGTACAGCGTCGTGGGGCCCGATTTCCCCGTCAGCAGGGGGTACGGATTCACCGGTGTTCCGTCCGGCATCCGCACCTCGAAGTGGAGGTGGGGCGCCGTGGCGGCGGCGTTGCCGCTCGTGCCGACGAAGCCGATCACATCGCCCGCCGACACGCTGGATCCAATGTCGAGACCTTCGGGGATCCCCCACGTCGGCTCCGGCGCCGCCGTATCCGGCGGGGCTTCTTCAGAAGCCGGACTCTCATCCGATGGCGGTGGCAGGAGCGGAGGCGGTTCGTCATTGTTGAGATGCAGGTACCGGGTCGTCCATCCACCGGCATGCCGGATATCTACGTACAGACCTGCTGAATGGCCGGTGTCGATCCGGGAGATGACGCCGTCGGCGGCCGCGAGAACGGGCGTCCCTTTCGGAGCGCCGATGTCATTCCCCTGATGCAGTCGCGCGCCGCCGTCACGAATCGCCCCGAACGTGTCGGAGAAGCCGTAGTTTCCCTCCAACGGGAACGTGAGGGTGAACGGCGGCGTGTACAGAGCTGGATCTGCTCCCGGATACCCGACCGGTTCTTCAGCCGATGCGGGAACACCGAGTGCCATCACCATGACGGTGACCACGCCGATCACGGAGAGGGCGCGGGCGCGCAAAGACGACGTCATGACGTCATCGTACTCGCCGGAGCAACGGATGGCATCAAAAAGAGGCCGACCGATCAGCCCTTCTCGGTCTCGCCGGTCTTGACGGAATCGATCTCTTCGCCGAGCAGTACCTGGTCGATGGTTGCGGTGAGCAGTTCGAAGGTGACCGGTCCGATGACCTTGCCGACCACGATGCCATCCTGGTCGATGAAGAACGTCTCGGGGAGTCCGGCGACCCCGTACGCGAAGGCACCGCCGGAATCGTGTTCGATTCCGTAAACCGCTTCGGGGCTCCACCCGAGGCGATCGAGGAATGCGAGTGCCTGGTCCTTCTTGTCGAGTGTGTTCACTTCAAAGATCGTGACCGGAAAGTCGGCGTACCGGATCGCGGCCTCGGTGAGCGCCCCGTGCTCCTGGCGGCATCCTGTGCACCACGACGCCCAGAAGTTCACCACGACGACGTCGCCGAGATGGTCCGACAGGGCGACCTGTCCCTCGCCTTCGAGATTGTCGAGGACGAGCGGAGGAGCAGGCTTGTCGATGAGGGCGGAACTCACGACCGTGGGGTCGGTTCCGAGGCTTCCGGCGAGCGCGACTCCGACGACGATCACGACCAATCCGACGCCGATGACTGCCCACACGATCTTGTTACTCATGATTGCGCCTGCTCGAGCATCGCTTCGGCTTCCGTTCGAACCTCCGTCGGCAGTTCGTACGTGAGGAGTTCTTGCAGCGGCTCGACCGCTCCTGCGGTATCGCCGAGTTCGATCCGCACGTTCGCCAGGAACCAGTAGGCCTGAGGGAAGTCGGGTTCGATCTCGAGCGCCTTGACCAGGAACGGCTCGGCCAGTTCCGCTTCGCCGTTGAGATAGGTCAACCAGCCAACGCGTGCCAGCGCCGTGGAGTTCTCCGGATCCTGATCGAGAACGATCATGTAGTGCTCGAGCGCCTTCGAGTAGTCCCCCACTTGCAGATACCGATCGGCGAGCGCCATCCGCATGGCGGGAATGTCCGGGTTCTCGGCGACAACGGCTTCCATCTCCTCGGGAGTGACGGTGGACAAGTCGCGTGCCGCTCCTGCCCCTCCTTCGAGCACGTCCGTAGCAACCCCGTCGGTTACCTCAGCGGCCGGTGTGCGGTCCTGCAGAGAGAAGACGGCGACGACGGCCACCGCCACAACGGCGACGCCGACGACGGCGGTACCGATGATCGCCCTGCTCTTGGAGCGCGTCGCAGCAGCGGCGGGCTCAGTGGCGGCGTCATCAGACTCCACCTCATCAGCTCCTGTGGAGAGCCGCTCTTCGAGAGCGGACCGCTCGGTGCGGTACGCAGACCGGAGGCGATCGGCGGTCGCTTCGTCGAGCTCCCCCATTTCGACCTGTTCGTCGACCTCTGCCAGATCCCGATCGACCTGGGCGATCTGATCCGCGATGCGTGCGGTGTTCACGTCGACACCTCCGATGAATCTTGCTGTTTGCGCTTGAGTCCGTAGATGGCGAAACCTCCGGCGATCGCGATGCCGAGCGGAACAAGCCACAGGACGGCCCCCCATCCGGTACTGGGCGGATCGAGAAGGATCTGCTCCCCGTAACCGGCGACGAACATGTCGATGATCTGCTCGTCGGTGCTGCCTGCTGCGATCTCCTGATCGATACGAGCCCGGAGGTCCTTCGCCAGGTCGGTTTGTGAACCGGCGAGTGATTCCCCTGCGCAGATCGGGCACTTGAGCCTCACCGCCAGGCTGTAAGCGCGAGCCTCCGGGTCGGTCGGAGCCTGCTCTCGCGGCCAGAGTCCAACGACAACGACGGCGAGCGCGACCACCGGGACGATCAGCCAGACCAGCCGGCGCGTCGTATCAGACATCTGCGGGTTTCCGTTCGTCACGTTCTTTGGACGTCGCCGGACGCCTCCTCGGTTTCCGGCCGAATGCCACGACACCGCCCGCAACGATCGTGAGACCGCCGAGCCACAAGAGCCACTGGAAGGGGAAGATCAGCACCTTGAGGCGAATGCCGTTCTCATCCATCGCTGCGATGTTCAGGTACACGTCGTCGGACCATGTGGTCCACACGCTCGGTGTTGCGATCACCTGCCCGAACTTCGGATATTCATTGAGGCGCGGTTCGCGCACCGTCCGAGTGTCGGTGCAGCTCTCGTCGAGGATCGCAACTCTGGCTCCCTGCACGTTGCGCTCGGGCTCCGCTCTCGTGAACGACTCCAGATAGGCGACGCAGTAGCCCTCGACGACGGCCGAGTCCCCGACGGCGAGCGGAACCTCCGTTCTCACGGCGAGAACCGAAGTAGTGGCGATAGCTACGGCAACGAAAGCCAGACCGATGTGCGAGAGTTGGCCGCCCCAGAATCCCATGTCGTTGCGAACGGTTGAGAGGAGCGCCGAGGGCCAGGCCTTCCCTCCCCGTCTGGAGCGGGATGCCTGGTGGAAGAAGAAGGCGACGATGTTCCCGATGACGAACCCCGCGAGACCGACGATCACGACGACCGAGACCGAGCGGACACCGCCGACGACGGTGAGCGCCGCAGCGACCAGGCCGACGTTGAGACCAACCCTGGTGCGCTCCCACAGCACTTTCGATGTTGCGATCCTCCATGGCGCGGTCGATCCGAGGCCGATCGCCACGAGAAGCAGGATGGCGATCGGGGCGGCGACCCGGTCGAAGAACGGCTGACCGACCGACACCTCTCGACCGGTGAACGCCTCGACGAGGAGCGGATACATCGTCCCGAACAGCACCGTGAACCCGAAGAGCGTCATCAGGAGGCTATTGAGGAGGATGAACCCTTCACGGGATACGAGCGAATCGAGCCTCGGAGACGAGGCAACAACGTTTGCCCGGGCCGCGAACAGTCCGAACGAGCCGAAGAGGACGATCCCGAGGAAGATCAACAGCGCCGGGCCGACGGCCGAGAGGCTGAACGCGTGCACGGACGCGATCACACCGGAGCGTGTGAGGAACGTGCCGAAGATGGTGAGCGAGAAGGTGATGATGACGAGCACGAAATTCCATGCTTGAAGCATCGACCGCCGACGCTGCACGATGGCCGAGTGGATGAACGCCGTACCGGCGATCCACGGGAGCAGCGCCGCGTTCTCCACAGGATCCCACGCCCAGTAGCCGCCCCACCCGAGCACCTCGTAGCTCCACCATCCACCGAGCAGGATCCCGGCGGTGAGGAATACCCATGCAACCAGCGACCAGCGGTGGGTTCGTTCGATCCACACCTTGGATCGTTCGGATCGGAAGAGCGCAGCCATGGCGAAGGCATACGGGACCGTGAACCCGACGTACCCGACGTAGAGAAGGGGTGGATGGACGGCCATGAGGATGTTGTTGGCAAGCAGCGGATTCGGCCCGATCCCGTCGAGCGGGGCGACGGAAGCTCCGAGGGGCATCCACGAAGACGCGGCACAGAATCCGTTGGCGACGTCGGTGCAGATCGCGAACGGGTTCGCAACCGTCGCCATCAGTCCGAACCAGAAGATGGCGACCAATCCCATCACTCCCAGAGCAAGAACCCCGAGGCCGTCGCCCGCTTTGATCCGGCGCCAAACGAGCCATGTGAAGATGGAGAGGACGAGGCCCCACAGGACGACGCTCCCTTCCAGGGCCGCCCATGCGGCGGCAAGCAGGAAGACCAGCGGGGTTCCGAGCGCGGTGTTCTTCGCGACGTACGCGATGGAGAAGTCATGTGACAGGATGGCGATCTCAAGCGCGAGAAATGCGACGACACCACCTGCGGTGAGACCGATGACGGGGAGTTTCAGCCGGGCCGGGTCGACGTCGCCCGAACGGGACACCCGTACGCCCTGGACGGCGAGCGTGACCGCAGAGACGAGAGCGATGAGGATCGCAAGGTAGCCGGCGATCGCGATCACGATTGGTCCGATTCGTCCCCGTACGGATGATTCGGGTCATACTCCCCATCATCGGACGTGTAGTTCTCATCGTGTTTGACGAGCATGCTGTCCGAGTGGAACTCGTTCCCGTCCCAGGTACCTTCGACCACGACGCCGATCCCTTCCTGGAAGAGCTGCTGAGGCGCCCCCGTGTGGACGACTGAGACCGCTTCTCGACCGTCGGTGACGTCGAACGCAACACCCGTTTCCGTATCGATGACGGTCCCCGGCACAACCTGGCCGCCAAGACGCAACCGTGCGTCTCCGGCCTGCTGCTGGCCGAGCTCGGTGGGCGTATTGAAGTAGACGAGGTTGGCGTTGAGGCCGGTGACCATGACCACCAGAACCACGACCACGATCCCTGCGGGGATGATGAACTTCCAGTAGCGCTTCACTCGGTATCTCCGATGCTTCTCCGTGTGGTCCGTATTCGGACCGCGATGGACACTGCGAACACGACAAGACTGCCATATGCGATGGTGTATGCGAACGCAACCCAGGCCCACTGGCTCATGATGATGCTCCCAGTTCGGGGGCGGTGACTGCCTCGCCCGCGACGGGTCGCTCGACGGCGCTTTCCATGTCCACCTTCCGGTCTTCGAGATGGATAAGTTCGATTCGCTTGACCATCAGCGACACGTACACGATGGTGAATGCGACGACGCCGCCGATGAGGGCTGCGAGCATCATCGGGTCCTGGATGGCAGGACCGTCGGGTCGGACCAGTGACGGCGGCTGATGCAGCGTGCGCCACCAGATCACGGAGAAGTGCACGAGCGGAATCTGGATCGCGCCGAGCACGCCGAGCACCGAGGCTCTTCCTGCACGCAACACCTGATCGTCCGTGGTCCGGCGAAGCGCCAAGTAGCCGAGATAGACGAAGAACATGATCGCCGTGAGGGTGAGCCGGGCATCCCAGGTCCACCAGACCCCCCAGGTGGGCTTCGCCCAGGTCATACCGAGTGCGATCGCCAGGCCGGTGAAGTAGACACCGATCTCGGCGCTGGCGGCGGCGATCCGATCCCAGCGAAGGCTGCGCGTGATGAGGTAGGCGACGGAGCCGATGAACGTGACGAAGAACGCCAGGTAGGCGAGCCACGCGGAGGGGACGTGAACGTACATGATTCTCACGAGATCGCCCTGGACCGAATCGGCCGGGCTCACCATCGAGAGCGTGAAAGCAACGGCAAGCGAGAGGCCGATCGCGATCCATGGCCACCGTCGAATGCGCGTCTGCGACTGCATCACGTCTCCTGTAGAGGTCGGGCCGTCAGCACCCCGATCATGGCCACGATCAACACGACCGTGGCCATCACCAACACCCAGGAGAGGATACTGTGACCGAACCGTAATCCGTCGTAGGCCTGGGTGGCTCCGAGCAGCAACGGGACCGAAAGAGGGGCGACGAGGAGGGGAACGAGCGTGGTCCCCGCACTGGTGCTGTTGACGATCGCGCCCGTCAGCGTACCGAGGAGCGCGAGACCCGCAGCGGCGAGCACGAGGGTGAGCACGAGCCAGGGAATCCCGATCACCGAGATGTTGTAGAGCCCCACCGCCACGAGGCCGACGACGAGCTCGAATATGAGCAGGAGAACACCTGAGGACACCGATCGTCCGACGAATCCGGCAGCCGGATCGAGGCCTGCGAGCGACGAGGCGTCTTGTTGCGGTAGCGTCTCGCTCGACGCCTTCCCGACGGCAACGAGCACGCCGAAGAGCATCACGATCACCCAGTACATTCCGGGTCCGATCTGACGAAGCAGAGCCGCATCGGTTCCGACGGCGAGCGGAATCAGGAGAAGGGCGATCGCTCCGAACGGAATGGTGATCCAGAGCACATCTCCGCGCCGACGCTCGCGAAGCAGGTCCCGTTCGATCACAGCGGCGACCTGATGCCAGAAGCCGGTGGTCATGTGAGCGTCCCCCCGGTAAGTTCGACGCTCCTCGAAGCGATGGCGTTGATCCGGTCCCGATCGTGGGACACGATGATGACCGCTCCGCCTTCGTCGGCTTTGCGCTCGATGAGACCTTCCACGAGATCGACGGCGTCACGGTCGAGAGCTGAATGTGGTTCGTCGAGAAGCAGGAGCGAACGATCGATCATCAGTTCGCGGGCGAATTCGGCGCGTCGCTGCATCCCGTGCGATGAAGCTCCGGCGGTTCGATCGATCGCACCGGCGAGCCCCACGGCAGCGAGCACCTCGGGGATCTTCGTCGTTGCTACCCCCGCCAGCCGGGCCGAGTAGCGAAGGTTCTCTCCGAGCGTCATCTCCGGGTAGATGCCGGGGACGTGGCCGATCATGCCAATTCGACGGCGGATCTCGTACCGGTCGGGCGACGTGAGATCTGCTCCGAGGACCATTCCGCGGCCCTGAGCCGGACGAATCAGCGTCGCGATCAAGCGCAGAGCGGTCGTCTTTCCGGCGCCGTTGGCACCGAACAGACCGACGATCTCACCCGCGTCGATCTGAAGATCGATGTCACGCAGAATCTGGCTGGATCCGATGCGTACGCCGACACCACTGAGTTCGACGAGGGGTGCTCCGCTCACAATCGGGAAGTGTATGGACGTCCGTGTTGTTGAAGAACGGGAACCCGGAGACGGTCCGGGAACGTCGACAGTAGGAATACCCCCAGGGGTATTATCGTTGATACAGCTGAACACACCGAAACGGAGACCCCAACCAATGGCAACCGTCAACCTCACCAAGGACACCTTCGAGGAGACCATCCTCAACAACGACATCGTTCTCGTCGACTTCTGGGCCGAATGGTGCGGCCCCTGCAAGTCGTTCGCTCCGAACTACGCGGCAGCGTCCGAGAAGCACCCGAACATCGTGTTCGGCAAGGTCGACACCGAGGCAGAGCCCGAGCTCGCCGGCTACTTCCAGATCCGCTCGATTCCGACGCTCATGGCGTTCAAAGAGCAGATCGGTGTCTTCTCACAGCCCGGCGCCCTCCCCGAGAGTGTCCTCCTGGACCTCATCGGCCAGATCGAGGATCTCGACATGGACGCCGTCCGCAAGGAGATCGAAAGCGAAGGCGAAGGTCACGACCACGACCACGACCACGACCGCGACCACTCTGAGGCTCCTGCCGGCAGCTGATCGCCACGCGCCAACCAATCGTCGAATGGCCCGGGACTCGTCCCGGGCCATTCCGCGTCCAGAGCCAAGAAATGGAGGACCCACCGCCACCCGGAACGAAGCCGCGTGTTCAGCCTGCCCCCCTGCGTCGTCGCTCCGCTCCTCCGCGTCCCCCCGCCCTTCGGCCGAGGGGACATGAATAAAAGGCATCGCACGACACGACAGCGAGCCCGCCCTTCACCCCGTCCCCCCGACGGCACGGCGGGGGACGCGAGGAGCCTGCGACGAGCAGGGGGGCACCTGCAGGCAATTCGGAGGTCGGTTACCCGGCTGCCGGATTCACCAGGTCGGCGATGAGACGCTGCGCCTCGTCAAGGTCTTTGCGAAACACCATCACGTTCAGGCGGTATGCACCGACCATGCCCGGCTCGGTGATCACCGACGCCGGTATGTCCGCTTCGACGAGACGCCCCCACGCTTCGTCGGCGAGGTCGCGATCCGTGAAGAGCGCCGCAGCCACGAGATCATCGGGTCTCGCCATCAGCCTTCCGCTCCGCCGGTGAAGTTCCACGACCCGAGATGCATCGTCGGCACGATGGTGATCCCGGGTCCGAACTCCGAGTCCGCGAAACGGGCGTCGTTGCCGAGTCCGAGAATCTTCCCATCGCCGAGGGCGTCGACGAACGACTGGGTGAACCGCATGTTCGTCACGGCGTCGGTGATCCGTCCGTTCTCGATCATGAACGTGCCGTTCCTCGTGAGACCGGTGACGACCATCGTCTTCGGATCGAGGATCCGGCAGTAGTTGAACGTCGAGACGTAGATCCCGCGTTCGACGTTCGCGATCAGATCGCCGACCTCGGTGTCGCTGCCGCCGATGAACAAGTTCGTCGGAATCGGGCCCCATCCTTCGGCGCCGGGAACGTTGTTGCCGTTCGGTTCGACGCCGGCCTTCTTCGCCGTCTTGCGGTTGTGGGCCACGGCACGTGTGATGCCGTTCTCAACCAGTTCCAGACGCCGCTTCGGTGTTCCCTCGGTGTCGAACGGGACACCGAGCGCTCGCGGGTCCGTGACGTCGTCCCAGAACCGGAATCGCTCGTCGAACTGCTTCGTACCGAGGTCCACGAAGGACTGCCCCTCTTCGAGCATCTTTCCGTTGAACCCGTAGAAGGCGAGGAAGATGGCGATCGTCCCAACGGCTTCCGGGGCGAGAATCACCTCGTACTCGCCGGGTTTCGCATCGAACGGCGCGACCGAGTCGCTGGCCCGCTGTGCGGCAACACGGCCGACGGCCGCTCCGTCGAGATCCCCGACGGCCGCCGACGCTGCATGGCCCGTTCCGGCCGATGTGGCGGTCTGGTGGATACCGTCGACGATGGCGTTCGTCTGGCGTCCCTCGGCGACCTGGCCTGCGGAATTCGCAAAAGCGATAGATCGTCCTTCGGTCTGGCAGAAGCCGGCGGCCAGCATTCCCGAACCCGAGTCGACGAAGTCCTTGACGATGCTCGCCCGCGCTTGCGGCGAGGCGTCGTATGTCGCTTCGTCGGCGTGGACGACGTCCGGGACCGCAGCCTGCGGTGCGAGACCGGGCCAGTCCTCGTCGATCGGCTGGAGGGCGGCGGTCTCGAGCGCACCGTCGACGAAGGCCGCGAGCGTCTCCGCCCCGGTAACCGTCGTCTTCGCCGAGGCCACCCGTCCGTCGACGGCGACACGCAAGCTCACGGCCTCACCGATCTCTGCGACGTTCTGATGGATGAACGAGTTGGCGAATCGGGTCAGGGCGAGATTGCCGGTCGAAGCGACCACTTCGGCCTCGGCCCGGCTCCCGACGAGACCGAGAACCTGCTCGGTGAGTTCTGATGCCCGGCTCATCCTCGCACCCCCACACGCACGTTCTTGAATCTCCCCGGACCGGCCGAGTGACCCGTATGAGCGACCTGCATCGGCTGCCCCTTGCCGCAGTTGGGCGTCCCCCAATGGACCCACTCGTCTTCCCCCGCGAGACGATCGAGGCTTCCCCAGAAGATCGGACCGATCCCCGTGTAAGTGGGGTTCTTCAACATGCGGCCCCGCTTGCCGTTCTTGATCTCCCACGCGATCTCCGTGCCGAACTGGAAGTTGAGGCGCTTGTCGTCGATCGACCACGACCGGTTGGTGGCCATGTAGACGCCGTCTTTCGTGTCGGCGATGATCTCATCGAGCGACGAGTTGCCGGGGAGGAGGCCGACGTTCGTCATCCGGACCATCGGGAGGCGGTTGTACCCGTCCCCGCGCACCATGCCACCGGGTGGGAGTCCTGCGATCGCAGCGGAGTCCCGTCCGGAGAGGACACCGACCCACGTGCCGTGATCGACGATCGGGACACGCTGCGCTTTCGTTCCCTCGTCGTCGTAGCCGAAGGTCCCGAGCGCGCCGGGAAGTGTTGCGTCGGCCGTGATGTTCATGAGGTCCGATCCGAATCGGAATGTCCCGAGCTTCGGGAGTTGGAGGTGGGAGGTCCCGGCGAACGCGGCCTCCCATCCGAGGATTCGATCGAGTTCTATGGCGTGCCCGACCGACTCGTGGATCTGGAGCGCGAGCTGGGATCCTTCGAGGATGAGATCGGTCTCCCGCTCCTCCATCTCGTCGGCGGTGAGCAGCGCGACCGCTTCTTCGGCGATCCGTCCTGCGTTCGCTGCGAAGTCCCACTTGCGGATCACTTCGTAACCGCCCGTTTCATACTGACCGAACGACTGGGGGTACGAGCGGCGCTGGCTTTCACGTTCTCCGAGCGCCGTTGCGTCGAAACCGCCGCCCGACTCGACGAGATGCTGGTGGATCCGGTGACCCTGGGATGAGACGAACCACTTGTTGGTGTCGTAGAACGTGAGGTTGCCGGTGGCGATCGCGATCCCGTTCACGCCCTGCATCGTCTCGGTCACACCGATGAGCAGATCGACCTTCTCCGAAAGGGGGACCGTGAGCGGGTCTTCGACAAACGGGGTCTCGTAGGTGTCCTGGACCACAGCGACGTCCGCGAACTCCATCGGGTCACCGGGCACGATTGCGCTGGCACGCGCGATCTCCGCCGCACGCTCCCCGGCGGCGGTGGCCGAGGGACGAGAGATGTCGGCGGTCGCGAAGAACCCCCAGGATGATCCGATGAGCGCCCGGACTCCGATTCCGGCCTGTTCCGTGCGATCGAGCGATTGGACCGCCTGGTTCTGCACGTCGATCGATTCCTGCTTGCTCACGACGACTCGCGCATCGGCGTATGTGGCACCGGCGGCGAGAGCGCCTTCAACGGCTGCTGTTGCATATTCGAACATGCGTCCAGCGTAGCGATTCTCCAGGGCCCATCCCGCAACGAAGACGATGAGTACATAACGAGAGAACTTCGGCCCTACTGATCGTCTCTGCGACATCTGATACTCGTAGGAGCACTTCGGGTGGAACTCGGCACAGAATTGGTGGAGAGGTCAGTCCCCCCGGGGTCTCGACCAGAAACATACCATCCGCAGCCTGCGGCTCGAGAGCTGACGAGTCTCCCGCCGAAACGACGATCCCCGCTCCCCCCGGCGGGGATCCGTCGCGTCCGACCCGACTTCCATTCTCCCCCACCGCCGAGGTGGGGGAGATGCCCGGAGGGCAGAGGGGGCCGCTCGGAGGCAGGAAAGCCATACGTAGACCAGATGCAGCTACGGGTCCCGCGGGAGGCCCCCTCTGCGATCGAGCAACAGCTCGATCGCGTCTCCCCCACTGGCGCCTCAATCCA
>JANTHO010000025.1 GCA_024762335.1 Acidimicrobiia bacterium | reverse complement strand
GGGGGTTAAGGGTGGTTCAGGGTGGGTTCATGGGTGGGTTGGCATGCTTGTGTGGCTGCTCGAGATGGGCGGCGGTCCCGGTCCCGGGTTGGGGTTGGGGATGCATCGAGTGTGAAAGGAGCATCAGATGCGAGAGAAGACAGGAAGGGTCAGGTCGGCGGCCATTACGGGCGCTGCGGCTCTGGGTATCGTGTTGGGTTCGGTTGGTGTCGGTTGGGCGGTCAGTCCGTCTCCTGCGCCGCCGGCGGCGCCGGTTGCTCAGGTGAGTCAGGCGACGTCGGGTCAGGCTGAGAGTCAGGCGACGTCGGGGTCCGAGGCAGTTGAAGCCAACGAGGCGGTTGAAGCCAACGAGGCGGCTGAGGCCACTGAGGCTCCTGAGGCTGCCGGGACGCCTGAGGCTGTGGAAGCCGATGGCGGTGCCGAGGTGCAGGATCCGTCGTATGCGACGTCGATTACCGCTCCTCAGGATGAGGGGCTGAGTGAGGCCGATGAGGCCAAGTCGCTTGAGTCTCTGGCGACGATCAGCCCGGATCAGGCACGTGATGCGGCGTTGGCTGCGGTGCCGGGTACGGCCGGCAAGGTTGAGCTGGACAATGAGAACGGTGCTGTCGTGTACAGCGTCGAGATCACCGACGGTTCGGGTTCCCAGATCGATGTGAAGGTCGATGCCGGGAACGCCACGGTTGTGCATCAGGGTGCCAACGACGGCGATCACGAAGGGTAGAGCCTCCCTACCCGCCACAACGCGGTGAGGCCGGGCGGATCCCCCCGCCCGGCCTCACCGCGTCTCCACCCACCGGCACCATTCAGAGCGGTCGGGTTCTGCTACATGTCGCGATCGACAGCGCCCCCGGCAGGATCTGGATTCACGGCTTCTCGCCGGCGGATGAGCGGAATCCCTTTCCCTGTCGCTGTTTCAGTCGATGCCGGTGTTCACACAAGAGGTGAGGGGGTGAACGGTTCTTCGTCTCCACCACGCTAGCCTGAATCCACGGTGTCTCGCTGGTAGATGGACGGAGTCCCTTTCCCGGTCACTGTTTCAGCCGATGCGGCGCTTCACGGAAAGGGTGGGGGGTGACCCCGACGGATTGCCGCTACAGCCCGTCTCCATCCGGTCTTTTCTCCCTCCGAGATGCCCCCTCTGCCCTCCGGGCATCTCCCCCACCTCGGCGGTGGGGGAGAATGAAGAAAGGCCGTTGAGGGTGTCTATCGCCTCGGCTGTAGTCCCCTTCACCTGTCCCCCCGACGGCACGGCGGGGGGACGCGGAGGAGCCGCCGGGCTCCGACGCAGGGGGGCTTCCCAGTGGGCCCGCTCCGCTCCCGGGGAGACAAGGTTGGGGGTGGCATTCTGTTGCCTGCGAGTCCGTGGATTCAGGCGCCAGTGGGGGAGACGCGATCGAGCTGTTGCTCGGTCGCAGAGGGGGCGTCCCGGGGGACCCGTAGCTGCATCCGGTCTCCGCATGGCTGTTCTGCCTCCGAGCGGCCCCCTCTGCCCCCCGGCATCTCCCCCACCTCGGCGGTGGGGGAGAAAGGGGACCGGTCCCGTGGCTCAGAGAAGCCACGGATTGAACCTCGGCGGTGGGGGAGAATAGGAACCGATACTGCGCCTCAGTGAAACCGTGAATCCAGGCAGGACGGGAGAGTGGCCGCTCTCGATCTGTACTACGCCGGAAAGACGGATCGGGGTCTCTTCCGAGCAGCTCGTCGTCCTCGGCTTCCGTCGGGGCGCCCGCCCACTTCGCTCTTCGTAGCTCGGTGACCGTGTTCGGCGACTCTCCACCACTTGGGAGCTTCCCGTCTTTGATAGGGGAAGCGGAGTGTGGAGTCGCTGGCTCCCTACGATTCGACGAGAGAGCGAAAGCGACCATGCAGGCCGCGCGGCGATGTCCATGGTGCAGGGGAGGAGTGGCCTCTGCACCATGGACATCTCGATACCTCGATTGTGTTTCTGACCGGTGGTGATTCGGTGATCGAGATATCTACGGTTCTGTTCGGGGAATCGTCAGTCGGCTGTCTCCTGTCCTCCGGCATCCTTCTGGACACTGGCCGTCACCGGTGCGGCGCCCTGGGCGCTGACCATGACGGTGACGTCGAGGGCGTTGGTCGAACTGGAGTACAGGCTGAATTCGTTCACGGGGAAGTGATCGGGCGCCCCGGTGTTGTCGAAGTGGGCGATCCGCTGGCCGCCCGGTGGGATCGTGAAGGAGTCGGGGAGTTTGGTGTAGTAGCTTTCGGTGATGTTGTCGGTTGGATCGGTGAAGGTGTAGAAAACTTCGAACCCCGACAACTCGGTCGATCCGGTGTTCGACAAAGCGACTTCGAGGTGATCGCTTACCGGCTTGCCCGACGCGTCGACGTTGTTCTCTACCAGTACCGAGTCGACCTTGAGCGCTTCCACCGTGGACGAGTTCACGATCGGGTTATCCGACACAGGAAGTATCGCGGTTGCGGTCGAGCCCGCCGTCGTGGTCACGACCGTAGCTTGCTGGCTGGCGGCCGGTGCCGCTGCAGAACTCGAGGAGCATGCGGCTATCGCCGTGGCGCCGACGAGAACGGCGGCGGCGAGGATGCCGAACCGGACTCTCTCCGATCCTTGTCGTTGTCTGATGATGTTCATTGCTGTCCTCCTTGTGGGACGGTTGGTTGCTTGCGGAAGGCGCGGAGTAGCCCGATGACCAGGACGATCGAGTAGGCCAAGATCCAGGCGATATCGGTCCGCACCTGGAAGAAGAGATCCGGAAGGCTGAGGCTTCGGAAGCGCTCTTTGACATCGGTCATGGCGAAGGCGAACCGTTCGAAGTGTTTGGCGAACGAGGCTGTCTCGATCGAGGTGCGGATCGTCTCGTAGGTTGTGAAGTGAGCCAGGATCCGCACCTCGCCGTCGTGACCGAGGCCGAGTGCGGCGAACAGGCCACCGGGGATCTGGTTGTCGGCATCAAGCGTGTCGCCGATTTGAGGGAGCACGAGTACGACGACGAGCCAGATGCCGAGAGCGATCATCAGGCCCGTGATCGCAACCTTGGACTTTGCCGCGGCGATCGCACCGACGCAGTAGAAGACACCCATGTAGGCAACGGCGGCGACGTAGGCGAGGGCTAGCTTGAAGAGCTGGATGCCGTTCAGCCAGTCGTGGCCGATGAAGCCGACGCAGAGCATGGCTACCACCGCTGTGACCGCAACGAGGGTGGCAATCACGCCTAGTGCGCCGAGCAGATTGCCGGCGGCGAGTTCGGTCGGGGTGACCGGACGGGACAGGAGGAGCGGCAGCGTGCGGTTCGATCGCTCGCGAGACACAGAGAGGTAACCCAGAGCGATGGCGACGACGGCACCGATGATTTCCAGATACTCCATGGCGCCGCGCAGCAGTGACAGTGGCGCCAACGGCGACGGGGCGATTCGCGCGACCCCGCCGGCTTCCGCTGCTGCGCGGTATGCCTGGTAGTCGGCGAGCCGGCCGGCGTACTCGGCCGAGGCGATGAAGACCGAAGCGGCTGTGGCGACGACGAGGATTCCGAGCAGGACGATCAGGATGCGGCTCCTGACCGCAGCCCGGTATTCATGGCGAGCGATGACGAGGACGCGGTGGCCGGGGGTGCTGGTGGCCGTGTTGACAGAGATCGTGCTGCTGGGGCTACTCATTGCTGCTGCTCCGGGAAAAGTCGTGTCGTTCGACGAGCACGAGTGTGACGATGGCGAGTGAGGTGACCAGAACGGCGATCGGGAGGACCCGTTGGATGGTCTGAGCGACGGGTTCTGCCGTCACGAGATTGAGGATGTGGCTGCTCGCAGCCTTGTACTGCTCGGCGACCGAGTACGGTCGAGCGAACGCTGTGATCTGGAAGAAGCGTTGCGATGTGCTCACCGGGTTGGTGATCGGGTTCAGTGACTCGGTCGGTCGCAGCCCGGAGGTGAATTGGGGCACGGCGAAGGTGATGACGAGCCAGACGCCCATGGCGGATAGGAGGGCGAGGGACGTCCGGCGGGTCATCAAGACGGCGATCATGCCGACGAGCGCGAACACCATCAGGTAGAGCCATGAGAGGCCGTAGAACACCACGAGTCGGCCCAGGTCGGTGATGGCGGGGACGGCCCGGTTCACGACGAGTAGGGATCCGATGCCGACGAGGAGGCTTCCTGCCAGGGCCGCGGCGAGGACCGATGCTACGGCGAAGAGCTTCCCTGCGACATAGTGGGTTCTGGATACCGGTCGAGAGAAGATGAGGCGCCCAACGCCGTCCGCCTCGTCGTCGGCGAGGCTCAGGTGCCCGAGCACGAGCGCCAACAGAGCGCCGAGCAGAGGGATGTAAACCACCATGTTCGACAGTAGCGACAGGGATGGTTTGAGGAGGAAGGGGTTGGGTGGTGCGGGTTTCCCGTCGGCTGCCAGCAGTCTGACGGCTTCGTCGTACACGCGGGTGATGGTGTTGTGGCTCGACCATCCGAGGACTCCCGCGACGGCCGTCATGGCGAGCAGCGCGATCAGCAGGGCGACGAAGATTCGCTGCCGTCGGAGGGATTGGATCTGTTGTGAGGCGAATGTGGTGATCACGGGGTTGCGCTTTCCATCCGGGCGTAGATGTCTTCGAGGGAGGCCTCGTCGGGGAATCGACGGACGGTCTCCTCGATCGAGTCCTTGTAAATCAACTCGCCGTGGCTCAACACGCCGATGGTGGTGCATACCTGGGCGACTTCGCTCAGCAGGTGGGTGTTCATGAAGACGGTCATCCCGAGGTCGGCGTTCAAGCGAAGGATGGTCTCCCGCAACTGGCGGACGCCCATGGGATCCAGGCCTGCGGTGGGTTCGTCGAGGAACAGGACCTGGGGGCGGTGAACGATCGCTTGGGCGATCCCGATCCGCTGGCGCATGCCGGTGGAGAAAGAACCGAGCCTCCGGTCCGCAAGTTCTGAGCACTCGAGGTATTCGAGTGTCTCGGCGACGGCTTCATGGGGCTTGGACACGCCGGATAGTTCGGCGAAGAACACGAGGTTCTCTGCAGCGGTCATGTGCGGATACATGCGAACCTCTGCCGGCAAGTAGCCGATGCCGGCGGTCACGCGGTTCCGCTCGGCGACGACATCGTGGCCGTTGACCATCGCGGTTCCCGACGTCGGCGCGATGAGCGTGGTGAGGATGTTGATGGCGGTGGTCTTCCCGGCGCCGTTGTGGCCGAGGAACCCGAAGACCTCACCCTGCTCGATCGTGAGGTTGATGTCGCGCAGCACGGGATCGGTGGTATAGCGGTGACTGAGATTCCGGACTTCGATTGCTGGACGGCTCATCGGTTCTCCATGTCGTCAACGTTCGCGGCGCTATCTGCGCTCGTGGACCGACACATCGCCAATAGGCATCGGCAGGTGTGCCGGTCACGTGGGAAGGTAGGGAACGGTGCGTGAGGCGGCGGTATTCGGTCGGTGAGAATTCGGCCAGAAAATCGCGGACGGGGAATGGGCCTTCAACGGGCCGAGATCGGGTCGCTCCACGCGCAGAGATCACCGAGATTGCGGGTCGGCGAGTCCTGCGTACCTATCGCCGTGACACGTCGGCCCGGTGAAGCACGACGTCGATCTGCGGATGCGGTCCGATATTGCGGATCACCAGGCGGCCGGACATCGACTCGACCAGCCGTTTGGCAAGCGGCAACCCGAGGCTCTCGAGCGGAGCCGGTCCGGATCCACCTGATCTGTCGGTGCTTGCAAACGGATCTGCGGCGAACCCGGGGCCCTCGTCGGTGACGGTGACCGTGACGGTGTCCACGTCCATTGTGTGTTCGATGCGGAGCTCACCGGATCCATGCTCAAGACCGTTGTCGACGAGCACGTCGAGAGCATGCCGAAGCATGGCGTCGGTGCCCCGGACCTCCTGGTCGCGACGGACGGGTGAGACGACGAGGTGACGTCCGGCATCGGTGAAGGGATCCGTCCATCTCAACTTGATGTCGTTGAGGACGTTTCCGAGCGAGGCCCGGGAGTCGTCGGTGACGGGTGTGCGGGCGATCGTGAGAAGTTCGGAGACGGTGCGTTCGAGGCGATCGAGGTCGACGAGTGCCTCACGGAGCACCTCCGTCGAATCGGGTCGCGGAAAGGCCATCTCGGTCTCGATTCCCGCGCGGAGACCGGCAAGTGGCGTGCGGAGTTGGTGCGACACGTCCGCGCTGAACATTCGTTCTCTCGACACCAGCTCTTCGAGTCGTCGAGCGGTGGTCACGAGAGCCTGCTCGGCCTCATCCAGTTCGGGGATGTCGCTGTGGGTGGCGTCGATGGCGAAGTCACCGTTCCCGAGTTGAACGGCTGCGTCGCGGAGACGTCGGACGGGCCGTGCCAGCCTCCCGGCAACGACGTATCCGATGGCGGCACCGATGATGAGAACGATGAGGGCAAGAGCGGCGAGGGACAGGAGGAACCGGCGGTAGCGGGCAACGGAGGAAGCCGTCGATTGCTCAGCCCGGATAGCCCCGACGACCTGTTCATCGGCGGCCACCGGGACGGCGACGATCCGTACTCCTGCGGCTTCGGAGTCGGCTACCTGATCGCTCAACGCCCGGAAGGTGACCTCATCCGCGCTGCGGGGGCCGTCACCGACGACGAGTCGACCGCCCCCGTCGTACAGGGCGAACGTGACGCCGTCGGCGTTCTCCGGGAACTCAACAGGGTCGGCGCTCGCGGCGAAGTCCGCAGGGACGGACCGTGCGGCCAGGATGGCATGCCGTTCGAGGCGGAGGGTCGCGTCTTCATTGACCAACCGGCCGAGGACGATGGCGAGCGGAGCGCCGAATAGCACGATGGCTACGCCCGTTATGCCGAGAATTGCGAAGAGGATCCGACGTCTCACGGCAATTCGAACCGGTATCCGACGCCGCGCAGTGTCGTGATCCGACTCTCTTCTCCGCGTTTGTCGAGTTTGCGTCGCAGCGCGGCGATGTGGAAGTCGACCGTCTTGGTGGAACCGAACCAGTTCGCGTCCCACACGTCGCTCATCAGTGTTTCCCGAGAGAGAGCGCTGCCGGCGTCTTCGACCAATCTGCTCAATAGGTCGAATTCCTTCGGCCGGAGTTCGACCTCATCGCCGTCGAGCCAGACGCGCCGGGCGTCATCGTCGATCACGAGATCGCCGAACGTCGAGGTCGCGTGCGTGCGCGGTGCCGCTCGGCGCAGTTGAGCACGGATGCGCGCCAGGAGCTCGGCGAGCTTGAACGGTTTCGTCACGTAGTCGATCGCTCCGGCGTCGAGCCCGACGACCAGATCGAGTTCATCGTCGCGGGCGGTCAGCATGACGATGTCGATCGTCGGGTCGATGGTGCGGATCTCCTCGCAGACGACGAGTCCGTCGAGATCCGGCAGGCCGAGGTCCAGGAGTACGAGGTCGGGCCTTTCCAACCCGACCGAGCGCAAGGCGTCGGTTCCCGTCTGTTCCCAGCACGCGCTGTAGCCGACGCCTTCGAGGGCCCTGACCAGGGTCGACCCGATACGCTGGTCGTCGTCGACGATGAGAATTCGTTCACCGGCCATGGGAGTGAACACTACGGTCGTTTCCGTCTTCTGCGGTGTCGCGCGCCGAACGGCGGATGCCGTCGCTGAGGCACGGCCGGATCGGCGATACGAGGAGGGACATTCCGAGGGCCGCTCGGGCTAGGGCTGGCTTGGGATGACACAGCCATCAACGCCGCCGGCGTTGCCTCGGGTGCTCGGGTAGACGTCCGGGTCCCATGATTTCGCGCCGCCGGACTCGTCGGTTGTGAAGTATCGGACGAGTGCTCGATAGACGGCATTCGCGTAGGCCTGGCGAAATTCCGGTGTGCGGAGCAGCCGCTCCTGGGTGACACTGTTGATGTACGCCCCTTCGGCGATTACCGCAGGAACCTCCGTGTGTCGCAAGACTCCATAGAACTGTTGGCCCGGGTTGATCTTCGACTCACGGGACTTCGCTCCCGTGCGTTCCTCACCGGTCCAGTTCGCGTCGAAACGGAGGAACGAGCGCTGGAACTCCTCGGCGATCAGCCGGGCAAGCCGCACCGATTGGGGTCGGAGTTCCGGCTGGGACTGGTAGTACACGTCGCTGCCGGGGTAGTTGAGTTCGACCGCCCATCCGGCATTCGTGTGGATCGAGACGAGTGCTTGAGCGTTTGCTGCGTTCGCGATCGCCGCCCGGGAATCGAGCCGAACCTCATAGTCGGCATCCTTGCCGGTACGGGTCAGGATCACGCGGCCCGCAGGCGGAATCGGCCCAGCCGTCGTGATCTCTCCCGTCGCCCAGTCGACGCCGTGTGAGCCGTTGAGGAGGTCACGAACCCGGCGGGCAATGTCGAGTACGACCTCCTTCTCGGTCGTCCCCTGCGGGCCGACGCCGCCGATGTTGCGCGGCCCACCGTGCCCGGGGTCGACGACGATGACGGCTTGTGAGAAGTCGAGTCCCGCCCCGACGGTGACATCCGGCGCCGCGGCGTCTGCGCGAACCTGCGACCGATGAACGAAGCCGCGGCTGCTGCACGTTGTCTGAATCTCGATCCATTCCCCGTCCCAGGAGAGGGCGGCAAACGTCACGCCTTCTCTGACGGTCATCGTGGCGGGGCCACCCGCTGTTTCCGCCAGTGCCGCTCCGCCGCGAGCGATCGTGATCGTCCCTCGGCCACTGAACGCCGGGTCGATCCACGGGGACGGAGGCGCTTCCGCCGCAACAGGAGGGACGCCCCATGGCTGTGATTCAACCGGTTTTCGACTTGCTGCGGCGATGGCCATCTGGGGTGAGGGTCGATCAATCAGCGTTGTTGCCGTTGCGGCCGGTGAGCGATCCTTGGCGATCGCCGCCACGGAGAAGAGGACGGCGATCATGGTGATGATCCCGACTGTGAGACGAAACGCTCCCAAACTGTTCATGCGGCAAACGTATCGACTCAGACCTGAATCCCAGATGAACGGACGGTCGTCCGCGGTCAAGCTTTCCTGATCCGCCGGCTGCCCGAATTCACTGCTGTCTCTGCTCGATTCGGGATCAGATCGTCGGCACTCATGTCATGGTGGTCGAGGTCATTGCCGAACGCACGATCGCTCAGAAAGGGGACTCTGTCGGTGGGCGTCAGCGTGCGGGGACTCGTCCAGCGGATGGCGGCTTGCGCTCCGTCCATGATTGTCCGGGGTGTCGGTACCGGTTCTCTCCCGCCACAGAGATGCCAACATGTGATCGTTCCACGGGAACCTTTGCAAGGAGCGCATTGTGAGCGATCCATTCACAGCGGCCAGCTGGTCGATGGGCTACACGCCGTCCACGACGAGCGGGGCACCGATCCGTCGCCTTGAGGACTCGGGACTGGAGATGCCGGGCCGCGGTCGGCAGTGGTGGGAGGCACAGCTCGCCTCATCGGTCGACATGGGGCTCGCCGGCCTCCAGTGGCACGCCGTAGGCCCGGGCGGAGATCGGTACTGGGGGGTCGTCGGGGCGTACGCTGGGATGGCGGTGTCGATCCGTCTCCCGAGACCCCTCGAGCGCCGTGGCGAGCATGCAATCGTCGACGAGGCACTGGCCGTCGTTGAGGCAGGCGTGACGCAGCCGACCCTCGGACGGTGGGTGATCGAGTCGCCACCGAAATGGTTTCGGGGGAGACGGGCATGGGCATTGAACCGTCCGCCGTTCGCAACCGGCGATCCCTGGCTCGACGAGCACGCCGGATGCTGGGCGTGGGACTGTGCGCGGGGCCCGCAGGCTCTTCGCGATGAACTCGCTGCGATGCTTCCCGCTGTAAAGGGCCTGCTCCGCTCGCAACCGGGGGCGATCGTCACCGACTCGGCGGTGAGCGTCTGGATCCCCCACTCCGACATGCCAATGAGGATGCCGGACCTGCTCGAGACGACACGGCTCTTGGGCGAAGGGTAGCCGGCCGGTCCGGACGGGACCCGTGGAACGGCGAATCCGACGGTCGAACCGAACGGTGGTCACCCGTCCAAGGCGTCGAGTTCCTGTCGGGCGGCGAGTGCGAGGGCGGCCGGGGCGATGCCCATGTGTTCGAGCGCCCGCACGACGGTGCCTTCATTCATCTCGGCGGCGACCATCACGATGTACGCCCCGTAGATCTGCGACTTCTCCTTGCGTACGAGCTTGACGACGCGACGGAACACCTGCTGGGAAGAGCCCTTGCTTCTGAACACTCCTCTGCGCTTCGTCGGGGGTCGGACGCCTTCGGACGCGAGTTGGTCGGGTACGGCGATGCCGACCGACCGCAGCGCTTCGTCGTGCTGGGCTGCGACGGCCTTCTTGAAGTCGTCGGGATCGGCGCCGACCCGTTCGAAGGCTCGCGCGGCGGAGCCGTCTGGCAGACCGAGTGCGGCGATGACGAGGTGTTCGGCCCCCGGTTCGGACTCTCCCATGGCGAGGGCTTCGCTCTCGGCTGCAGGGAAGAGGGTGTTCATTGTCGCAATATCGGCGAAAGGACGTCGTGGGCTCATGGCCGTCTCGTTCTGGCTCGGGGACTGCTGACGCGATGGGACAGTCGCTTGTGGGCGGCCTGCGGGGTGACGCCGAGGGCCTCGGCGATCCGTGCCCAGGACCAGCCCTCATCGAGGGCGGTTTGCACGGCGGCGAGTTCGAGCCGGTCGGCGAGACGATGCAACGCGACCACGGCTGCGAGCGCGTCGGCCGGATTGTCGGGACTTGGGATCTCGAATGGCTGACTCATCGACATCAACGATAGTTGATAGACAGCGTGTTGTCAACGACAGTTGATACTGCGCTTCATCGTCGCTTCTTGCTGTCGAGCCATCGACATGTACGATCACCGTATGGCAATTGATTGGACATTCGGAGGCACGTGGCCGTACGAACCGAAGTGGTTTGACAGTGCGCAGGGCCGCATGCACTACATCGACGAGGGGGAGGGTCGTCCGGTCGTGATGGTGCACGGCAACCCGACCTGGGGCTACTTGTATCGGAACTTCGTCGGGCCTGTGACCGATGCCGGATATCGGGTGATCGTTTCCGACCATCTCGGATTCGGGCGATCGGACAAGCCGGATGACCCCGACCTCTATCGGGTTCCCCGGCATGCGGAACGGCTCGCTGCATTGCTCGAGTCGCTCGATCTTCACGATGCCACGATTGTCGTGCAGGACTGGGGTGGCCCCATCGGTCTGTCGTGGGCGACGAACCATCCCGAGCGGGTCCGGAGCCTATTCATCCTGAATACGTTCGCACACCGCATGCGTGAGGATGTGAAGCTCCCCGTGATCGTCAGAATGTTCAGGATGCCCGGTGCGGGTGAGTTGATGGTCAAGGGCGGCCACCTCTTCGTCCGGGGGTTCATGTTCCAGGCGGGGGTCGCGCACAAGGACCGGCTCACAGCCGATGTGAAGCGTGCCTACTTGGCGCCACATGACTCGTGGTCGAAGCGGACACCGGTGCTTGTGTTCCCACGCGAGATCCCCGCAGGGCCGGGCGATCCGACGTCCGAGTTCGGCGGCGTGATCGAGGATCGGCTCATCGAGCACTTCAGGGACAAGCCGGTGCACATCGCCTGGCCCATGAAGGACCCTGCCTTCACGCCGGACACGCTCGACGATCTATGGCTTGACACGTTCCCCGATGCGGAGGTCACACGGATCGACGATGCGAGCCACTACGTCCAGGAGGATGCATTCGAGATCCTCGTTCCGGAACTCGTCGAGTTCTTGAAACGCTGAACCGCGAGCTCACCCCGGCTCGAGGTTCGGGGGACTGCACTTGAGGGCGTCGACTATGTCGCGACCCCCTGCGGGGCCCTCCGGCGAGAGAGCGTTCATGACGAGTACCGTCGATGTCGCGCAGGGAAGTCCAATCGCAGGGTTGCCGCCATGGCGGCAAGGAGCCCCAGGATCGCTGCCGGACGTCGAACGATCTTCACGCTGCGGCGGCGGCGACAATCGTCTCGGGTCGACGCTTCGGGTCGGCCTCCGAGATGGAGAGTGGTATCACCATCGATCCGACCTGGTTGTCGGCGGTTGCGGCGCTGGTCTACCAGTGCTGGGAGACCGTCGACGCGGTCATCAGGATGACGCCGGCTATTGGTGCGGTTGTTGGCATGCGGGGCGGCAGTGTGGACCGATACGCGTTCGGCGGAGACCTTGAGGGTCGGGACGAGCCACGTCGATACTCGTATGGTGACTTCCGACAGCCCGAGACACCAGAGTCCTTCGAACGATTCGGGCGACAGAAGGTCACCGTTCTTGCCAACGACTTTGACCCCGACGGTGACGTCCTGTCTGTCGTCGCCGTTGGCAATGCAGCGCACGGAACCGTCATTCGAACAGATGCCGGGGAGGTCTTCTACCAACCAGATTCTGGCTGGACGGGTGAGGATCGGTCCAGCCACTCCATTTCGGTTGGAGAGGGTGCTGTCGTCACCGCTGTGGTGACCGTCACGGTCGCTGCCAATGCTCTTGTCGCAGGTGCGTTGATAGCTGCTGGTCTCAGCGTCGATGCGCTGCCGTTCGTGGGCCCGACGATACGGCGCGATCTGGGCTCTCTTGCCCCCTGGCTTTCGAGGGAGTCTCGTTGGTCGCTACTGCGTTCTCGCAGACTGTGCTCGGGTCCGGGGGTCGGCGAGTTCCGTGAAGCTTGGATGAATCTCCCAAGTGGTTTCTGGCGCCCAGAACGGCACCATGTCGCCGCCGTTTTGGGCGCCAGAGTCCTGGGGGTAGGCTGTTGGTTGGGGTCGTCTCGATGCGGTCTCGACAGGTCGTCATGCGTGACGAGCAATGTGCCGAGGCCATGTGGCGCGTCACGTGTTCGGGTCCTCAGGATTCCGGTTCGTATCACGATCCAAACTACGGCACATGGGTCTCAGTCTGCTCAAGCGTCGGGCGATGGCGGCCGATGTCAAACACAAGATGAATCGCCGAAGATCGCTCATTCTCAGGTGGACCATTGGGGGAGTCTCGTTCGGACTGCTGTTCCCCGCGGTGGCATGGCTGCTGGCCGGGAGCGGCGCCTCCGTCGCCGAAGTCTGGTCCGCTCACGGATCCCAAAGCGCCCTGTGGATCGTCGATCTCGCCCCGATCGTCCTCGGGTTCGCCGGAAGCCTGATCGGTGTCGAATACGCGAAGGTCGACGCGGCATGGCGAGCGGCCGACGTGAAGTTCCAGGAGCAGACGGCGGGATTGCGAGAAGCCAACCACCAGCTCGAGGCATTGATTCGCTCGAAGGACGAGTTCGTTGCGACCGTCAGTCACGAGGTGAAGACTCCGCTCACCGTCGTGCTCGGTTTCGCCGACGAGATGCGAGACGAGCTGTCTGCACGGGGCGACGCCGACCTGGCAGAGCTTGCGGAACTCGTTGGCGACCAGGGACGTGAGATCACGAACATCATCGAAGACCTGCTGGTGGCAGCACGGGCGGACGTCGGCACGTTGACGGTTGTTCCCGAGCTGATCGATCTCGGGGATCAGGTCAGAACCGTGGTGCGGGGCTGTGCGTGTGCCAAGGAAGTACGAGACGCCATCACCTTGGAGGTCGAGCCCTCCCAGGCATTCGCCGATCCGACCCGTGTGCGTCAGATCATCCGAAATCTCCTCACCAACGCGATTCGCTACGGCGGCGAAAGGATCTTCGTCATCGTCCGATCCGGCGAAGGGCGGGCGACGGTTTGTGTTTGTGACGACGGGCAAGGCATACGCGAAGACGAGCGGCCGCTGGTGTTCGAGGCGTATCGGCAGGGGCACACCGATACTCCCGTCTCCGGTTCGGTGGGCCTCGGCCTCAGCGTCTCACGTCACCTCGCTCAACTGATGGGCGGGGACCTCGCGTATACCTACGAGAACGGCATCAGCACCTTCGAGCTGTCTCTGCCGGCACTCGAATCGACCAGCGCAGAAGAGATCGCGGTTCCCGTCGCCGCCCTGGCCCCCTGACGGGAAGACAGGCGGCCGACTGGCTGGGCGCACGAGCGGCAACCTCAACGCGTTGACACCCGCTACGGACCTGCCAGCGCCTCCGTCCCCGAACGTGGCGCATGGAACCCTGCTCTGGCCTGAATCCACGGTGTCTCGCCGACCAATGAGCGGAATCCCTTTCCCTGTCCACGTTTCGGTCGATGCCGAGGTTCGCAGGAAGAGGTGAGAAGGTGGACGGTTCTTCGTCTCCACCACGCCAGTCTGGATCCACGGACTCTTGTCGTTGGCTGAGCGGAATCTCGCTCCCTATCGCTGTTTCTGCCGATGCGGTGGTGCACAGAAATGGTGGGGCATGGACGGTTCTTCGTCTCCACCACGCCAGTGGGGGAGACGCGATCGAGCCGGTGCTCGATCGCAGAGGGGGCATCCTGGCTGACCGCAGCTGGAGCCCGGTTCCGTCCGGTTTTCCTGCCTCCGGGCGGCCCCCTCTGCCCTCCGGGCATCTCCCCCACCTCGGCGGTGGGGGAGAATGGGAACCGGTCGAGTGGCTCAGAGAGTCCGTGGGTTCAGGCTCGACGGTGGGGGAGAATGGGAACCGGTCCGGTGCCTCAGAGACACCGTGGGTTCAGGTCTGGAGGCGAGTGCTAGACGTACGTTTGCCAGGAGTGCTGTGGTTCGTAGCCGAGAATCCGGCGGGCTTTGTCGATCGATAGCAGGGTCTGCCGGCCGGCAACGTTGCCGTGGATGGGCACGTCCGGGTACACCTCGGCCATGAGGTCGAGACTGTCCCGCTTCATGCACGTGTCCGACGCCGCGACGAGGAACGCCTCTGCCCCGGCGACGGCGGCTGTCAGCGACAACCGGGCCGCCTGGGCGACATCGCGTGCATCGACGTAGCCCCAGAGGTTCCAGGCACGGATGGTCGGGTCGTCCCAGAAGCCGGGGAACCGAGCCTCGTACTCCCACTCCTCCATGATGTTGGAGATCCGAAGCGCCACAAACGGGATACCCGACCACCTGGCGAACTGTTCGGCGATGACTTCACCGGCGAGCTTCGACAGCGCATAGTGGAACTCGGGCAATCGGGGATGGTTCTCGTCGATCGGCGCGTACCGAGGCTGCTCTCGCTCAAAGGGGATGCCGATGAGCGTCTCGGACGATGCCCACACCACCCGTTCGAGACCGAGTTGCGCGGCTGCGGAGAACACGTTGTAGGTGGACATCATGTTGATGCGAAATGTCTCACCGTCGGGAACCACGTTGGGTGCAGGGATGGCCGCGAGATGCACCACGGCGTCGGCGCCCCGCAGCGACTCGATCGTCTGTCCCAGGTCGGTCAGATCAGCGACGAGCGTCGGGTCGTCGGGATGGAGCGACGCAGCGACATCGACCGATGTGACGTCATAGCCGTGTTCGACGAGATCCGCGACCGTCGCCCTGCCGGCCTTGCCGCTTCCCCCGGTGACCACCAGCCGCTTCACGGCAGACCTCCCTGATCCGACCGTCATCCTAGCCCGGCACCAGGGCAGAGACTCTTTCCTCCGCGGGTCCGTTGGGAGTTCATGCCCGCACGGCTCATGGGGAGATCGAGCAGAACGTCGGTGACAAGGCGGTTGATTGCTCTCACGACGCAAGCGTGCTGTTGATGTATTCGGCAATCGCCGCGGCATCGGACGCGACGTCGTCACTGCTCACAAGATCGCTTGCCGATGAACTCAGAACAGTTCGGCCGTCTTCTGGTCACAGAGGCTGGAGAAGGTCTCGTTGGCCATGAAACGATCGACGAGGACGTTCGCCTGGTCGGGCGGTCCACCGATCCCACCCTGGCCGCCGGGTCCGGCCGGGCCACCGGGAGCGTCGGCCCCGGCCGCCGGCGGGGCAGGACGTCCGGGTGCGTCGATGCCGAGCTGGGTACGCCGGCACTGCCCACGGTGGTGTTGTGTCCGCGGAGAACATGAAGAGCGGTGGCGCAAGGCTCTCGATCGCTCTCCCCAAGCGTTGACGGAGATCCCTTGGCCTCGCAGCGGACCGGCCTCGCTGGTGAGCGGAGGAGAAAGGGACCCCCATGGTGTGGGGGCTAGTGTTGCCGGGCCGGGACCGTGAGGAGGACCAATGTCGGAGGCACGCAAGAAGCGAGCATGGCTTCCCCCGAGGTGGTTCGTGCGTCTCGCCTGGTCCACGCACCGTGGCCTCTACCGCGTCACCGGCGGCCGAGTTGGATTGAGGAGAGCAAAGGCCAACAGGTGGGGCATGATGCGCCTCACGACAACCGGGCGTCGGAGCGGACAGGAGCGGAGCGTCATCCTCGGCTACTTCGATGACGGCCCGAACCTGGTCACGATGGCGATGAACGGCTGGGCCGACGCCGAGCCTGCCTGGTGGCTCAACCTTCAGGCGCATCCGGAAGCCGTCGTCGATCTCACAGACGGGAGACGCGGGGTGAGAGGGCGGGCGGCAGAGGGGGAGGAGCGCTCGCGGCTGTGGGAGCGGTGGCGCGAAATCGACATGAACCTGGACGGCTACGCGGCACTCCGGTCCGCTGAGACCGCCGTTGTGATCTTGGAACCATTGTCCGGCTCAGGCGGTTGATTGCTGCTGATCGCCTCACGCCGAGGTGAGTATGTTGTATGGGCTCGTCGGCAGTCGCGTCGCCCGTCGGCGGGGTGCGGCTACTCGTTGTAGAGCTCGTAGTGGTCGACGTGGGGCACCATCTCGAGGAGGACATCGGCGTCGAAGTCGTAGTATTTCGCCGCGGTGACATCGTCACCGGCGAACGCCTTGATGGACTCCTCGGAATCCCAGAACGTCAACATCAAGAACTCGGCGCGATCGTCGTGCACGTGCCGGAGAGCGAAGGCGCCACGGTTCCCCTCGGTCGACCGGTAATCGGGGATTGCCACGGCCCGCATCCGCTCGAGGTACTCGTCTGACCGTTCGAGGGGTACTTCGCCCTTCCAGATGCGAGCTATCACGCTGGGGTCCTTTCCTGAGCGGGTCGGGGCCACCATAGTCAGTCGTAACGGGCAAATCGACATCAGCCTGTTACGGTTGCTCGTGATGATCCCTGTCGACACAATGCCGATCTCCGTCATCGTCGAGTTCGTCAACGAGTACGCCGACGAAACACGCCGCATCGCCGGGGAGGCCGACGATCCCTACCCGGTGCTCGACGCGCTTGGGCCCTTCGCGGCCGGCACCTCCGCATGCATTGCGCTCGCCAATGAGATGTACGGCGTGTTCAGCGATCCAGTATCGGCGCCCGACCGGTTGAACCACCTCATCGACGAGCAGCGGCTCGCGCACCGCCTGGCGTCCGACGGACGGCTGGTGTGGATGCGTCCCGAGCAGGTGGATCGTCTGGCAGCGGCGACGGTCGCTGCGCTCACGGATTTCGTTGTCGGCAACGGTTCGAACCGGTTCGGCACCTGTGCTGCTCACGCATGTGCCGACGTCTTCGTCGACACCTCTCCGTCTGCGACCCGCTCCTACTGCTCCCCGCAATGTCACAGCAGAGCCCGCGTTGCACGCTGGCGGGCTGCCCATCGACAGGCCACTCCGGCGGACCACCGTCGGGAGACACGATGACAACTCAACCAGTTGTCGTTCCGAACCCGCCACGGCCGCGTGCGGCGTTTCCAAGCGTGGTCTCATGAACCTGGCCCGGGCGACGGCCGTCACCCACGGTCCCGATGGGATCCGGGTCGAGGCCGCGGATCTTGGTGACGTCGGCACGATCATGGCGAGCGAAGCGATGTGCCTCGTCGGTGGCTGCGATCGTCAGGGCGCTCGAGGTCTCCGATCCGACCAGGGAGATCGTCGGTGGATTTGCCCTATGGCTCCTGTTTCGTGCTGCGAGGCAGCCGGCGGCGCTCGGACGAACCGAACGGCAGCCGATCACGGTTGGGTGACCGAGCGGCCGAACCGTCAGCGGCGGTTGGCCGGCTGGTCGTTGTTGGTCGCGCCCGTCGGCTCCGTCGTCAAGCCGTCGATGAGAGCCTGCTGTTGGATTCGGGCGGTCATCCAGGCGAGATCGTGGGGGAGCGTGGGACTCGAGGCCCACAGGGACGCAAGCCCGTGGACGGCACTCCAGAGAACGAGGGCAATGGTCGTTGGGTCGGCCGGGCGAAGCAGTCGGGCGTCCATCGCTTCGGCGACGTCGGTGATCAGGTTCGCGAGCGCCGCGCCGGGATGGTCGGGATCGGCGTCGGTGGCGCCGGGCGTGCGTCGTTCCAGGAAGAGGACGCGGAACAGCGACGGACGGGTGAGGGCGAACGCCAGGTAGGCGTCGCCGCGGCGCTCGATTCGTTCCAGCGGATCAGCGGAGGTGCCGGCGGCGGCGGCCTGTGCGGCCTGGAACTCGGCCCACCCCCTGGCGCTTGCCTCGCGTAGCAACGCGTCACGGCTCGGCCAGTAGTGGTAGAGCGACGGTGGTGTGCACGCCGCCGCGTCGACGATGGCCTGAATCGAGATCGTTGCAGGGTCGCCGGTCTCTTCGAGAAGCGCCAGGGCGGTGTCCACCAGCGTGCCCCTCAAGCTCTCGGCACCGGCAGGGCGACCGACCTTCCGTCGGGGCCGCTGTGGTGGTTTCCTCGGCATGATGCCCCTTGAAATCGGTGTCGTTTCGCCATAATATAGTATAACTATATAGAGGATGTGACATGGTCATCGCAGACGCCGGAACCCCGGCAACCTCCACCGCTCGTCGGGCGGTCGCTCGCCATCCGCTCGCCGCCTTCGTCACGTTGGCCTACCTGATCTCCTGGGCGTGGTGGGTGCCGTTCGCCGTCTCGGGAACCACGGTCCGTCAGGGTGTTGGATGGCCCACCCAGATCCCAGGTCTGATGGGTCCGGCCGTGGCCGCGTTCATCGTGACCTGGATGATTGGGGGACGTGGCGGGTTGAAACGACTCTGGTCGTCGATCATCGCCTGGCGCGTCGGGTGGTGGTGGCTCTCGGTACCGATCATCCTCGGCGCGGGAGCCGTCGGGATCGTGATCTCTTCGGACGGGATCATCGCCGCCGATCTGACGGCGTACAACGGCGTGTCCGTCGCGCTTGGAGCGGTGGCGACGATCGCGATCGTGTTCGTCTGCAACGGGATCGGCGAGGAGGCTGGATGGCGCGGCTTCGCGGTTCAGCGCCTGATCGACCACCGCTCGCTCGTTGCGACTTCGCTGATCGTGACGATGATGTGGGCCCCTTGGCATCTGCCGCTCTTCTTCCTGATGGATTCGTTCAAAGCGTTCACGACGACCGAGATCATCGGGTGGGCCATCGGTCTGACGGCAGGATCGTTCGTACTCACCTGGCTGTTCCGTGGGTCCGGCGGAAGTGTGCTCCTCGTCGCCGCGTGGCACACGGCGTTCAACTTCACATCGGCGACACCGGCAGCTACCGGTGCGGCGGCGGCCATCACATCAACGCTCGTGATGATCGGCGCCGTGGCGATCGTGATCGTCGAGTTGTACGCCCGCCGTGCGCACCGCACGGTACGGTGGCTCGGTACGGTCGATCGACCGTCGATGTCCCGGGGATGAATCGGCAGGTGAAATGAGCATCGAAGTCGGCGAGGCGACCGAGGCGGACGTCCCGGCGATTGCCGCGTTCTTCCGGAAAGCGTGGAGCCTGGCGGGCCCCGGCGCTCCCGGCTGGGCTGGCGCCGACGAGTCCGTCATCGATGAACTCACGAGGCCGCACGTCCTCGCCGAACGAGTCGTCGGAACCGGTCGACGGATGTTCCTCTCCCGGGACGGTGCGCGGGTGGTCGGCTTCGCCGCCGTGCGAGCCGACGAAGCGGATCGCATCGAACTCGCCGGCATCGTCGTCCTGCAGTCCATGACCGGCCGCGGCATCGGCGGGCCGCTCCTCGATGCCGCCGTCGAGTGGGCACGTGAGTCGGGCTTCCGCACGATGGTCGTCAAGACCGAGGCCGACAACGACCGAGCGCTCCGTTTCTATCGAGACCGTGGTTTCGTGGAACATGCCCGTATGGTCGAGGATGTGGAGGGGGAGCCCGTCGCGCTCATCGAGCTGTGGCGGGAGCTCCAATCCGTCGACGTCGCTTCGCGACGGGATGACTCGGCCGACTCCGAGGCATCTCAGCCATGAACGTGGACCTCCGTCCCGAATCGACGGCCGCGGCGCTGGGGCCGGTTTGACCCCGATTGGTGCTTCTCAACTGGGTCGGCGTTGCTTCCAGTAGCCACGGATTGAAGTGTCGCTGCGCGGAACGTGTTGATCGGTGATGAAGTAGCGGCGGAGTCGCTGCATCCCTGCCGCTTCGCCCGCTGCCCAGATCTGAAGGCCGGGGACGGTTCGGATCGTTCGTCCGGCCTCTACGAGCGTGTCGCAGGGGTGGCCGCCGTCCGGGAGGACGTGCCAGTGCGTCTCCACGTCACGGTGCAGGTCGAGACGGGCCTCGAGCGTCGCGATCTCGATGTGGACCGCGATCGGGACCTCCGGCAACACCTCGAGGAGACGGCAGATCGCCGGGATCGCGGTCTCGTCGCCGAGGAGGGCAAACGCCGGCGCCTCCGGATTGACGGCGTAGCCGCTGCCGGGCCCGGAGATGGCCGCCTCGGCGCCCGGTTCGGCCGCTGCCGCCCATCGCGACACGGCGCCGGACCCGTGGAGTACGACGTCGAGGTCGAGTGCTGGTCCGTCCGGGTTGAACCGGCGCGGCGTGAACGTGCGGATCGTCGGCCTCGACCCGTCGGGGAACAGGAACTCGTTGCCGTTCCAGACCGGGATCGTCAGCCGGCCGTCTCGCGGCAGCAGGAGCCGGACGCTGGCTGCAGGGTCGGGTATGGGGAATCCCGCCAGCGAGGATCCGCTGAGGGTGATCCTGATCATCCGCGGCGTGAGCGGTTCGACGGAGCGGACGGTTACGGGTCGGAACGACGGTGGCTTGCGGCGGGTTCTCGGTACATCCATGTCCGGCACGGTAACGCCCGGATGAACGCCAAGCACGGTGTCATCCGCCCGCGAGCGCTCGTCGAGCATGTTGTCGGTTCAGAGGCGGACGTCCGGGGAGTGGACGGTTCTTCGTCCCACCACGCCAGCCTGGATCCGCGGACGCTTGTCGTTGGCTGAGCGGAATCTCGCTGCATATCGCTGTTTCTGCCGATGCCGGGGTTCACAGAAACGGTGCGGGTGTGGACGGTTCTTCGTCTCCACCACGCCAGTGGGGGAGACGCGATCGAGCTGTTGCTCGATCGCAGAGGGGGCCTCCCGCCGGAACGCAGCTGGAGCCGGGTTCCGTCCGGCTTTCCTGCCTCCGAAATGCCCCCTCTGCCCTCCGGGCATCTCCCCCACCTCGGCGGTGGGGGAGAATGAAGAAGGCCGTAGGGGGTGTCCTGCACCCCGTGGGGTGACGGAGGGAACCTCGGCTGTCGTCCCCTTCACCTGTCCCCCCGACGGCACGGCGGGGGGACGCGGAGGAGCGAAGCGACGACGCAGGGGGGTTCCCCAGTGGGCCCGCTCCGCTTCCGGGGAGACATGGTTCGCAGGGGCGAGCGATTCTTCTGCCTGAGAGCCCGTGGATTCAGGCTCGACGGTGGGGGAGACGGGGAACCGGGTCTGTGCTTGCGAGAAACCACGGATTGAACCTCGGGGGTGGAGGAGAGTGAAGAGAGGCCGCTGAGGGTCCCTGGTACGATCCGCGATACGGTCGGTCCGTTCCATGAGCACAACGGATCGGCGAGAGACAACGGAGCATCATTGTGGAGCACTTCACCGACCGGCTCGCCGATGTCGACCCGGAGATCTACGACGCCCTCGAAGCGGAGACCGCACGACAGCGTGACGGCATCGAACTGATCGCATCGGAGAACCTCGTGAGCCGGGCGACGCTGGAGGCACTCGGGTCGCCCATGGTGAACAAGACCGTGGAGGGCTATCCGGGTGGCCGCTACTACGGCGGTGCCGAGCACGCCGATCGGGTCGAGTCGCTCGCGATCGAACGGGCGAAGGAGCTGTTCGGAGCCGCCTATGCGAACGTGCAGCCGCACTCGGGTTCGCAGGCCAACCTCGCCGTGTTCCTCGCCTTCCTGAAGCCCGGTGACACGGTCCTGTCCATGGATCTGTCGGCGGGCGGTCATCTCAGCCACGGGGCGGCTCCGAACATCTCGGGGAAGTGGTTCGACGTCGTCTCGTACAGTGTCGACGGAGACGGGTTCCTCGACTACGACGCCATGGTCGCGATGGCGCGAGCGACCTCTCCCAGACTCATCATCGCCGGCGGCTCTGCCTACCCCCGGGCCATCGACTTCAAGCGGTTCCGTGCAGTCGCCGACGAAGTCGGCGCGATCCTGCTGGTCGACATGGCGCATTGGGCCGGTCTCGTGGCCGCTGGGGTGCATCCCGATCCGGTGCCCATCGCCGACGTCGTCACCGCAACGACCTACAAGAACCTGCGCGGCGTGCGCGGTGGATTCATCCTGTCCCATCGCACCGACCTCGCCCGGAAGCTGAACTCGGCGGTATTCCCCGGTGTCCAGGGGTCGGTGATTCTCAACGCCGTTGCCGCCAAGGCGGTTGCGTTCCGCGAGGCGATGACCCCCGAGTTCGAAGCCTATGCCCGGGGCGTGCTCGACAACGCCAGGGCCTTGGCGGCCACCTTGGTCGATCGCGGTGTGACGGTGCTCACGGGCGGAACCGACACGCCGCTGCTCGTCATCGACCTCCGGCCGCTCGGCCTCACCGGCGCCGCCGCTTCCGACGTGCTCGAGAGTGCCGGCCTGACCGCCAACAAGAACGGTGTGCCGGACGACCCCGAATCGCCGAGGGTCACATCCGGGCTCCGGCTCGGCTCATCGGCCGGAACAGCCCGCGGCTTCGGCGTCGACGAATTCTCCCGGATCGGGGAGTGGATTGCAGACATTCTCGAAGCGATGGCGACGGGAGTTGCAGAACCGGTCGCTTCGCGCGTTCGAGAAGATGTCGAGGCGATGGTGTCGGCCTTCCCGATCTATCCGGTTTGATCGGGAAGGTGGTGCAACGGGATGCGGCCGGCCGGGCTACTCCTCGGTGCCGGCAGTGACGAAGTCGATGAGTTGCTCCACGGCATTGACCAGCGGCGTTTCGACATCCCGATACGACGTGACCGAGGCGAGAACCTTGCCCCAGAAGGGACCGGGTTCGACGTCGAGGCCGAGACGCTCGATCACGCCTTCTTTCCACGGTTGCCCTCGTGCGACATCGGGCCATTCCGCTATCCCGATGGTCGATGGCTTGATCGCCTGCCAGATATCGATGTAGGGGTGGCCGCGTACGAGTACGGCCGGATTCGTCACACTCTGAGCGATCCGGGTCTCCTTCGACCCGTCGACGAGGTGGTCGAGGAGCACTCCCAGTCTGCGAGTCGGGCCCGGCTGGAAGCGGGCGACGGCCGCGGCCAGATCGTCGGCGCCGTGGAGCGGCTCGATCACGATGGCAGCCTCTCGCAGATCGTCACCCCAGATCTTCTCGAGAAGCTCCGCATCGTGGATGCCTTCGACCCAGATGCGGTTCGCTCGCGCCACGCGGGCTCGCGACGCACCGGCATCGACCGAACCTGAGGCGGTGAAACCGAGGGGCGTCCTCGGAGCCGGCCCCGGCTCGCGCAGGGCGACGCGAGCACTGTTGTGAAGGAACGCACCGTCGGTCGGCGTGAACGCCCTCTCCTGTCCCAACCGATCCTTCAACACGAGCCGCTCACCCGGCGCGAACTCGATGACGGCGCCGGTGAATCGTGAGCCGGTGTGGGTGAGCGTCATTCCCTCCCGGACTTCGAGCACCGGGTACTCCCGTTTCTTGAAACTCGCGAGGATGTCGTTGTCTGCCCACCGGTCGTTCTTCGCCATGGTCGAGCATCGTACCGATGAGATGGTCCGGATCGGCGATACTGGTGGCATGGCAAAGGGAACACCCGCCGTTGCGGCGCTCGAACGGGCCGGCATCGAGTTCACGCTCCACGCATACGAGGTGCCGGAAGATGCCCGGTCATACGGTGAAGCGGCCGCGGTCGCCCTCGGAGTGGAACCCGGGAGGGTCCTCAAGACGCTCGTTGCCACGGTTGACGGGACGCCGGTCATCGGGATCGTTCCCGTCTCGGGACAGCTGTCGCTGAAGCGCCTCGCCGCGGCTGCCGGAGGCAAGCGTGCTTCGATGGCGGACGCGGCCGATGCTCAGCGTCTCACGGGATATGTCATCGGAGGCATCAGCCCATTCGGACGGCGGCGACGCCTGCCGGTATTCCTGGACGGTTCGGCATCCGGCTACGACACGGTGTTCGTTTCCGCGGGTCGCCGGGGGCTTCAGGTCGAGGTCGCTTCAGACGACCTTGTGGCGCTCGTCGGTGCGGTCCTCGTCCCGATCGCCCGGTGACGCCGGGTCCGGCCGACGTGGCGCCGGGGAATCGCAGGTGTGTCTACAGCGTGTAGCGCATGTCGCGGAAGCGGCTCCGGAACGCGGTGGTCGCATCACGCCAGCGGCCCTCGGGCTGCGAATCTCCGTCACGAACGATCTCCGCAATGAGCGCAGCAAGCGCCTCAAAGTCGGGTTCGTCCATCCCATACCGGGTCATCTCCGATGTTCCCATACGGATTCCGCTGGCCGCGGTGAAGCTCGGATCGTCGTAGAGCGCCTGCGAGTTCGTGATCACGTTGTTCTCCTCGAGGATCTCGGCGAGTCGTACACCCCGCGTCCGCGAAACTCGTAGCACGACCTGATGGGTGTCGGTGAAACCGGTCTCCGGATCGCCTTCGATCGTGAGGCCCTCACCGGTGAGGGCGGCGGCGAATGCCCGTGCGTTCTTGAGCACTTGCGGCGGGTACTGATCCCGATACTCGAGCATCTCGTAGGTTGCGCCGAGCATGCCGAGCAGCGTTCCGAGATGATGGTTGGACACATGGCCCGGGAACGTGCGCGATTGGACGTGACGCCAGAATCCCTCGAACGGTGAGCCGGGATCGATGTTGCTCAGGATCACGCCGCGCTGCGGTCCGAAGAACGTCTTGTGGGTCGATCCGGTGACGACGTCGGCGCCCTCGGCGAGCGGATCCTGGAAGTAGGGCCCGAGCAGACCGAGCACATGCGCCCCGTCGTACATGATGAGGGGGCGGTCCGGATTGTCGGCGCCGTAGTGGTCGTGGACGAACGCCGCGATCGGCGCGACCGGTTCCTTGTGGATGATGACGCTACGTCCGAACACGATGAGCGTCGGATTCGTCTTCGCGATCAACGCCTTCGTCGCCTCGACGTCGATGGCGAACGGCAAGTCTTCCCGCATCGGGAAGTGCTCCACCGCCGGCCGCTCCGTACGCGGATCCATGGCGACGTAGTTCTTGAGGGCTCCACCGATCTGGGCGCTCAGATGGCCGCCCTTGTTCAGATCGTGGACGAGGACCCGTTGGAGGAGTTCGGGGGAGCGGCGGCTCCGGAACCGGTTCCGGAACTGCTTGAGGGCGTCGTAGACGGAGTCGTTGGCCATCTGTCCGCTGATCACCCGCGGCTCGACCTGGCTGCAGCCGAAGAACGCCCGCAGGGCGGCCCGCAGCTCTTCTTCCCGTTCCGTGATGAAGCCCGTTCCCTGGTAGTAGCGGACGTCGGCGGCATTCGGGCCGAGGGCCTTCAGCCGGTTGTGCTCGTTGTAGCGTCCGGCCGGGTCGGAGCGGCACAGATCGTCGACGAACGGTGACGTGCATTGTTCGGACGGGATGAGGTTGATGCACTCCTCGCGGCGCCAGCGGGTGTTCGCGTCGCTGTCTGCTCGCAGACGGTCTGCCTTGGCCGGCAGGTCCGTCGTGTCGAGCACGGGGCCCGGTTCGATCGGCTCGAATCCCGGATACGGGCGCACGAACGGCGCCGTGGGCCACACGTTGCGCTGCACGAGTTCGGCATGCGTCGACCGGCCGCGAGCGTCGACCACTTCGAAGACGACGGGCACGTCCGAGCGGTACCGGATGTCGGATCGGACGAGGGCGAGTCCGATGGGGCGCAATCCGTGTTCCTCACCCGGCACGGCCTCGATGCCCTCACCTTCGAACAACGCGTACGGCACGCTGGTTCCCGAGGTGACGTAGCCGACTCGTTCTCCGTCGAGGAACAGTTCGTAGCCGGCACGAAGCGGCTTGCGGCCGTCGAACACGGCGATGGGCTGCACCAGGTGGCTGAGGCGTCGCTCGTCGGGCGGGATCGTCATCTCGTCCCGTTTGATGAGTTCGTATTCGGCGCGCTGACGGGCGAGATCCTCGTGTCCGATGAAATCGGCACCGCCCCGCCGGACGCCGAACGTCGCCAGCGAGTTGGCGAAGATCGGAATGTCGTTGCCGTCGATGTCGGGGCCGAGTTCGTGGCCGTAGAGGGGCAGACCGGCTTCGAGACGGAGCGAATCGCGAGCGGCGAGACCGTTCGGTACGGCCCCGGCGGCGACGAGCCGCTCCCACAGCTCGATCGTGAAGTCGGCTTCGGGGAACAGCTCGAACGCGGAGGACTCTCCGGTGTAGCCGGTGCGGGCGATGATGAGCGAATGTCCCTCGACATCCGAGACGCGCAGCTGGTTCCGCTTGTTCTCCGGGAGATCCACCGGACCGAACGCCTCGATGAGGATCTCGGTTGCGGCCGGACCCTGGAGGGAGATCATGCCGAAGTCGTCACTGACGTCGACCATGACCGATCCGCCGGGGCTGTGATCGGTAATCCAATCCCAGTCCTTTTCACGATTTCCCGCGTTGACGACGAGGAGGTAATCGTCCTCCCCGATGCAATAGAGGTAAGCATCGTCGACGGCGCCGCCGGTCTCGTTGCCGATGAACGTGTAGTGCGCCTCGCCCGGGTCGAGACCCCGGGGGTCGTTCGTCAGCACGTGGCTGAGCTGGTCGATGGCGTTGGGACCCGTGAACCGGTAGCGACCCATGTGGGCCACATCGAACAGGCCGGCGGTCCTGCGGGTTGAGAGGTGCTCCGCGATGGGACCCGTCTTGTATTGGACGGGCATCTCCCAGCCGGAGAAGTCGACGAGGGTGCCTCCGTGGCTCTGATGCCACTCGTAGAGCGAGGTGCGACGCAAGGCCGCGAGCGAAGAATCCATGTGGTGGAGAGTAGCAGTGGGCCGATGCCCGATCGGCCTCCCGGGATTCAGGTGACCGGGGTTCGATCGTTGCCATAGCCGAGGTGGGCTCCGGCCGACATGAGAGTCACGATTCGGATCACGGCGGTGTGGACGTCGACGAAGCTGGTGTAGAGCGGAGTGAAACCGAAGCGGATGTTGTCCGGTTCGCGGAAGTCGGGGATGATGTTCCCGTGTTCGATCATGGCCCTGACGATCCTCCAGCCATCCGGGTGACGGAGCGAGATGTGCGAACCGCGATCAGCGGATTCCGGCGGCGAGGCGAGTTGGAACCCGAGGGGCTCGAGGTAGACCTTGCTCAGTTCGATGAAGAACTCTGTGAGGCCGATCGATTTCGCCCTGATACGGTCGATGCCGGCTTCGGCGGTCAGGGCGACGCCGGGTCCGATGGCCGATAGGGAGAGGGTGGGCATCGTCCCGGTCTGGAATCGTCGGATCGATGGGGCCGGCGTGTACGCGAGATCGAACTCGAATGGCCGGGCGTGGCCCCACCACCCCGCAAGCGGGTTGTCGATGTCGCCATCGACTCGCCGATTGACGTAGAGGAGTGCGGGCGAGCCGGGGCCGCCGTTCAAGTACTTGTACGTACACCCCACGGCGAGGTCTGCTGCCGCGCCGTCCAGATCGATGGGAAGCGCACCGACAGAGTGGCTCAGATCCCACAGCACCAGGGCACCAACGTTGTGGGCTGCCCGTGTGAGCCGCGCCATGTCGTACAGATAGCCGCTCTTGAACACGACGTGGGACAGCGTGAGCAGAGCGGTGTCGTCGTCGAGAGCGGCGATGATCTTCTCGACGGGACCGTGGATACCGTCGGAGGAGGGCACCGTGACGATCTCGCGGCCACCCACGAGGTTCGCGGCGGCTGTCGTCACGTAGACGTCGGTTGGGAAGTTGAGATCATCGGTGACGATGCGGCGGCGCCCCGGACGGGCCTGCAGCGCAGCGACGGTGAGCTTGAAGAGGGCCACCGACGTCGAGTCGGAGATGACGACTTCGCTCGGTTCAGCCCCGATGAGGGCTGCGACGCTACTTCCAATGTCGTCGGCGAGATCCCACCAACGCTCGGGCCAGGATCGGATGATCCGCTCGCCCCATTCGTGTTCGACGACCTCCTGAATGTGCGATGCGGTCGCCGCCGGGAGCCGACCGAGTGAGTTCCCGTCGAGATAGATCAGATCCGGTTCGATCGGGGCGAACCAACCGGCAAAGCCACGCAGAGGGTCGGCGCCGTCCCTTCGCTTGGCTTCCGCATGTCCATCAACCAAAGGAAACGGTCCGAGATCTATGAGGTCCATTGTGGTTCTCTCATGGCAATGGGGCAGCGTACCCGTCCACTGGGTGTGGGCCGTTCAACCGACGTGGGCGACGGCAGCACCCGACGGGTCGAACAGATGGAATCGGCGGGTCCAGATCTCGACACGATCACCGGGTTCGGGACGTGGATCATCGAACCGAGCCACGACCGACTCGCCGGCGAGGTCGATCGTCGCCAGCACGTAGCCGCCGTGATTCTCGATCGCGGTGACGACGCCCTGCAATCCGGCGGAAGGCACGATCTCCCAGTCGTGGGCCCGGACGCCGACAGTGGCGCGGCCCTGCAGCGTTCCTGGAGGAACAGGGAGCGCCCCGGCACCGATTCGCACTTCGAGTTCGGCAACGAAGCCGTCGATGAACGACATGGGGGGTGAGCCGAGGAATCCCGCGACGAACATGTCGACCGGCTTGTGATAGACGTCGGCCGGTGTTCCGACCTGTCGCAGACGGCCTTCGTCGATCACCGCGATGCGATCGGCGAGCGCCATCGCGTCTTCCTGATCGTTCGTGGCATAGATCGTCGTCACACCGTACCCGCGCTGGAGGAGTCGGATCTCGCCACGCACGGTTCTGCGCTGCGCAGCATCCATTCGTGCCAGCGGTTCGTCGAGGAGGAACACCGAGGGCCGGCGCACGAGGGCACGAGCCGCTTGCACGAGTTGTTGGTGTCCCGCTGCGAGATGATCCGGCATCGCATCGAGGAACCGATCGACGGTCACGGTGCGGGCCTCTGCGGCAACACGCCGGTCGATCTCGGCGCGCTCGACGCGGTGCACCTCGAGCGGGAACGAGATGTTCCGGCGCACGGACCGGAACGGAATCAGTGAGTTGTCCTGGAACACCATGGCGATGTCACGATCGGAAGGAGGTAGACCGGTGGCCTCGACGCCGTCGAAGAGTATTTCGCCGCCTGCCGGGGCATCGAGTCCCGCCACCACGCGCAGCAGGGATGTCTTGCCGCTCCCGGAGGGTCCGATGATGACGATCAGTTCGCGGTCCTCGACGGTGAGCGTGAGGTCGCGAATCACCGCCACACCTTCGTGTTGCACCGTCACGCCATCGAGCAGGATGCTCGCCATGATCGAAGCGTACCGGCTGGTTCGCTCGCGATTGACGACGCAGGCCGCGACGGTCGGGCGTCGCAGCCTCGACCCGGCCAATGCTCGGAATCGATTCTTCGAGTCGACGTGACTCCAGGATGGGGCTGCGGATCCGTGAGCTCGGCAAAGGGTCATCCGGCCCTTGCAGGAACCTCCTACCGGAGGAGGATGGAGCGATGGCGACGACCGAGCATCGCGAGCGTCCCGCACGTGACGGGAGGATCTTGGGCTGGATCTCCGGGCTGGGGATCGTCGCCGTCCCATGGATCGTGAGCGGCATCGTGAGCACTTTCACATCGGAGCCGGAGACATGGTTCCCATGGGTGTTCTTTGTGGCATTCGTCGCGATGGTGGGTTGGATCGTCTACGGCATCGTTCACTTCCCCGGATTCAGGAGAGGATCGTTGATCGGCTCGGCGATCGCACTCGGTGTTGTTGTCGTTCTCCTCGGACTCCTGATTCTGACGGCAGGCGGGTGAGATCGAGATGGCGGGCGCCCGGTCGTCGGCCGACCCGTCCGGCCACCGCAGTGTCGCGTCGGGACTGATCGCATTTCCCGAGGGGCTGAAGGTGGTCCCCGACGACGGTGCATTCGTGACGGTTGGGTTTGATCATCCCGTGCACCTGACGCACATCGATACGGTCTACTTCCCTGATGTTGGCTACACGAAGGGTGACATCCTGGGCTACTACCGGTCGATCGCTCCGGTGCTGCTGCCGCACCTTGCCGGACGTGCCCTGACACTGCACCGATTCCCAGGCGGGCTCGCGGGAACATCGTTCTACGAGAAGCGATGTCCGGGCAACGCACCGGATTGGATCGTGAGAGCGCCGCTCGCAGCCGAGTCGGTGGACGGCACGATCGACTACTGCACGGCAACCGATGTCGAGTCGCTGCTGTGGATGGTCAACCTCGGATGCGTCGAGTTCCATCCCCAACTCGCCCGAGCCGACCGGCCGGACCTTCCCGACTTCGTCGTCTTCGACCTGGACCGGCATCACGGTGCGACCTGGGAGCAGGTCGTGCACGTGGCCGGTCTACTGCGATCCGAACTCGAACACCTGGGGATGACGGCCCACGCGAAGACCTCGGGTTCGACAGGACTCCACGTCTACGTACCGATCCAAAGGCGCTACTCGTTTCCACGTGTGAAGCGATTCGCCGAGGCCGTCGGAAACCGGATCGTCGTCGCAGACCCCGAAAACGTCACCGCGTCGCATCGGCAGACCGATCAGGTCTCCCGGGTGTTCCTGGACCACAACCAGAACGGTCAGGGACGCACGATGGCATCGGCGTATTCGGTGCGGCCCCGGCCGACGGCCACCGTGTCGACCCCGCTCAGGTGGGAAGAACTCGGCGACGTTGCTCCGGACGACTTCACGATCGCGACGATCTGGGATCGCCTTCGCGAAGACGGCGACTTGTTTGCTCCGACACTTGAAGATCCCCGGCGAATCGAAGGGGCCGAACGGACCCTGGGTTTGCAATCCTGAGTCTGCCGTGACGGCGGCAAGACTCACTCTTCTTGTCGGTGCCGCACGATGCATAGGATGAGGTTGCAGTTGGTATCCGCGCCCGAGAAAGTTGCGCGGTTCCGGAGTTGGTGGGGAGGACCCGTCGTGACAGAGCACAAACGGACGCGGTGGCTCGGCCTCGCCGTGCTGAGCCTCGGTGTGTCGATGATCATCGTCGACGCCACCATCATCAACGTCGCTCTCCCGTCGATCATTCGGGATTTCGACCTCACCCTCGCCGATGCCGAGTGGATCAATTCGATCTACTCGCTCGTATTCGCCGCCCTGCTCATCACGCTTGGGAAGGTCGGCGACATGTATGGGCGCCGTCGCATGTTCATCATCGGCATCGTCACGTTCGTCGTAGCCAGCATGCTGGCCGGGCGGTCGACGGATGGCTCGTGGTTGATCTTCGCCCGGTTCCTGCAAGGTGTCGGTGCGGCCGTGATCCTCCCCGCAACGCTGTCGACGGTCAACGCCACGTTCCAGGGGAAAGAGCGCGGCATCGCGTTCGGTGTCTGGGGATCCGTGATCGGCGGCATGGCGGCGCTGGGACCGCTCCTCGGGGGATGGTTGACCACCGAACATTCCTGGCGATGGGCGTTCTACATCAACGTTCCAATCGGCGTGGCCGTTGTCATCGGTGCGTATCTGTGGGTGACCGAGACCAGGGACACGGAGCTGGCGCGCGGGTTCGACATCCCAGGAATCCTCCTTTCCGGGTTGGGTATGACCGGCGTCGTGTTTGCTCTGATCGAAGGGCCCCGTTACGGCTTCCTGGCCGCCACGCACGAGTTCACGGCGGGTCCGTTTACCTGGCCGAGCGATGGTGTCTCGTTGGTGGCGATCTCGTTCGTCGTCGGCATCGTCCTGTTGGGCGCGTTCGTCTGGAATGAACACGTCCGTGCGAAGGCGGGGAAACCTGTCCTGTTCGATCTGTCCCTCTTCCGGTTCCGTTCGTTCTCGATCGGAAACGCCACGGTGTCGCTTCTCAGCCTCGGGGAGTTCGGCCTCATCTTCGTGCTGCCGTTGTTCGTCCAGGCGGTCTTCGGCTACACCGCCTTCCGGACCGGAGTTCTGTTGCTGTCGTTGGCGATCGGGGCGTTCATCGGGGGCCCGACGGCCGGCATCGTGGCGACGAAGGTCGGACCACGAAGGGTTGTGTCCACCGGTATGGCATTCGAAGCGGTTGCGATCGCCACGATTGCGCTGCTCTTCGCCCCGGATCGGAGCGGATGGGCATTCGTCGTACCGCTCTTCATCTACGGAGTGGGCGTGGGACTGGCGAGTGCACAGCTGACCAGCGTCATCCTGGCTGAAGTGCCGCCGCGCGAATCCGGTCAGGCCTCCGGGATGCAATCGACCTTCCGACAGGTCGGCGCCGCCATCGGCATCGCGCTTCTCGGAACGGTGCTGGCCACCGGTCTCCGTACCGGGACGGCCGAGAACCTCATGGGGATCCCCGGTCTCCCCGCCGAGGCTCGGAACGGGATCGTCGAAGCGATCGACGGTTCGGCTGGTCAGGCGCTCCCCGCGATCGCGGAGCGCCCGGGGGCAGAACCGGTGGTGGCTGCGGTCTCCGAGGCGTTCTCCGACGCGGCGCGAACAACCGGGTTCGTGGCCGTGGCATTCGTTCTCGCCGGCCTTCTCATGTCCCTGTGGCTCCCCGACCTCCGCTATGCCGACGCGGCGCCGCCTGCATCGGGCGACGGCTGACAGTCCGGAGCTGCGGCGTCCTGTGTTCGGGCTTCGGCGGCTCTCGCGTGGGCCTCGAGCCCTTCCAGACGGGCGAGACGTGCCGCGTCGGAAGCGGTGGCAACTGGATCGTTCAGTTCCAGCCAGGTGGGCGCTCTGAGGAACGTCATCACAGACAGCCCGGACTGAAAGCGAGCCCCTCCTCCCGTCGGGAGCACATGGTTTGGGCCGACTCCATAGTCTGCGAACACCTCGGCCCCCGAGTCCCCGATGAAGAGAGATCCGTAGGACGTGAAACGCTCGGCGACGGCCCGCCGTTCGGCGACGTGGAGAGCGAGATGCTCAGGGGCGATCCGATTACAGAGTTCGACGGCTTCATTGATCGTGTCGACGACGACCACCGAACCGCCGTCGAGGGCAGCGGACGCCACGGCAGCGGTGGGGAGCGACGCCAGTTGCCGTTCGAGCGCCCGATCGACGGCGGCGGCGAGTTCGGGATCGTTCGTGACGAGGATCGGCAGGGCGTCCGGGTCGTGTTCCGCTTGCGCCAGCAGATCTGCGGCGACGAGGCCCGGATCGGCGTCGCGATCGGCAACAACCACGATCTCACTCGGGCCGGCAAGGCCATCGATGCCGATCTCTCCGAAGAGGTGCTTCTTCGCGGCGGTGACCCAGCGGTTCCCCGGTCCGACGATCACATCGCACGGCGGTGAGTACACACCGACCGCCATGGCCGCGACGGCCTGAGCGCCACCGATGGCCAGCAGGCCGTCGGCACCTCCGATCGCGGCTGCGGCGAGGGTGATCGGTGTCGGGCGTGGCGACGCGACCCAGACCGTAGGGACGCCGGCAACTCGAGCAGGGATGACGGTCATGAGCACCGACGAGGGGAGCGGATACCGGCCGCCGGGCGCATAGGCGCCGACATGCTCCACCGGAGTCCACCGATGCCCTGCCCGGCCGCCATCCACCGAGACGTCGAGATCGCTCAACCCGGACCGTTGATGGCGAGCGAACCGGTCGATTCTTGCCGCGACACGTTCGAGCAGCCTCCGATCCGACGAGGAGACACCGGCGACCGCCGCCAGGAGATCGTCGCGGTCGTAGACGATCCGTTCGCCGGGGGACAGATCCCCGAGACGTTCGCTGTGTTCTCGAACAGCCCGGTCCCCGCGGTCGCGTACATCCTCGACGATCGCCGCCGCTCCGGCCAGTGTGGCGCCGTCGACGGGGGAGCGACGCGTGCTCGCGATCTCGTTGGCGTCGACCGGTTGCAGCCTGCTCATGTTCGATACCCATCTTTCGATTCCATGGGGCGCCGGCTCGTTCGCCGGGCCCTGCGGTCGAGTTCCTTCTCGATGTCTTCGATTCCCGCACCGGTCGACACGGCTTTCACCAGGGCGAAGTAGATCACGTCCGCTGCTTCGGCCACCACGTCGAAGCGAGAGGTTGCCGCGGCCAGTTCGTCGGCTTCCTCCCGAAGCTTCGCGTCGAGAAGGGCACCGTCGTTGAGGAGCCTCACCGTGTTGGATCCCGCGACGGGTGCGGTGGCCAGATCCACGAGCCGGCGGGAGAGCTCGCCGATTCCCCCATCGTCTCCCCAGCATGAGCGGGTTCCGAGGTGGCAGAAGCCGGTGCCGTGCTGGCGTACCGTGAACCTGAGTGCGTCTCGGTCGCAGTCGGCGGCAACCTCGAGAAGGTCCTGGGTAGCGCCCGACGTCT
>JANTHO010000024.1 GCA_024762335.1 Acidimicrobiia bacterium | reverse complement strand
AGGGCCTCCTGGACCGACTGATCAACGAGGGTCTCGTTCGGCCGTGCGATGCCGGCGAGCGAGAGTGCCCGTCGAACCGGTGGACCCCAGACTCCGTACGAGATCTGGGCCCCGGTCTGGAGGCCCGACGCGACGCGGCCGGTGGCGACACCGATCCGATAGGTGGTGGGTTCATCGGTCTCGTCGTTGAGGCGATCGAGACGATCGCGAACCGCATCGACGAATTTCAGAGCCGGGTCGGCGGCGAAGCCGGGATTCCGAAGCCCGGCAGCGAAGAGGTACTCCTCCGGTGTCGATTGGACCCGCTCGATCGAGAACTCGTCGGCGATCCGATCGAGGTCTGCTGCGAGAGCGACGCTCGTCGCGACCGAGGCATCCGTATCGGCGTTGTCAAATGCTCCCGACACCGACACGGAGACGATCGTCGCGGTGTCGATCAGGTCCGCGAGATCGATCGCCATTCCATGGTGTCCATCCTTGGCTGCCTCTCTCGCGGAGGCCACCACGCTTTCGGGGAGTGCAGCGATGAGGACTTCATCGATGGATTCCTCGGCTGCTTCACGCTGGGCATCGCGATCGCGCAGCATTTCGGTGATCGCGTTGATGCGGTTCCCCAGGTCCCCGTACTCGTTCCTGCCCAGGTCCGGAACGTCCGCGTCGAGGTCACCGGCAGCGATTGCCGCGACGGTCTCGACGAGCGGTTGGATCGGTCTCGTGAGTCGGCCCGCGAGGAGGAACCCGAGTACTGCCACGATCGGAACGAGGACGAGCATGATGAGCGCGAGCGTCAAGAGATAGTCGACAATGGGACGGATCGCATCCGACGAGGAGAACCCCGCGATGATGACCCAATTGAGATCACCGATCCCGAGGGGTGCGGCAATCGTTCGGGTCTTGTCTCCGAGGTAGTTCGACGTCGTGCCGTTGAAGGACCGGTCCGTAAGCGCCGCGTCGACGGCCTCGGTCTCGACGGGTTGGGCGAGTACCGTCGAGTCCTGCCGCAGAATCGTTTCGCCGACCTCGGGTGGATAATCCTGTTCCTCGAGCCTGGCGAGGTAGCCGTCGGGGTCTTCGATCCAGAATCGTGAGGTCGACCGCATGAGACGATCGGATCCAACGAGATAGATCTCGCCGCTCTTCCCAAGCCCCACGCTCTGCCACTGTTCGTGGAAGGTCATCAGATCGTCGAGAACACGCTCCGGGATGGCCACGACGATCGCTCCAATCACCTGGGAGTCGCGACGGACGGCTGCGGCGGCGAACATCGTCGGTGCCGGGCCGGCGGGCGGATAGGAATCGAAGTCCACGAGAATCGTTTCACCTGCCGGCACACCGGCGAGTCGGTTCATGACGGCAGCCGTCAGCGCGGATCCGCTGTACGGCCCAACAGTCAGCGATGTGGCGAAATCCGTGTTCTTGTCGACGCTGTAGACGATGGCATCGTTCAAACCGGTGGAGATCAGCAGGAGATCGTCGACGCCCATCGCATGAGCGCGTTCGACGAGCGCAGGGTGATGCGATGCGTGGGCGGCGTCGTACGTGGTGCCATCGCCGGAGTCGGCCAACTCGGACCGGCGATCGGAGGGGAACGGGTTGCTTACGATGTACTCGAACTGGAGATATCGTCCCGCGGCGGAATGCGGGAGGAGGCTGGTCGGCGACGTGCCGTCGGGATATGCAGCCGAACGCGCCTCGACCCGGTAGAAATCTTCGAGGACGGCCTCTTCATCGGGTGTGAGGGAGACCGATGATGATTCGAGATCGGTGAATGCCAAGCTCATGTCGTCGAGTGCTGAGGCAACACTCCGGTCCACGGCAGCAGCCGAGACCTGGGCCCGAATTCGATCAATGCCGTTTTCGAGCGCCGTGGTCCGTTCGGCTGCAATACTCCGGAGCTGCGTCTCGATCGTCGAGTTGAGCACATCCGCAGCGAAGAAGCTGCTGACGATTCCGAGGATGGCAACGCCGAGGATGGCCACGCCGATCAAGGCGAACGCGAGCGATCGGCGGGACGATCGGAGGCGCCGCGGCTTCCGCTCTACGTCGGCCGGCCTCGACCGGAGTCTCGTCGCTCTCACGATCCACCGTCCTCATCATCGTTTGACTCCGAGCCGGGGGCCGTGAGATCTGCGATCAGCCGCTCGATCCTCCGGGAACGTCGATTCGCAATCTGGTTGAGGGCGTTGGCGAGGCCGGCGTTCTTGCTGATAATCGTGCCCGATGTGTCGAGGTTGATGACGGTCACCTCACAATCGGTCACGGCGACGGTTCGGGGCAGCACCGGCCAATCGGGGGAAGCCGTAACGACACCGCAGACATCGCCTGGCCCAAGATCGGCGATGTCGTGGGAGACGCCGCCGTCATCGACGGCTTCGAGACGTGCACGCCCCGACCACAGGACGAACAGGCTCGACTGATCGCGACCCGCTGTGACGATGGCCTCGCCTGCCGCGAACCGTGCGGGAAGTGCAGCGGAGGACAGACGATCCATGTCGCCATCGCCCAGCTGTGCGAAGAGCGGGGACTTGATCAGCCGTCGCCGCACCGTGGCCGGGTCGGGTTTGGCCGCTTCGGCAACCTGGAGACCGTCATACGTGTAGAGATCGAAGGCCGGACTCGGGAGCGGCACTCCCTGGCGCTCCGACATGTACCAAACCAGCGAGCGGAAGTCGCTCGAGACCCTCGGCACGATGGCGTAGTCGTCGACCCACAGATCGGCCTCATATCCCATGAGTGGATCGTCGACTTGGACGACGCGGATCGCCGGACCCGGATCGGACAGTACCCCCGGTGTCGCCCGGGCAGCGTCGAGAAGCATGCTCTTCGCAACGGTGGGCGGGTTGACGAATGCCACCTGAACGGGGATCACGATGCGGTGCAACTGCTTCGGCTCGTCGTAGTTGGTGATCGTGGCCCCCGCCAACTGGCCGTTCGGAACCACGATCAGGTCGCCGTCCCTGTCCTGGATCCTGGTGCTTCTCCAGTTCGTGTCGACAACACGCCCTTCGACGGTTTCGGCGTTGATCCAGTCGCCGGGCTGGAACGGCCGGTCGAGCATGAGGAGAAACCCCGAGGCGATGCCACTGAGGGTGTCCTGGAGAGCGACCGATACGATCAGCGTCGACACGCCGAGCGTGGCGAACAGCGAAGTGAGATCGACGCTCCAAACTCCGGTCAGGAGGATCCATCCGGCGAGGAGGATGAGCAAGATGCGCGGCATCGCCAAGAGAAGCCGGGGGACCTGCCTGCGAGCGTCTTGGGCCCCACGGGCTTTGAGCATGCGGACGAAGACGGCCAGAATGACGATCAGGTCGGCGGTTATGGCGATGACGAGAGCGGTCCCGACCAGGCGAACGGCGAGCGAGTCGAAACCCAGGAACCCCCCGGCCACCACGAGAATCGCCAGGAGGGGAAGAACCCAGGTGCGGAGGATCGAGGCCGCCGGAACGAACGGTGAGTCGCGATAGGTGAGGCGACCTTCCAGCTCTCCGGCACCGATGATGACGAGAGGGGCGATTATCACGAACGCGGCGGTCCACGCGATCGTCCCGATAGCCGCGATGAGCATCATGTCGGGGCATCCTCTGCGTCACGGGCGGGCACGATCTGCCACGCTTCCAGGGCCTCAGGAGCGTCGGCGAACTCGATCGCTTCGATATCGTCTGGCAGTTGGTTCCTCACCGAAGGGGAGACGACGATCGTTCCCGGCCGCGCGGCTCTCGCGAGGAATCCGGCCTCAGTGACGGTCACTCCCCATGTGTCGAAGAGCAAGTGATGACGGCCTGCCAATCCTGCGGTGATCGGTCCGCTCGCGACACCGATCGAGAGGTCCAGTCGTTCAACATCCGTATCGGACCAGTCGAACGTGCGCAGCGCTTCGATCGCGAATTCGATTGATCTCGGGGCATGGTCGAGGTAGGGGCGGGTGAGTCCGCACACCGCGTAGTACGTGTCACCGATGATCTTCACCCGGTCCAACCCGTAGCGGCCGGCAATGTCGTCGAACGTCTCGATCGAGGCATCGAGACGGGAGCGAATGTCGGCAATCGAGTCGTCTTCTCTGAGCGTTCCGAGACCTCCCAAAACGATCGCAACGACTGTGGCGTTGGGGATCCGTTCCACCAGGTCGCGCTCGCCGGCCTCGAGCCTCCGAACGACCTCGGCCGGAAGGAACCGACGGATAAGCTCTCGGCGTTCCGTTTCGGTTTCGTCGAGAATCCGTTCTCTTTCGGCGAGACCGTCGATCATGCTTTCGATTCCGTCGGCGAGCTCGGCGTACTCGCGTGTCACGGCCCCGTCCTGGACCGTCGTCGAGGACGCCGGTGCTCTGTCCTCGTGTCGGGTGAGAGATCGAAGTCGGAGCGTCAGCGCCCTGACGGGTCGTACGAAGCGGGATGCCCAGACCACCGCGACGAACGTGAGGATGAGAACGAACATCACGATGGTGACGCCGGTGGCTGTGCCGGCACCGCCTCGAAGGCCGTCGACCTCATTTCGTGCCGCCTGAACGACGACCAGCCAGTCGAGACCGTCGATGTCGACCTCTTCGACGGTCGTGAAGGCAGGCTTTGCGAGATAGCTCGTCGTCTCTACGACGTCACCATCAACCTTCTGTACGGCTTCGAGGGTCGCGAGATCCATCCGTTGGAACAAGGCGGTCGTTCCGGAGCTCAAGACACCTGAGACGTCTCCGGAATCAAGCGTCCCGGCCTCGATCGCCTCCTCGAAGTAGGCGTCCGGGTTCTCGACGAAGAGGCGCGAGTCGGATCGAAACCGCCCATCAGAACCGACGATGAACGCTTCCCCCGTCTGTCCGAGGCCAATCGAGGGCCAGTCGGCGTCGTTCGTCATGATGCGATTGGTCTCGTTCGTCGAGATCTTCGTGGCCAGCACGCCGATGAACCGGTCACCGTCGAAGATCGGGCTGCCGAAGAACGCCATCGGAGCGGCGAGGTCCGGGTTGTATCGGGCGAAGTCGACGACGGCGATCATTCCTGCTTCCGGAGACTGTCGGATCAGACGGACCATGGTTGCGAGCGTGCTTCCGCTCACCGGGCCGAGCTCGAGGCTCGTGGCGAAGTCGGTGTTCTTCGCGACCGAGTAGACGATCGCGTCCGTCGCAGCGTCGATGATGTAGACATCCGAGAGCCCGAGTTCGTCGGCGGTTTCGCGGTAGGTCGGATTGAATTCCTGATGCACGGCGGTCCAGTCGCTTCCATCGAGCGCATCGTCGATGTCCTCCGGGCCGACGCCGATCGTGGCGGCGGCGCCGAAGTAGGCTGTCTGAAGGTAGATAGCCTCGTCGGTGGCCGGTATGACCGAGGCAAGTTCGACCTGGCGTCCTCTCGCCTCAACGAGCGAGGGCAGGTACTCGTCACGATAGATCGGAACAAGCGTGTCGATAGCGGTCCGGCGTGACGACTCGCTCTTCGTTGTCGGGAGATTCCCATAGGCCTGGGTGAATCGAGTTGTTGCTTCAACGGTCATCGGTGACGCTGCGAGCTGGGCGGTCGCCCGTTCAATCGACTTGATGAACCGGGTCACCTCGTCGACCTTGCCGGCCCGGGTTGCCTCGAAACGAACATCCACTCCGGTCTGCGACAGCCGATCGAGACTGTCTGAACCGAACACGTAGGTGACCGTGAGGGCGGTGACGACCACGAGCATGATGGCAACAGCAATGCGTGTAGCCACCGAGATGTTCTTCACAATGGGCGTGCCTCGTCGTCGTATCGGGTACGGGTTCTCCCAGCCGGAAACTGTAGCGTGTCCGTGATCCAGCGGCCGGAGAGAATCCCCGGATCGACACTTCCGGGAGTGAACCAGCGAACGTAGTTCAACGCGCGAGCCGGCCGACGCCTATCGTGGGCTGTATGCCGAGACAACGTCGCGATCTGACTGAAGGCTTTCTATTCACCGATCAGTACCAGCTCACGATGGCGCAGCTGTATTGGAAGCGCGGACTTCACGAGCGAACGGCACAGTTCGACTACTTCTTCCGGCGCTATCCAGATTACGGACGACATCAGGCCGGTTACGCGGTGTTCGCCGGTCTCGAGTGGCTGCTCGATTGGATCGATGCGACACGGATCCGTGACGAGGATCTCGATCGGCTCCGTTCCCAACGGTGTGCGAGCGGCCGGCGCCGGTTCGACGAGGGGTTCCTCGGGTGGCTCGCCGGGACCGGCGGCTTCGGGGGTGTGTCCATCCGGGCTGTACCCGAGGGGCGAATTGTCCACCGGCACGCTCCGATAGCCATCGTTGAGGGTCCGCTCGCGATCGCTCAGATTCTCGAGACGTCGTTCCTCAATCACCTCAATTATCAGACGCTCGTTGCGACGAAGGCGTCACGCGTGGCCGAATCCGCCGCAGGAGGACCGGTGCTCGAGTTCGGGATGCGCCGGGGTCCCGATACCGGGACGAACGCTGGAACCCGTGCGGCGTTGATCGGTGGTGCCGACGCGTCGAGCAACGTCGGCGTCTCCCACGCGGTGGGCATCGATCCGCAGGGAACCCACGCCCACTCCATGGTCCAGCTCTTCATGGCGATGGGCGAGGGGGAGATCGGGGCGTTTCGAGCATACGCTGAGACCTACCCCGATGAGTGCGTCCTGCTCGTCGACACGATCAACACGCTCGAAAGCGGTATTCCCAACGCCCTCACGGTCTTCAGGGAGTTGCGGGAGTCCGGACATGAACCGGTGGGGATCCGCCTGGACTCCGGCGATCTCGCACACCTTGCCGTTCGGGCTGCGCGGATGCTCGACGACGGAGGGTTCCCAGAGGCCCGGATCGTCCTGTCGTCGGAACTCGACGAACTCGCCATGTGGCAGATTCGGGCCCAAATCATCGAGGAGGCGCCCCGGTACGGCGTCGACGGCGATGCGGTCCTGCATCGGCTGACATACGGCGTCGGAACCCGGCTCGTAACGTCGCATGGATTCCCGTCGCTCGGGGGAGTCTACAAACTGGTCGCGATCGATGGCGCTGACGAGTGGGTCCCGGCGATGAAGATCTCGGACACTCCGGAGAAGATGCCGATCCCGGGTGACAAGCGTGTGTGGCGGGTCTACGACGATCGCGGGCTCGCGACGGCCGATGTCGTGTCCGGTGGGGACGAAGACCTGTCATCCGGGGACGACCTCGACCTGTATCACCCGCATCGAGAGGGCATCATGCGATCCGTCGACAACATCGAGAACATCGAAGAGTTGGTGGTACCGGTATACCGGCGGGGGCAGAGGCTTCTCCCTGATGCTTCCCTCGACGAGATGCGGGAGCGCAGGCTTGCAGATCTCGACCGGCTCGATCCCGGTGTTCGCAGGCTCGTCAATCCCCACGTCTATCACGTGTCGCTTACCGGATCGGTCAAGCGGCTCCAGCGTGATCTGATCGAACAGGAGCGTTCGGGCGGCTAACCGCGTTCGACGCGACGCTTGAGAGCGTCGTTCATGAGTTCGAACCCGTCCCGAGTCTCCTCCCCGATGGTCTTCATGAGGACCGGTGCAAGAAGGCCGGCGAAGTCTTCGGACTGCGTGAACAGAACCGATCCGTCGGACTGCTCCCGGATGCGGAAGTGGTGGTGGCCGTCGAACAGCCCCTTGATCCAGAGCTTGCCGAGCCATGAGAAGCTGTGCCCGGATTCGGCGATCGTCACACGCGGTGTCATCGTCATCGCCTTGTGACCTGGTGCCTGGAGCCGAATCGTGAGCTGCTCCCCTTCGACCGGCGTGCCGCTGATCTCGCGAACGAACGGGTTCCATTCGGGGTAAGCGGCGAAATCCATGAGGACATTCCACACGGCTCCGGTCGTTCCGTCGATCTGGATTTCAGTCTCGATCCTCCGCATTGTCTCTCCTATCGCAACATATCGTTGTGTTAGAGTAGGCGGTCGAACATCATAACGCAACCATCTGTTGCAGTAAGGTAACGTCATGGAACCGAAACAACGACCGGGAGGACGGAGTGCTCGTGTTCGTCGTTCCGTGTTCGACGCTGCACTCGCCGTCGTAGGTGAGGAGGGGTGGGCCTCGGCCAGCGTCGAGCGCATCGCCGAGGCTTCGGGTGTGCACAAGACCACGATCTACCGGCGATGGGGATCCGCAGAGGACGTGATCCTCGAGGCGCTGATCGATCACGGTAGCAGGGGAATTCCGGTGCCGGACACAGGCGACGTGCGCAGTGATCTCGTGGCGCTCGGGCTCGCGATCGGCGCGGTGATCGCGGATCCCGTCGGCCGGGCGGTGGCCGCGGCGGCGGTCGCAGAGCCGCAATCCGCCCGGATCCGGAAGCTGGCAGATGGCTTCTGGTCGGAGCGGTTCGCCGATGCAGGGCTCGTCGTCCGACGCGGTATCGATCGGGGGGAGCTTCCACCGTCGACCGATGTTGATCAGATCGTCGAACAGGTCGCGGCCGCCGTCTGGTTTCGCGTGATGGTCCGGCGGATGCCGATCACCAGGGCGTGGCTCACAGAGACCGTCGCATCGCTCACATGACGAAAGCAGACGTTGCTACTCGACGATCACGCCGGCAGATACCAACTCGGCTATCGCTCGCGCTCCATCTCCGGGGGAGAGGTTGACCGCACGGATGCCGTCGGCAAGGAGGGTTGTTCTGAACCCGAGTCGGCCGGCGTCGAGCGCGGTCTCCTTCACGCAGTAGTCGGTCGCGAGGCCCAACACCGCGACGTTGGTGATGTCGCGATCACGGAGGAAGCGTTCGAGGCCGGTCGACGTCTCTTCACCGGTAACCGGGTCGCGCACGGTGAAACCCGAGTAGCCGTCTTCACCTCCGGTGCCCTTCCTGATCTCCGGTCCCTCGACGACGAGGCCGGGGTGGAACTCGGAGCCCCACGTGTCGGCGACGCAGTGCACCGGCCATATTCCCCCGTCCTTGGCGAAGTGCGGTGTCGACTCGGGGTGCCAGTCCCGGGTATAGACGACGGCGGCACCCGACCGACGGGCGCCCTCGATCTGCTCGTTGATGAACGGGATCGTGTCTTCTCCGCCGTCGACGTAGAGCGACCCCTTCGGATCGGCGAAGTCGTTCTGAACGTCGACGATGATGAGTGCGGTCTGAGGCGTGTATTCCATGGACCAAGTCTATCGCCCGACACGGCGGCGCCCCACTGCTGTGACTCGCCCGGATTCTCCGGGGTGGCGAACGTCGGCTACGCGTCGGAGCGGTCGAGGGCGTCGGCGAGGGTCGTCCAGGGGAGGTCGGCGCACTTGATCCGCACGGGAAACTTCTTGACACCCTGCAGCGCTTCGAGATCCCCGAGAACGGATCCCGGTTTCTCCGGATCCAGCGGGCTCTCGCCCTCCTCGATGCCCATCATGCGCTTGAACGTATCCGTCAGCGCCCGCGCTTCATCGGGCGTGTGCCCGATGATCGCCTCGGTCATCATCGATCCGGAAGCCTGGGAGATCGAGCATCCCTGCCCCTGGGTTGCCACGTCGGCGATCACGCCGTCATTGATGATCAGGTCGATGGAAAACTCGTCGCCGCACGACGGATTCAGGCCCTCCGCGTGAATATGAGGACCTTTCAGCGAACCCCGGTGTCGAGGGCTGCGATAGTGGTCGAGGATGACCTGGCGGTAGAGCTCGTCGAGCGCAGACATGATGGGGAAACGATACCGTTCCCGCTTCCCTTTTCAGGCGTTGAGACCGAAAACCCGCCGTGCATCGAGTAGTCCATCAACGAGACGATCGACCTCGTCGAGCGTGTTGTAGAGGTAGAAGGATGCCCGAGCGGTCGCCGGGACGTGAAGGTGACGCAGGAGCGGCTTCGCGCAGTGGTGGCCTGCCCGGACGGCGATCCCGTGCTCGTCGAGGACGGTGGCGATGTCGTGCGCATGGATGTCGGCGAGGGAGAAGCTCACGGCGCCGCCGCGTCGCTCCGGGTCGCCGGGCCCGTAGACCGTGAGATCCGGCACGTCGGCGAGTCGCTTCAAGGCGTAGCCGGTGATCTCGTGTTCATGATCCCTGACCCGCTCCATCCCGACTGCCTCGAGATAGTCGACGGCAGCCCCCAGACCGACCGCCTGAGCGATCGGAGGCGTGCCCGCCTCGAACTTGTGCGGTACGGGCGCCCATCGAGACTCGTAGAGCCCGACGTCGGCGATCATCTCACCGCCGCCCTCGGCCGGCTCCATCTCTTCGAGCCGCTCGGGTTTACCCCACATAGCTCCGATCCCCGTCGGACCCAGCATCTTGTGGCCGGAGAATACGAGGAAGTCGGCGTCGAGATCCTGCACATCCGTCGGTGCATGGGGCACGAGCTGCGCTCCGTCGACGACGACGAGGGCTCCGACCGAGCGGGCCGCATCGACGAGCGCCCGGACCGGCCCGAGAGTTCCGGTTACGTTCGACATCCCGGAAAAGGCGACGACCTTGACCCGCTCGTCGAGCAGGTCGCTGAGTCCGGAGATGTCGACCTCGTAGTGATCGTCGAGCGTGAGGTAGACAAGCTCGATGCCCGTGTGTCGCGCGACGAGCTGCCACGGAACCACGTTGGCGTGATGCTCCATGATCGTCAGCACCACGCGATCGCCCTCCGACAGACGGTTGAGACCCCATCCATAGGCGATGTGGTTCAGTGAGGTTGTCGCTCCGCGGGAGAACACGATTTCGTTTGGTCCACCGGCATTGATGAACGATGCGACCTTGGCCCGGGCACCTTCGAAGGCGTCGGTGGCTTCCGACGACAGGGCGTAGGCGCCACGGTGGACGTTCGCATTCTTCGTGCGGTAGAAGTCATCGACGGCGTCGAGCACCTGGATGGGTTTCTGGGTCGTGGCCGCCGAGTCGAGGTAGGCGAGGGGGCGACCGTTCATCTCCCGTCCGAGGATCGGGAAGTCCGAGCGGAGGTGCCGGAGATCGGTCAAGTGGCGACGTTTCCCGTCCGGTAGTGATCGTATCCGGTCTCTTCGATCCGGTCTGCCAGATCCGGGCCACCGGACTCGATGATGCGCCCATCGAGGAACACATGCACGAAGTCGGGGGTGATGTAGTCGAGCATTCGCTGGTAATGCGTGATGACGACGAATCCGCGCTCCGGGGTCTGGAGCCGCGTCACGCCCTCGGCGACGATCTTCAGGGCATCGATGTCGAGGCCTGAGTCGGTCTCGTCGAGCACCGCAAGGTCCGGTTCCAGCACGGCCATCTGCAACACTTCATTGCGCTTGCGCTCACCCCCGGAGAAGCCTTCGTTGAGGTAGCGATCGGCGAACGCCGGATCCATGTCGAGGCTCTGCATCGCCTCGACGACCTTGAGACGCAATTCGAGGACCGTGTAGTCGATCCCGGTCCGGTTCGACAGGGCGGTCCGGAGGAAGTTAATGATCGAGACGCCCGGGATTTCCTCGGGATACTGGAATCCGAGGAACATTCCGGCGCGACCGCGTTCGTCGGGCGTGGCGTCGGTGATGTCCTCGCCGTGGTAGCGGACCGTTCCGCGTGTCACGGTGTAGGTCGGGTGGCCGAACAACACGTTGGCAAGCGTTGACTTGCCGGATCCGTTCGGACCCATGATCGCATGGGTCTCTCCGGGATTAACCGTGAGGTTGACGCCCTTGAGGATGTCAATGCCGTCGGCAGAAGCGTGGAGATCGTCGATGGTGAGCAGCGGTGTCATACCCCGAGCCTAGGTTGATCCGGGACCATATCCACCAGGGTTTCCCCTATCCGCGTAGTGCCGTGAATACGGCTCCAATTTCGGTCGTGTCGACCTCGTCGAGTGCTGTGAAGAGCTGCAGATAGAACCGGCCGACCCCCATCGACGTGAGATCGGCGACGATCGCAGCAGCCTCGTCGGGTGTACCTCGGGGGACATTCCGTTCTGCGAGGAAAGCCTCATATTCGGCGGCGCTCATGTCCCGTCGTGCCCCTCGCTCGGTGAGCGTCGCCTCGTATGCCTCACTCGTCGGGGCGACGACCGCAGGGCCGGCGAAGCTGACCAGCACATCGTCGGGGTCCCTGCCGTGTCCGGATGCCGCTTCTCGCATCACCTCCAGGCGTTGCTCGAGCGTGTCACGGTCGGTGACGAACATGTTGTACTCGTTGGCGTAGCGTCCCGCCAGGGTGGGGGTCTTCTTCATACCGCTCCCGCCGACGATGATCGGAACGTGACGTGGCCGGGGAAGCACTTCGATCGGATCCAGGTGATAGTGGCTCCCGGAGAATCCCGTCCCCCCATCGAACGCGGCCCGGACGTAGGCAAGGGCTTCGCCGAAGCGATCGAACCGCTCGCCGAGGGGTGGAAGTTCAATCCCGAGGGCATCGTGCTCTCCCTGCATCCAACCGGTTCCGATGCCGAGGGCGAACCGCCCATTGGACATCTCGTCGAGGGTGGCGGCGGTCTTAGCGATCACGGCGGGATGCCGGAACGTGAGCGGCGTCACGAGGACGACGAGTTGGATCGACGTCGTGGCCTCGGACAGGCCGCCGAAGGTCGTCAGCGCGTCGGTTGCCGGTGCGGATCTCTCGTGGTCGAGGTAGTGGTCGGACCGGGCGAATGCGTCGAGACCCTGATCCTCCGCCCACTGTGCAAGCTCGCGAAGCCGATCGTAGGTGCCGCCGATCTGCGGCTCGACCATCAATCCGAGTTCCATGAGCGCTCCTACGAGAGTCCGTTGAGGAACTGTTCGAGCTGATCGATGCCGAGGCGTCCGGCGGCTCGAGCGGCGACCGTCCCGTCGCTGTTCACGAACACCCAGAAGGGGAAGCCACCTGATCCGTGGGCGGTGTAAACGCTGCTGGTGGCATCGTCGACAACGACCGGGACCGTCCAACCTTCCCGCTCGAGCCAGGCAGATGCCGGATAGTTGTCCCGCGACGAGTTGAACGCCGTTGCAACCGAGTAGAGCTCGGTGCCGGGCACACCGCCGCCCGAGTCGAGCCACGCCTGGACCTCGGGGACTTCCGCCTGACAATGGGGGCACCAGTGGGCGAGGAAGACGATCGCTTTGGGCGTACCGTCGTTCTCGATGCGAACCTCGTTGCCGTCGAAGTCGGCGCCGACGACGGTGGGAGCAGTTTCACCGTTCGCAGACGTGTCGACAGAGGCGTTGGCGGGCATCTGGCTCAACTGGCCCTCGACCTGCGGCGACCCGTACTCACTCCCGGGTTCGGTGTTGCCGGTGAAGACAACGGCGACGACGGCGAGGACCGCTACAACGGCGAAGACGATTCCGACGATCGGTATCGACTTGGCCTTCTTCTGGGCCGATTTCTGCGTTGGGGTGGACATGGATCTCCTCTTCGGGTCGGGCAATGATGGCCGCTATGCAGCGCTATTCGCACGATCGACGTACAGGAGTGCGAGGATCAGCGCGAAGGCGCTGAGCGCCATGTACGGGATCGTGACGAACCCGAACAGCGTGAAGTAGGCGGCGGTGCAGGGAACTCCGGACGAGCAGGCGCTGCCACCGAGGTCGGGGAAGGCCTGGATGAGCCGGTGGTAACCGGCGATGACGGCCCCGATGGTCGCGAGCGTTGCCGCATAGACGCGGATGCCGTGGTCCTTCCTCCACGCGGCGATTCCGAGAATGATCACGAGCGGGTACATGGCGATTCGCTGGTACCAACAGTACGTGCACGGAATCAGATGAACGATCTCGGAGAGATACAGGCTCCCGAAGGTGGCGGTCGTCGCCACTCCGAACGCGAGCCACAGTTCGGCTCCCCGCAGTGCGACGAACACGCCGGGCCTGTCCGATCCCTTCGACCTGCCGGCCCGGCCGGCGACCCCGACCACGATGATCCCGAGCGTCGCGGCATTGGCAGCGAGCGCCAAGAGCGCGAAGAACAGCCGAACAGTGAGGAAATCCATGGCGCGAAATGTACCAGTGCCTTCAACCCTGAGGAGGCTGTTTTTTCCAGCCCCGACGCTCGGCCGATGCCTAACTCGACCCGGTCCATATCATCCGTGTCATGAAGAAGATCAAGCTCACGGCCATCGCCCTGATCGTCGTATCGCTGTTCGCTGCCGGATGCAGCGCGACAGGTGGCGACTCCTCCACCACCGAGGTCACGTCGGCCGACGGCTCGGGAGTGATATTCGGTCGTGGTTCGGTTCCCGCGACGGTACCCGAGTCGTTCCCCGTCCCGGATGAAGCGGTCGTAGGGGCAACGTTGATCGATACCAATCGGGGAATAACCGAGATGGTATTGAACGTCCCGGCGACGTTCGATGCGTCGGTCAAGTACTACGAGCAGAACCTGCCGGCGTCCGGCTACGAGATCACGAGCAGGGGCGGATCGGAGATCAACTGGGAGTTGGTCTTCATCGGGGGTGACGCCGATGGCGTCGTCGGCGTCAAGGCGGCGGGGAACGGGCTGTCATCGATCACCGTGCAGATCACCCATCCCTGAGCGGACTAACGTCTCAGTATGAGCCGTCTTCGCAGATTCGAGAACAATCGGTTCGTCGGCACCCGGGATGATATGCGGGTGTACGACTGTGACGATGCCGCGCAATTCGCCGTCCTCGACGGCCGGGTGAAGAACGAGGATCTTCTTGGGAACAAGATGCTTCAATCGTTCGGACCCGATACGGTTGAAGAGGCGCGGAACCGGGGATTCCGTCCATCTTGACGGACTTCATCGATTTCCACGTGCATCCGCCGGTCGCCGAACTGGTCGATGGCCCGATTGCCCCATACCTCGAGGGCCTCAGAGGGCGAAGCGGTGTGGAGAGCGACATTCTGACGGTCGACGAAATCGCCGACCGGTACCGGGAGAGAAGCGGCAGAGCCGTCATCCTCGGCTGGGATGCCGAGACCGTGACCAGACAACGGCCGTTCTCATCCGAGGACGTCGCCGCGATGGTGGCAGCCCACCCGGATGTCTTCATCGGGTTCGGATCTATCGACCCGGCCCGGGGAGCGCGAGCCGTTGCAGGCGTTCATGCCGCGGCAAGGCTCGGACTCCCAGGCCTTGCGTTCCATCCCATCGGCCAGGGGTTCGATCCCTCCTCTCGGCAGGCGTTCTCGGTCTTTGAGGCCGCAGAAGAACACGGCCTCATCTGTCTGCTGCATACCGGCTACTCCCGACTCGGCGCAGGCATGTCGGGGGGCACCGGGCTGCGCCTCACATACGGGAACCCGATCGCCGTTGATGCGATTGCGGCAGCCTTCCCGGATCTGAAGATCGTCATCGCTCATCTCGGTCGACTGTGGCGTGATGAGGCCGTCGCCGTGGCCGCGCACAAACCGAATGTGTGGCTGAACCTCGTCGGGGCGACGAGCGAGGGGTGCGTTGCGGAACTGGACGTGCTCGCCGGACTCGACTTCGATCGCTGCCTGTTCGGAAGCGACTGGTGTTTCGCCTCGCTCGACGATGCCCTCGATGGTTGGTCGGGCGAGGGGATCGACCCAGCGCTCCGCCGGCGTGTGCTTCTCGAGAATGCCGAGAGGCTCCTGAAGTCGTCGGCCATAGCTCGCCGCTAGCCGATCGGTTCTTCGTCTCCACCACGCAGCCTGAATCTACGGACTCTCGAGAGCAAGGGCGCTCGACCCCCAGTTCATGTCCCCTCAGAGCGAAGCGATGGGGGGACGCGTTCGAGCTCTGCTCGAATGCAGGGGGGAGGTTCCATCCCGAGATCAGCCTCGGGCGCGGTTCCACGGACGCACACGGGCTTTCGGTAGCGGGATCACTCCACCCTTGCGTTCCGTGGGCTCCACGCATCCCCCTCTGCCCTCCGGGCATCTCCCCCGGCCCTGCGGGCCGGGGGAGAGTGCGCGAAGGCGCTGTTCACGCCCTCACCTTGTTCGTGAAGATGGTTCTCCGCGAAACTGCAGATGCACCAACGGATTCGTCCGAGACAACGACGAGAGTCCGCGGATTCAGGCTCGGCGGTGGGGGAGAATGGGAATTGGTTCTGTGGCTCAGATAGACCGTGGATTCAGGTTCGGCGTGGGGGAGAATGGGAGCCGGTCCACCGGTCATGTCCCCCGGAGAGAGGCGACGGGGAGCGCTGGGACAGCGAACCCGGCCCCGCTAGTCTCGTACCCGTCTCGGTTGGAGGGATCTGTGCACGATATCGTCATCATCGGGGGTGGCCCCGGCGGGTACGCGGCTGCGCTCTACGCCTTCAACTTCGGCCTGTCGGTGGCGCTCATCGAGAAGGACCGAGTCGGCGGCACCTGCCTCGTTCGTGGGTGCATTCCCGCCAAGAGCTGGCTCGAGACGGCGGCGGTCTTCCAAACCGTCGCGCGATCCTCGGAGTTCGGTGTTCGATCGTCGGAGCCGGAAGTCGATTGGTCCGCGGCGCTGGCAAGGAAGAACAAGATCGTCGATGGGCTCGTCGGCGGTCTCTCCGGACTGCTCAAGACCCGCGACGTCGACATGTACGCCGGGTTCGGACGCGCTGTGCCGGGCGGAGCGGTGGTTACCTCGCTCGACGGATCGACGACGATGCTCCCGGCGAAGGCGACGATCATCGCGACGGGTTCCGTCGCTCGATCCATCCCCGGATACGACATCGATGGTGAACGCATCGTCACGAGCAGACACGCACTCGACTGGGAACAACGACCCGAGCGGGTCGCCATCATCGGCGCCGGGGCCATCGGAGCAGAGTTCGCTTCGATGCTCGCCGACGTCGGCAGCGAGGTGCACCTGCTCGAGGCGCTCGACCAGATTCTCCCCGGAATGGAACCCGAGGCTGCGAAAGCGGTCGGCCGTTCGTTTCGGAAGAAGCGGATCAATGTGAAAACCGGTGTTCGGGTCGATCCGCCACGAATCACAGCGGGTGGTGTGATGGTTCCGTTCGGCGATACGTCCGTCGATGTCGACGTCGTGCTCGTCGCGGTCGGGCGAGCACCCGTCACCGAAGGGGTCGGCCTGGAGGAAGTCGGTGTCTCCACGGAACGGGGATTCATCCCGGTCGATGCCGAGACCATGGAGACGGCCGTTCCGGGAATCTATGCGGTCGGCGACATCGTCGCCGGCACCCCCCAGCTTGCCCACGTTGGATTCAGCGAGGCGCTTGCCGCGGTTACCCACATCGCAACCGGTGAAACCGCAGCGGTGGACTACCGGGCGATACCGATGATCGTGTACACGCATCCGGAGGCAGCATCCGTCGGTCTCACGGAAGCGCAGGCCATCGAACAGGGCTACGACGTCGAGGTCACGAACCACGGCATGCGTGCCGTCGGACGGGCCATCATCCACGGAGAGACCGGTGGCGTGGTGAAGATCGTCGCTCAGAAGGACGGCCCGATCCTGGGAGCGACGGTGGTCGATCCCCTGGCCGGAGAAGTGATCCACGAACTCATGTACTCCGTCGGCTGGGAAGCCCTCCCGGCGGAGGCGGCCGCCTTCATCCACGCCCACCCCACGATTTCCGAGGGCATCGGCGAGACCTTGCTCGCCGCCGCCGGACGCCCGCTGCATTGAGAATGACGACCCGATTGCGCATACGAAGGAGTGACGACGAATGCCCGTAACGGTGACGATGCCGCGGCTTGGTGAAACCGTGACCGAGGGAACGATTCTGAGTTGGGCCAAAGGTCTCGGTGAGCGCATCGTCGAGGACGAAGTGCTCGTCGAGATCTCGACGGACAAGGTGGATACCGAAATGCCGTCTCCTGCATCGGGAGTGATTCTCGAGATCCTGGTAGCGGCGGGTGAGACGGTGGCCGTCGGGACCCCGATCGCTGTCATCGGAGAGCGGATTGAGTCCCCGGAAACGGTGGAGCCTCCGACGGGTCCGACGGGAACGCCGGCGATGGGTCCGACGGGAACGCCGGCGATGGGTCCGACGGGAACGCCGGCGATGGGTCCGACCGGTATGCCCGCCTCCGAGCCGGTTGCCCCCGCGACACAGCCGCCTGCTCCGCCGGCTCCATCTCCGGAGACGGTGACGGCGGAAGGCTCCCGGAGAGCGATTCTCTCCCCGGTCGTGCGACGTCTCGCAGCAGAGCACGGCATCGATCTCGATCAGGTCCCCGGAACCGGTGAAGGCGGGCGGATCACGCGCAAGGATGTCGAGCGGTTCGCCGCGACCGAACCTGCACCGCGCCCGGAGCCCGTTCCGCCACCGGAGCCGGCTGCGCCCGTTCCGACCGCGGCCGTTCCACCGGAAGCCGCTCTACAGCCGGCGCCGATGCCAGATGCGGAACCGGCGCCCGTCCTCCAGGTCACCACGACGGCGGCAGAGCCGCCTGCCGCTCCGACAACGACGGTTACGATCACGCCCGGCGGGAGCGACGAGGTGGAAGAAATCCCGCGACTCCGCAGGACCATCGCCGAGCACATGATCACGGCGAAACGGACGGCTGCCCACGTATGGACCTCCATCGAGGTCGACTACGAGCGTGTGGAACGGGTTCGGGAAGCGCATCGCGACCGTTTCAAGGAGAACGAGCGATTCTCTCTGACCTATCTCCCGTTCATCGCGAGAGCAACGATGGACGCCCTCTCCGCCTATCCGGTGGTCAACAGTTCGTTCGATCTCGACGCAGGGACGCGGACCTTCCACCACGGCGTCAACCTCGGCATCGCCGTCGACGTCGAGAGCAAGGGTCTCATCGTTGCGACCATCCGCGGTGCCGATGGGCAGACGCTCAAAGGTCTCGCGAGGAGCATCAGGGCCATCGCAGAAAAGACCCGCGACGGCGCGTTGGAACCGGACGACATCACCGGCAGCACCTTCACGATCACGAACCCCGGACCGTTCGGATCCTTCGTCAGTTCCCCCATCATCAATCTGCCGAACGTCGCGATCCTCTCGACCGACACGGTGACGAAACGGCCCGCGGTCGTGACGTTGCCGGACGGGACGGACACGATCGCGGTCCGGCACATCGGCTACCTCTCGCTCACCTGGGACCATCGAGCCTTCGATGGCTCGACCGCCGTTCGATTTCTCGACCGGGTACGGACCAATCTCGAGACGTGGGACTGGGACCAGGAATTGCGATGATCCAGCGGGATCGGAGGCTTCGGACCAGGTGGCTCGGACGCGTCCCATACGGCGAAGCCCTCGATCTCCAGAAGGCCGTGTGGGAAGGGCGCTCGACGGGGCGTGCCGACGATGACTATCTGTTGCTTCTCGAGCACCCCCACACCTACACCGTGGGGAGGAACGGCGACGGTTCGAATCTGAAGGTCGACGCCGGAACGCTGGACCGGATCGGCGCCGATCTCGTATTCACAGACCGGGGTGGGGACATCACCTACCACGGGCCCGGCCAGCTCGTCGGCTACCCGATCGTGGCAGTCCCGGCACTCGGGGAGGGCTGGGACTCGGTCGGCCATCTCCGACGGATCGAGACGATGCTGATCAACACACTTGCCGCGCTCGGAGTTGAAGCATGGGCCGAGGATGGCTTCACCGGAGTGTGGACGAAGCAGGGGAAGGTGGCCGCCATCGGGGTCAAGGTTTCGGCGGGCGTCTCGAAGCACGGATTCTCGGTCAACGTCAACCCCGACCTCGGCTACTTCGACCACATCGTGCCGTGCGGCATCGCCGACAGGCCCGTTACCTCCCTCTCCGAGATCCTCGGAGAGGCCGTGGGGATCCAGACCGTCATCGAATCGTTGATCCCGTTCGCTGCTGAGGTGTTCGGGGGGAGACCGGAAGTGCAACTGGGGACGTTCGCGAACCGGGACCGATCGAGTCCGTACGACATCGACGCGATGGTCGCCGCCGGCGTCTTCTCCTCACGTCGGGACGATGTGACGCCGCTCACGGTGAGGGGCCGTCTCCCCGGGGAGCCCGAGAAGCCGGAGTGGATGCGGATTCGGGCCGACCTGTCGACGGACGGATTTCGAGACATCAAGAAGCTGATGCGCGGCATGGAGCTTCACACGGTGTGTGAAGAGGCCGGCTGTCCGAACATCTACGAATGCTGGGAATCCGGAACCTCGACCATGATGCTGCTCGGCGACACCTGCACGAGGGCGTGCGCCTTCTGCGACATCAAGACCGGCAAGCCGGACCCCGTCGACCCCGAAGAGCCACAGCGGGCGGCGGCCGCGGTCGAGGAGATGGGTCTCCGCTATGCCGTACTCACCTCGGTGGATCGAGACGACCTCGCCGATGGTGGCGCCGGCGTTTTCGCAGCGACGATCGAGGCGATCCGGGAGCGCGTCCCCGACTGCGAGACCGAAGTCCTGATCCCGGACTTCAAGGGTGATGCCGGACCGCTGCAGACGGTCATGGATGCCCGTCCGGCCGTCCTCAATCACAACACCGAGACCGTGCTCCGTCTCCAACGGGAGATCAGAACGGCGGCGAACTATGCCCGCTCGCTGACGCTGCTCGCCCGGGCCAAGTGGGCGGATCCTTCCGTCGCCGTCAAGTCCGGCTTGATCGTCGGCATGGGCGAAACCGAGGAGGAAGTGCTCGGAGCTCTCGCCGATCTCCGTGCGGTCGGAGTGGATCTCGTCACGATCGGCCAGTACCTTCGCCCGACCGCCAGGCACCGCCCGATCGACCGCTACGTCCATCCGGACGAGTTCGACCGCTACATGGAGGAGGGGAGGCGTCTCGGGCTCGCACACGTCGAGGCGGGGCCGCTCGTCCGCTCGTCGTACCATGCCCGTGAAGCCCTGGAGGTCGCCAGATGACCGGCAACCGCATCGTCGCCGCCCGGTCGGCCATGCGGGAGCGCGGAGTCGACGCGTTGGTCGTATCCGTCGGTTCCGACCTGCCGTACTTGACGGGGTATCGGGCGATGCCGCTCGAACGGATCACGGCGCTGGTCGTTCCCGAATCCGGCGATGCCCTCCTCTTCGTACCGGAACTCGAGGCTCCGCGCGTGTCGACATCTGTTGAAGTCGTTCCGTGGTCGGAAACCGATGACCCTTTCGACCGGATCGCCGATGCGCTGCCCGCTGCGGGAACCATCGCCGTCGGCGATCAGATGTGGGCATCGTTCCTCATCGCGATTCAGGACCGCCTCCCCGGAGCACGGTTCGTCGACGCCGAACCGCTGATGGCCACCCTGCGCATCATCAAGGACGCGAACGAGATCGCCGCGTTGCGCGACGCCGGTCACGCCGCGGACACGGTCGCAGATCAGCTACAGGGAATCCGGTTCTCAGGGCGAACGGAGCAGGACATTTCCCGGATCGTGACCGACCTGCTCCTTGCCTCGGGTCACGACTCCGTGTCGTTCGCGATCGTTGCATCCGGACCGAACGGAGCGTCACCACACCACGAGGCAACGGGCCGCATCATCGAACAGGGAGACGCGATCGTCGTCGATTTCGGCGGGCGGATACGCGGCTACGGATCCGACACGACACGAATGTACGTGGTCGGTGAACCACCCGACGGGTTCGTCGCGGCGTATCGTGTGCTCGAAGCGGCACAGGACGCTGCAGTCCAGTCCGTCCGGCCCGGTGTCACGGCGGCATCGATCGACGCCGCGGCGCGTACCATCATCGAGAACGCCGGGTACGGTGCAGCGTTCATGCACCGGACGGGACACGGGATCGGTCTCGACGCTCACGAACAGCCGTACATCGTGGCCGGAAATGAGATGGCGATCGAGACCGGGATGGCGTTCTCGATCGAACCGGGAATCTATCTCCCCGGACGGTGGGGGATGAGGATCGAGGACATCGTCGCGGTAACCACCGATGGCGTCGAGCGACTCAACCGTTCCTCGCGATCGCTACGGGTCGTCGAGTGAACAGGCTCGAGTGGGCCATTGGATGAGCGGACAACTGGAGGACCTGATGGAGATAACCACCGAACAGCGGGCGACCGACGCGCTCCGCATCCTTTCGATCGATGCCATCCAGCGCGCCAACTCGGGCCATCCCGGCATGCCGATGGGGATGGCCGACATCGCCAATGTCCTGTGGGGGAAGTTCCTCATGGTTGATCCCGAGGACCCGACCTGGATCGACCGGGATCGCTTCGTGCTCTCGAATGGTCACGGGTCGATGCTGCTCTACTCGCTCCTCCACTTCTCGGGGTTCCCGATCACGATGGACGACATCAAATCGTTCCGCCGATTCGGTTCGGTCACCGCAGGCCATCCGGAGCACGACCCATCGCTCGGCATCGAGATGACGACGGGGCCGCTCGGGCAGGGCTTCGCCACGGGAATCGGAATGGCGATTGCGGAAGCGCACCTGCGTTCGCAGATCGGGCCGGACCTCATCGATCACCGGATCTACGGGTTCGTGTCCGACGGCGATCTCATGGAGGGAGTCTCTTCGGAAGCGGCCTCGATCGCCGGGCACCTTCGTCTCGGCAAGATCACATACCTCTACGACGACAACCACATCACGATCGACGGTTCCACCGACATTTCGTTCACGGAGAATGTTGCGGAGCGTTTCGAAGCCTACGGATGGCATACGATCGCGGTCGATGGGCACGACCGTGCAGCGATCGCCGTGGCCATCGCTGAAGCGAACGAGGATCCGCGGCCGTCGCTCATCCGGTGCCGCACGCACATCGGGTTCGGGTCGCCGAACAAGCAGGACACGTCCGCGGTCCACGGCTCGCCCCTGGGGGCCGACGAGATCGCGTTGACCCGGGCCGCCTACGGATGGGACTTCGCACCGTTCGATATTCCGGAGGACGTCTACCGGTACTACGGAGATGCGATGGACCGGGGGCGCGCCGCCCGGGCAGACTGGACGGCCCGCCGGGATGCCGTGCTCGCCGAAGACGGAGCGAGGGCGAGGCGATTCGCTGCGTATTTCGACCACGCGACGTGCCATCCGGGCGTCCCGCTCCACGATCCGGGATCTTTGGTTGCCACGAGGAAGCTCTCGGGTGAGGTGCTTCAGGAAGTCGCGGCCGTTCATCCTGAGCTCATCGGCGGGTCGGCCGATCTGACACCGTCGAACAACAGCAGGATCGAGTCCTCGGCCGACTTCACAGCGACGGAACGTTCCGGTCGGAACGTCCGGTTCGGCATCCGGGAGCACGCCATGGGTGCGATCGTCAACGGGATCACGCTGCACGGGGGAACCCGGGGCTACGGAGCGACGTTCCTGGTCTTCTCCGACTACATGCGTCCAGCAGTCCGTCTCGGCGCGTTGATGGGGACACCCTCGATCTGGCTGTGGACCCATGATTCGGTCTTTCTCGGTGAAGACGGTCCAACGCATCAACCCATCGAGCATCTGGCTGCGCTGCGGGCCATCCCCGGTCTCCGGGTGATTCGGCCGGCCGATCCGACCGAGGTGTCCGTCGCCTGGGAGATCGCCGTCGGCGACGAATCAGGACCGACGGCGATCATCCTGACCCGGCAGGGCCTTCCCGTTCCGGCAGATCCGCCGGCGCGCGAACTGGTCGGCCGTGGTGGATACGTGCGGCGTCCCGGAACCGACGCCGTTGTCGTTGCAACCGGCTCCGAAGTGGCGCTGGCCGAGGCCGCCGCCGCGATCCTCGAGACGGAGGGACGCTCCATCAGAGTCGTTTCGATCCCCAGCGTGGAGATCTTCCTCTCCCAGGACGAACGCTACCTCGACGAGGTCCTCGGCACCGGACTCCCCGTCGCTTCGATCGAAGCGGGTGTGACGGTCGGTTGGGAGCGTTTCACGGGTCGCGACGGGCTTCGGGTCGGGATCGATCACTTCGGGGCATCGGCCCCCGCCGACGTGATCGCCGAGAAGTTCGGATTCACCCCTGAAGCCGTCGCGGAGCGAATCCGTGCATGGCTCGCGCGACCCTAATCTGAACTCGATGCGGATCTACACACGTCGAGGAGATGACGGAACGACCGGCCTGTTCCACGGCGGCCGGGTTGGCAAGGACTCGACCGGGCCAGAAGCGTTCGGCACCGTGGACGAGGCAGTTTCGGCACTCGGTGCCGTCAGAGCACAAGCAGACCCTGAACTGGCCGAAGCCGTTCTCGATGTACAACGCGACCTGTTCGTCGTCGCAGCGGAACTCGCCACCGATCCGGAACGGCGCAGTCTTCTCGAACCGGGTACGAGCAGGGTCGAGGGATCGATGATCGAACGTCTCGAAGATCGCATCGATCAGATCGAACGGGAGTCCGGCATGCCGACCGAGTTCGTTGTTCCGGGAGGCGACCCCACCGCTTCGGCGATCGATGTTGCGCGAACCGTCGTCCGGAGAGCCGAACGGCGAGCGGTCGCCCATTTGCCGGACGGCGGCGAGTCGCTCGTTGTGCCGTATCTCAATCGACTCGCGGACTATTTGTACATGCTCGCTCGCGCCGTGGAGCGCGAGTGGACCCCGACACGAGGAGGAACAACATGATGGAGATCACGGCCGGTGGATCGACATTCGATGGGGTGGCGGATCTGCTGATCCTCCCCGTGTTGGGAGATCTGACGTGGGGGCCGGGTGCGGAAGAGGCGGCCGATCGACTCGGGCCGTGGCTGGCCGAATACCTGGAGAAGCGCGATTTCACCGGTGCGGCCGGGCAGATCGTTTCCGTTCCGGGCGGGGGGTTGTCGTACGGCACGGTCGCTTTCGTTGGGCTCGGGGACGAAGCCGATGCCGAATCTCTCCGGAGGGCCGCGGGCGTTGCCGGTCGGTTCGCAAAGACGTATTCGTCGGCCGCCACGACCCTTCACCTGATCTCGGTCGATGGGGCCGTCGAGGCCGTGACATTGGGCTATCTCCTGGGCGCCTACCAGTTCGACGAGTACAAGAGCGAGCCGAAGCCGAACCTGAATGAGCGGCTCGAACTCCTCGACGCGGATACCGATGTCGCCGAAAGGATCGACCGGGCCGCGGCGGTCGCTCGGGGCGTGATGCTGGCGCGAGATCTCGTCAATCAGCCGGCGGTGGACAAGTCGCCGGTGGTGCTCGCCGAACGGGCCCGCACACTGAGTGACCGGATCTCGGTCGAGATCGTCGACGAGGTCGAGGCTGCGGAGCGGGGATACGGCGGGCTGCTCGCCGTCGGGTCCGGAGCGACCAATCCGCCGCGAATGGTCATCCTGCGTTACGAACCGAAAGATGCGAAATCGTTCCTCGCGTTGGTCGGCAAGGGAATCGTCTTCGACTCAGGTGGACTCTCGCTGAAACCGGCGAAGGGCATGGAAGACATGAAGACCGACATGGCCGGCGCTGCCTCCGTGTACGGGGCGATGCAGGCGATCGCGGAACTCGGTCTCCCGATCCGTGTGCTCGGGGTAACGCCCCTGTCTGAGAACATGACGGGGGGTCTGGCGCAGCGGCCGGGTGACATCTACACGTCGTATACGGGGAAGACGATCGAGGTTCTCAACACCGACGCCGAAGGGCGTCTCGTGCTCGGAGATGGGCTGGGGATCGCAGCGGAAGCCGACCCGGACTTGATCGTCGACATCGCGACGTTGACCGGTGCGGCCAAGGTGGCCCTCGGGCCGACCGTCGGGGCCATCTTCGGCAACGACGATGAGGCCATCTCGATGGTCGAATCCGCGGCGCGATTCACGGGTGAGCCGATGTGGCCCATGCCGCTCGAGCGCTCATATCGTTCACTGTTGGAGTCTTCGGTCGCGGACATGAAGAACGTCGCTGCGGACCGGTGGGGCGGAGCGATCACAGCGGCGCTCTTCCTCTCGGAGTTCGTCGGCGAGCGTCCATGGGTACATCTCGACGTTGCCGGGCCGGCCAGATCGGACAGAGTCGCGCACTACATCGGTGTGGGGGCGACCGGGTTCCCCGTGCGCACCCTCGTCGAGATCGCCGAGCAGATGGCGAAGAAAGGGTAAAGCGCACCCGCAGTCCTCCCGATGCATAGAGCATTGACTGAAATGCTCTGCGTGTTCGGGAGGGCCCATGCGCAACGTCCGCAAGATCCTGATTCTTGTCTTCACCCTTGCGGTGATGACCATGGGAATGGCAGTGCCGGCCCAGGCCGGTACCGAAGGGGCGTTCCTCTCGAAGATCAATGCATCCCGGGCTGCCGCCGGTCTCCCGCCGGTTGCTGTGAGTTCGGAACTCGTCCCCGACGCACGGGCCCACAGCGCGGAGATGATGGCCGCGGGCGAGATCTACCACACGAGCAATCTCGCCGCCGTCGCATCCGGGTGGGAAGCGCTTGCCGAGAACGTCGGTGCCGGACCATCGGTCGATAGTCTCCACACCGCGTTCATGAACTCGGCCGGGCACCGGCGCAACATCCTCGGCAACTACAACTACGTCGGTATCGGTGTCTCCCAATCCGATTCCGGGCAACTCTGGGTCACCGTGATCTTCATGAGAAAGGGGTCGACTCCGCCTCCGCCGACCACGACCACCACCACGACGGCACCACCGGCGGCACCTCCGACGACGGCAGCGCCGACCACGACGATTCCGGAGGCTGCGCCTCCGACGACGACAGCGCCGACCACGACCGTGCCGAAGGCCACGACCACGACCTCGGCACCCGCGAAACGGATCTCCCCAACCACGACCACTTCTCCTGCACCCGCTCCGAGCAAGAGGATCCAACGCTCCGGCTGGTCGCTCTATCTCCCGCTCATGATTTGACGGAGCCGTGGTCGATCCGGCAGGAGATCGACCGATCGATACGCAAGGTCGTGAATCGTGCCGATCTCGCATCATACGTGACGAGGCGGTCGACGAGTCGATCAGGAGATCCGATGAGGTGTTTCATCGCTTCGACGGCCATGAGTGACCCGATGACGCCGGTCACCGGACCGAGCACGCCGACATCGCTGCACGTCTCTTCGTTCTCCGGAAGGTCCGGAAACAGACAGCGGTAGCAGGGACCGGGTCCGGGATCGAAACCCGCGACCATCCCCTCCCACTGGAGAGCGGCACCGTGGATGAATGGGATCCCCATCTCCGCCGCGGCGTCGTTGACAGCCAGACGGGTGGCGAAATTGTCCGACGCATCGACGGCGAGCTGGTAGCCATCGAGGAGCTCGTGGGCATTCGATGGATCGAGCCACGACGCGATGGGGACGACGTCGACGTCGGAATTGAGTCGGCCCACCCGGTCACGGGCCGCATCGATCTTTCGCATGCCGACGCTGCCTTCTCCATAGAGGATCTGGCGCTGGAGGTTGCCTTGGTCGACCCGATCACCATCGACGATGCCCAACGTTCCGACTCCGGCGGCCGCGAGATATTCGATGACCGGAGACCCCAGACCGCCCGCTCCAATCACGAGGACACGACCGGCGCGGACCCGCGCGTGTCCTTCCGGGCCGAATTCGGACAACCTCATGTGCCGGTCGTAGCGTCCGCCGCGCCCGGGGACAATCGTCGTGACCGGTTGTCCTTCAGATCTCCATCGACGGAAACCGCCGAGAAGAGAGACCGCACCGGTGAACCCGCGTTGAGTGAGTTCCCTCGCTGCGATACGCGATGCCTCGCCGATTCCGCAGTAGACGAGGATCGGCGCGTCTTCGGCCGGTATCAGGCTCGCGATCCGGGCGTAGTCGGTTCGGCCGACACGGATTGAACCCGGAATCTGGGCTGTCAGCGCGTCCCCCTCCCGGAGATCGACGATCGCCGCGAATGCACCGAGATCGATCTCCGCGGGGGCTTGTTCTCTCGCCTTCGTCATGGCAGAGACGTTAGCCCGCGGTCGTCATGCAAGGAGACGGTCGATCAGGAGGGGGAGAACCGTCGCGGCCGGACCGTCGATGAGGGCGGCGGCGCGGAAGTCGTGGTCGGTGGCACCCTGATTGACGATCACGAGCGGATGTCCGCGGTCGACGACGTCGAGCGGAATGAAAGCCGCCGGATACACGCACAGGGATGATCCGACGACGAGGACGGCATCCGCATCTTCGGTCATGCGCCACGCCCTCGCGATGGCCTCGGTCGGCAGGTCTTCACCGAAGTACACGATCTTCGTTTTCAGAATTCCTCCGCAACTTCCGCATCGGGGATCGGTGTCCCCCGACCTCCACCGCTGTTCGATGTCGCTGAGGGTCGGCTCAGCTCCGCATGAGATGCAGTGGGCGGTGTGCGCATTGCCGTGGACTTCGACGAGGGCTCGATTCGGAAGGCCGGCAGCGGCGTGGAGTCCGTCGATGTTCTGCGTCACACATCCGATCGATCGGCCCGACTCCCAGAGTAGCGTCACCGCCCGATGGGCATCGTTCGGGACGGCGGACAGGTAGGGGGACTCGAAGTGGCGTTTCCATGACTGCTCGCGAAACTCCCTGTCGGTGAGGTAGCGGTTGTAGGTGTAGTCGGACGGGTCGAACCGTTTCCAGAGGCCCTGAGGTCCGCGGAAGTCCGGTATCCCGGACTCGGTCGAGATACCGGCACCGGTGAAGACCAGGATTCGTCGGCTCGTGGAGAGCGCCTCTGCTGCTCGTTCGATCACAGAACGAGTCTTGAGCCTCAAGCTTCGGAGCGCAAGTCCGTGACGGCCATCGAATGCTCGCGACGTAGGCCGGGGGCCATGCGGCGTAGGTGGTGTTTGGGAACCGGCGGCACGACGAGACGGGCGAAGAGTTGGTCGCCGTTCCAGGCGACGAGTCCTTCTCTGGAGAGCAGCGTGACGGTTGGGGGGAGGGGCAGGGAGCGGCCGCGTTGCGCAGCGATGGCGAGACGCATCAGGTCGGCGACCGCCCCCGGGCCGATCGCAGCCGTCCAGAACTTCCGCACGTACGGGTGCTGGGTCGGGAACCCCGATGACGGGTGGTGCCACACGACCGGTTCGACACACAAGCGGTGGGAGAGGTAGGGCACGGGCTGCTGACGGGAGGAAACGGCGGCGCCCGGAGGTGGCGCGGGATTCCCGGAAGCGGTGGGAGGACGAGCACTGTTTCTGGGAACGGATCCGGACGCCGCCGTGACTGGAAAGGACATACCTCATAGATATCAAGTATGCCTATCTAACGTCAAGAGGCATGAGTTGAGTCGCGAAAGCTTTGTCTCATCTCTCGACGGCCTCGCCGGTCTGGACGTCCCACAGCGACCGGTAGATCCCGGCGTGGCCGACCAGTTCATCGTGTGATCCCGACTCGACGACACGGCCATCGGAGATCACGTAGATCCGGTCCGCATGGCGGATCGTCGAGAGGCGGTGGGCGATCACGACCACGGTCCGGTCGCGGGAGACTCTGGCCAGCGAACGTTGAATGGCAGCTTCGGTCTCATTGTCGACAGCGGACGTGGCCTCGTCCAGGAGAAGGATCGGTGAGTCGGCAACGAGCGCCCGTGCGATGGAGAGTCGCTGCCGCTGACCGCCCGACAGTTTCTGTCCGCGCTCTCCAACGATCGTCTCGTACCCCCGCGGGAGCGATGCGATGAAGTTGTGCGCTTCGGCGATCCGTGCTGCCGTCTCGATCTCCTCATCCGTTGCGTCCGGCTTTCCGTATGCGATGTTCTCGGCAACCGTGCCGTGGAACAGAAAGACATCCTGCGAAACGAGGGCCATTGCGGTGCGGATGCCGGAACGTGTGAGGGACCGGAGGTCGGCGCCGTCGAGTGTGATCGATCCTTCATGGGGGTCGTAGAAGCGGAGGAGCAACTTGATCAGCGTCGTCTTGCCCGAACCCGTCGGGCCGACGAACGCGGTGGTTTGGCCGGCGGGGATGTCGATCGAGACGTCCCGGAGTACAGGATGTCCGCGATCGTATGCGAACGTGATCGACGACAGCGACAGATCACCGGCAACGGGCCCGACTTCACCCGGGCCGTCGCGAAGCGTCGGTTCGGTGTCGAGGACGGAGAAGATCCGTCTGGTCGAAGCCATCGCCCGCTGGTACAGGTCGAAGGTCTGGCCCAGTCGCGTGAGCGGCCACAGGAGTCGCTGCGTGAGGAACACCATGACCGAGTACAACCCCACTTCAAGGGCGCCATCGAGAACGAGGAAGCCTCCCCACACGAGCGTGGCGGTGAAGCCGACGAGAATGGCGACCCGGATCAGGGGAGAGAATGCCGAGGAGAGCCGGATCGCTGCGGCGTTCGCCTGCCGGTAGCGATCGCTCTCCACGCTGATCCGCTCGATTTCCCGTTGCTCCGCGGTGAACGACTTGATCGTGGTGATGCCGCCGAGGTTGTTGGCGAGTTGCGAGTTGATCACGGCGGCCTGATCACGCACCGCCGCATACCGGGGTTCGATCCTCCGCTGGAACCTGAACGACCCCCAGATGATCACGGGGACGGGGAGGAATGCGAGCCACGCGACCGACGGGGCGATCGCGAAGAATGCCCACCCGATCAGAACGACGGTTGTGAACATCTGAATCACCTCGTTGGCGCCGATGTCGAGGAACCGTTCGAGTTGGTTCACGTCGTCGTTGAGGACGGCCATCAGATCGCCGGAACGCCTGCTCTCGAAGAACCCGAGTTCGAGGTGCTGGACGTGTGCGTAGGTGTCGACACGCAGATCGTGTTGCAGCGTCTGAGCGAGATTGCGCCATGAGACCCCGAGCAGGTACTCGAACAGCGACTCGAGGGCCCATACGGTGAAGGTCAGTGCGGCGAGGACGACGAGTTGGGATCGCGGATCCGCGACACCGAACGAAGCGAGGAACGAGCCCTCACGCCGAACCACGACGTCGATCGCCATCCCGATGAGAAACGGTGGGGCGATGTCCATCGCCTTGTTCAGGAACGACCACACCGTGGCCATCGCGATGTGGCCCCGATATGGACGCCCGTAGCGCCAGAGCCGTTTCAGCGGTGCCTCATCCATGTCCGTCGAGGCTACCGGGCCGGAGGGGATTAGCCGGGTTGCTTCCCAACGATCACCTTGATGGTGTCTTGGTTCCCAACCGGCGTTCCCGGGGCGGGTTCGGTCGCGATGACGAGGCCCCAGAGGCCGGACTCGCTCACATTCCGGTACTCGACCTCCCAGGTCAAGCGGATCCCGGTGTCATCTTGGAACTTGTTGAGTTCCGTCGAGACCGCCGTGATCGGGATCCCAATGAGGTCGGGAGCGGGCATCGCCTCCGGGATGCCGTTCGACACGAGGACGGTCACCGATGATCCCTGTTTGAGCGCCGTCCCCGGCCGCGGGGTGATCTGAATGATCTCCCCTTCGGCCATCGAGGAATTCACCGAGATCTGGTTCAAGCGAAGGCCCACGCCGAAGACCGCATCTGCCATCTCCTCGGTGGTCATGTCGGTCAAGTCCGGTACGACGGCTCTCGGTACGACACGATAGACATCGGCACCGGCCGGCTCGGGAGGGAAGTCGATCGCCGGGAGGTCGCGGGTCGCGTACTCCATGAACTCCTTCCAGACGGGCGCGGCCACGGTGCCGCCGAACGCTCGCTTGACGAACTGTTCCTTCCCCTCTGCATCGTTCCAGATCGTGAAACGCTCCAACGGGATGGGGCGGTCGGCGTATCCGACCCAGACTGCGGTGGTCAACTGCGGCACGAACCCCGCGAACCAGACATCGGTGTTGTCGGTTGCGGTTCCGGTCTTCCCCGCCTGCGGACGTCCGATGTCGGCCCGCCGGCCCGTGCCCTGTGACACGACCTTCTCGAGCGTCGTGACAACGACGGAACCGATCGCATGGGACAGCACCGGCTCGCGTCGGGTCTCGTGTTCGTAGATCACTTCTCCCCGGGCGTTGGTGATGCGCTCGATGAGATAGGGCTCCGCCCGCTCGCCGTAGTTGGCGATCGTCGAATAGGCCGCCGCCATCTCGAGGGGACTGACGGAAGCAGCGCCGAGGGTGATCGCCGGATACGGCTTCAGATACGGCGATGTGATGCCGAGGCGCCGGGCCGCGTCGACGACCACCTGCGGTCCGATCGCGTCGATCAACCTGGCGTAGACGGTGTTCGTCGAATTGTACGTGGCGGCCTCGAGCGACTGGAGATCGTGTCCCGCATTGCCCCCGGCGTTGTTCACCGTCCAGATGTTGCCGTCGGCGGTGCAGGGGAACCCGCAGTCGATGACCGCAGGACTCGACCGGTCCCACAGGGATGCGAGCGTCACCGGACGTCCCGCGAGATCTCCGTTCTCGAGAGCGGCCACGAGTGTGAATGGTTTGAATGCCGATCCGGCATTTCGTGCACCCCCGGTGGCGAGGTCATATGGACGCTGCCCGGATTCGAGATCGTCGCCGAAGTCCACACCGGAGGCGATGACGCGGATGGCACCCGTTGCGTTGTCGACCGTGGCGATGGCGCCCGTCGGGCCGTTGTACTCGGGACGGAACCATGATCGGAGGATGCGATTCGCTTCCGTCTGCAAGTCGTAGTCGACGGTGGTCTCGATTTGGAGGCCGCCGCCCCCGGAACAGGTTGCGTCCGCGGCAGGGCATCCGAAGAGGGCGTGCTTGCGTTCGGCATACGTATCGCCCAGTCCGTACTCGTCCGAGTCGAGGAGATCCTGACGCACGGCGATCATGATCCGGGGGTCGAGTTCCTCGCGCTGGACGTGGGGCACGACACCGAGGGGCGACGCTTTCGCAGCCGTCCCTTCAGCGGGGGTTGCATATCCGTTCGCCACCATCCGATCGATCGTCCGATTCCTTACGGCAATCGAGTTCTGTGGGTTGTTTCTCGGGTGGTAGAAGGTCGGGTTTCGGATCGGAGTCACGAGCGTTGCGGCCTGTGCGAGCGTCAGCTCGTCGAGATCGACGCCGAAGTACTCCTGAGAGGCGGCCTGCACGCCGTACGCGTTCGATCCGAAGTAGACGGAGTTCGCATAGAACTCGAGGATCTGATCCTTGGTGTAACGCCGTTCGAGTTCGGCGGCGATCTGCGCCTCGCAGATCTTGCGCTCCAGTGTCCGGTCTGCAGTCAGGAAATTCTGCTTCACGACCTGCTGCGTGATGGTCGAAGCGCCCGTCTCGGCTCCACCGATCGCCGCCCTGACGATGGCCTTGAAATCGACGCCGCTGTGATCGTAGAAGCTGCGATCCTCAGCCGACAGGAGCGCTCCAACCACCAGGTCGGGCATCTCCCCGAGTGGTATCGGCTGACTGTTGCGCTCGGACAGCTTTCCGAGTTCGACACCGTCGGCCGTTGACACGGTCGACAGCCTGGATACGTCGGGAAACGACAAGTCGACGGCGGAGACATCGCAGAAGTACCGATCTTCGAGGCTTTCGACGGTGCCGAGTGCTGCGTTGGAGCCGAGGAATCCGAACAGTCCGAACCACCCCGCTCCGACGATGATCACGATCGCGAGCAGGAGCAGCGCAGGCAACCGTCGCCGGCGCCGGTCGGCCCTGTGGGCTTGGTGGATGTTCGGATCCATCGGATATCTCACGTTTCAGCAGGTGTCCGGGTTCCCGCAGGTACCATCGGCCTGGAAAAAGCATAGGAGCCGACCCCCGATAGACCTTGGAGCACGGCGCGCATGAGCGACAACGACCGGAACGTCTACGGACCACACGACCTGCGACAGTGGGACCCGGAGCGGGCGCTCGGCATGCCCGGATCCTTTCCGTTCACCCGCGGCCCGTACCCGACCATGTACACGAAGCGCCTCTGGACGATGCGTCAGTACGCCGGGTTCGGGGACGCTGCGGCGACCAACGAGCGGTTCCGGTCCCTGCTCGAGGCCGGGCAGACGGGTCTCTCCGTGGCGTTCGATCTCCCAACCCAGATGGGTCTCGACTCGGACGATGCGATGGCCGCGGGAGAGGTCGGAAAGGTGGGTGTCGCGATCGATTCGATCGACGACATGCGGCGGCTCTTCGATCGAATTCCGCTCGGCGACGTCACGACGTCGATGACGATCAATTCGACGGCGCCCATCCTCTTGCTTCTGTACGAACTCGTTGCGAGGGAGCAGGGGGTCGAGCCCGACGAGATTCGCGGCACGATCCAGAACGACATTCTCAAGGAGTACATCGCTCGCGGTACCTACATCTATCCGGTGCAGCCTTCGATGCGGCTCGTGACCGACGTCTTCGCGTACTGTGCCCGACAACTGCCGAGATGGAACACGATCTCGATCAGTGGGTATCACATCCGGGAGGCCGGTTCCACAGCGGCACAGGAGATCGCGTTCACGATTGCGAACGGTCTTGCCTACGTGGAGGCGGCACGATCGGCCGGGCTCGATGTGGACGTGTTCGCACCGCGGCTGTCGTTCTTCTGGAACGCCCACAACGACCTGTTCGAGGAAGCAGCGAAGTTCAGGGCTGCACGGCGTCTCTGGGCCGTGCTCATGCGCGATCGAGTCGGAGCCGGCGATCCGGCGTCATGGCGGATGCGGTTCCACACGCAAACCGCCGGAAGCACGCTGACGGCACAGCAGCCGCATAACAACGTTGTTCGCACCGCGTATCAGGCTCTGGCCGCGGTACTCGGGGGAACGCAATCGCTTCACACGAATTCGTACGATGAGGCCCTCGGGCTTCCCACGCAGGAAGCGGTGACGATCGCCCTGCGGACCCAGCAGATCCTCGGATACGAGTCGGGCGTTCCCGACGTCATCGATCCCCTCGCCGGCTCCTACTACGTCGAGGCCATGACGGATCGACTCGAGGCCGAGGCACTGGCTCTCATCGGTCGGATCGACGAGTTCGGCGGCGCGGTTGCGGCGATCGAGAGCGGATTCCAGCAACGGGAGATCGAGAATGCCGCCTACGAGTACGCCCGTGCGGCCGCGTCCGGCGAAGCCGTGGTCGTCGGCGTGAATCGGTTCCAGACGGAAGAGATCGGCGACCATACGGTTCTCCGCGTCGATCCGACACTCGAAAGGGACCAGATCGATCGTCTCGAGAGGTTCCGCTCCGAGCGGGATACGGCGGCCGTCGCCTCCGCTCTCGATGCGGTCGGCAGGGATGCGCAGGGTGACGGCAACCTCCTCTACCCGATCCGTGAGGCGCTCAGGCTCGGCGCAACCGTCGGTGAAGTGTCAGCCGCCCTTCGCGATGTCTTCGGCACCTACCGCAATCCTCGTTTCTCCTGAGGCACGGAACGGGTTCCCTTTCTCCCCCACCGCCGGGGTGGGGGAGATGCCCGGAGGGCAGAGGGGGCCTCTGGGAGGCAGAAAAGCCGGACGGAACCGGGCTCCAGCCGCGGCCCCTCGGGAAGCCCCCTCTGCGATCGAGCAACAGCTCGATCGCGTC
>JANTHO010000023.1 GCA_024762335.1 Acidimicrobiia bacterium | reverse complement strand
ATCCTCGTACTTGGATCGTCCGTCATCTCCTTCCACTGTGCCATCCATCCGGGAAGCCGGCCGATGGCGAACAGGACGGTGAACATCCTTGTCGGGAAGTCCAGCGCTCGGAAGATCAGGCCGCTGTAGAAGTCGACATTCGGGAACAGCTTTCGCTCGATGAAGTAGTCGTCCTCGAGGGCGGTCTGTTCCAGTTCCTTTGCGATCTCGAAGAGCGGATCCTTGATGCCGACCGCAGCGAGCACCTCATCTGCATAGGTGCGCAACACGCGGGCGCGAGGATCGTAGTTCTTGTAGACCCGGTGTCCGAAGCCCATGAGGCGGAACGGATCGTTCGGGTCCTTCGCACGGGCGATCATCGACTTGGCGGACGCGTCCGGGTCGTCGACGATCGCTTGGAGCATCTCGATCACGCGCTGGTTCGCTCCACCGTGGAGGGGACCCCAGAGAGCGTCGATGCCGGCAGACACGGAGGCGAACAGGTTCGCCTGGCTCGACCCAACCCCACGGACGGTAGCCGTGGAACAGTTCTGCTCGTGATCGGCGTGGAGGACCAGCAGAACGTTGAGCGCCTTGGCGATGACCGGATCTACCGTCGATTCCTGAACCGGCAGGTGGAACATCATGTGGATGAAGTTCTCGACGTAACCGAGGTTGTTCCTCGGATAGCAATACGGCATCCCGGTGGACTTCTTGTAGGCCATCGCAGCGATGGTCGGCATTTTCGCCATCAGCCTGAGGGCACTCTCGTTGAATGAGAGTTCATCGTGCGGATCGTGGAATTCCTCGTAGAAGGTTGAGATGGCGTTCGTCGCCGACGAAAGGATCGCCATCGGGTGGGCGCTCTTCGGGAACGCATCGAAGAACCGTTTCATCTCCTCGTTCAGGAGGGTGTGTATCCGAACGGAGTCTTCCCATGCGGTGAGTTCGGCAGTCGTCGGCAGCGTGCCGAACAACAGGAGGTACGCCACCTCGAGGAACGAGGCGTTTGCGGCCAGGTCTTCGATGGCGTATCCGCGGTGCTGCAGAATCCCGTTGGCTCCGTCGATGTAGGTGATCGCAGAACGAGCTCCGGCGGTGTTCGCAAAACCGGGATCGAACGTGACGTCTCCGGAGGTTCCCCGCAACTTGGAGATATCAAATCCTGCGTTCCCGATGGTGGGTTCGACGATCGGGAGGTCGTATTCTTTTCCGTCGAAACTCAATTGAGCGTGTCGCTCGGCCATGGCATCACTTCCTTCGCATAGCGGGGCATCGGCTGGCCGTCGATGTGTTCTCCACTGTGAGAGTGTATCCGCAGAAAAGTGTGCCGAATCGCGTGGTACCGTCGCCCCTGGCGAAAGGCCTTACTTGATCGATCTGAAAGCCCGGAAGCACGCTGCGCCGATTCTGCTGCCGATCGCCCGCGTCCTCGCCAAGATCGGTGTCACCCCGACGATGGTGACGGTCCTGGGTCTGGCCCTGACGGTCGTCGGGGCGGCGATGATCGCCGATGGCCTGCTCTGGCAGGGGGCGTTGGTCGCCGGCTTCGGCGTGCTCCTCGATGCGCTCGACGGACCGTTGGCCCGCTTCAAAGGCACCGCCTCCGACCGGGGAGCGTTCATCGACACCATGTCCGATCGGTTCGGCGAGATCGCCGTATGGGTCGGCCTCGGTGTCTATTTGCGGGATGATCAGGTCGCTCTGATCCTCTGTCTCGTCGCACTCGCATTCTCGCTGCTGGTCCCGTACGTCCGGGCAAAGGCCGAATCGTGGGGTGCCGAGGGACGCGGTGGATGGATGGGTCGTGCCGAGCGGATGATCGTCGCCATCCTCGGAATCATGCTGGCCGGATTCGGTCTCCCCGTTCTCGAACCGATGCTCTGGATCTTCGTCGTCCTCACCGGACTGACCGTGCTGCAGCGAATCCGCCGCACCTGGCAGCAACTGCCAGGGTGAGGGGTCTCGCCGGGTATCTCGTCTACCGGGCTCTGTCCGGTCTCTTCGGCCTTCTTCCGGCGCGGCTGATTCCGGGCACCGGACGCATCGTCGGCCGCGGGGTTTCGTATCTCGCACGTGATCGGATGGGGTTACTGCAGCGCCACATGCGGAGGGTGATGGGTCCCGGTCCGAGCGAAGAGGAGATCACGGCTGCGGGCCGCGAGATGTTCGCCTCCTATGGGAGGTATTGGGCTGAGGTGTTCTGGTTCCGCCCGCGGCGGAAGGACTGGATGATCGCCCATTCGAGCGTGACGGGTCTCGACGGCGTGTTCGCCGCAAAGAAGAGCGGCAGGGGGATCATTTTTGCCGTAGCCCACATGGGGAACTGGGAAGTGGCGGGTTCCGTGGGCGAGTCACTGGATCTTCCCGTCCTCGCCGTCGCCGAGAACCTGTCAAATCGTCGCATCACCGACTGGTTCATCAAGACCCGAGCGGCGTTCGGGATCGACATCATCCTCGCGGGGACCGGATCGACGATGTCGGCGCTCGCCCGGGGCCTTCGACAGGGGAAGGTGGTAGCGCTCGTCTCCGACCGGGACGTGACCGGACGCGGTGTCGACGTGGAGTTCTTCGGGGAACGGACGACCATGCCGGGTGGTCCCGTTTCGCTTGCCATCATGACCGGGGCTGCGGTCTTCCCGATCGGCAGCTACTTCGACGGGCCCGGCCACCGGTTCGCCATCCGCTCCGAGCTTCCGATTCCGGAAGGAGATGATCGGACGGAGCGGATTCAGAAGGGCACCCAGGCGCTCGCGGTGGCGTTCGAGGAGATCATCCGCGAACGGCCGACCGACTGGCACCTGTTCCAACCGAACTGGCCATCGGACTCGGCCGACGGAGATCCGCATCGATGAGAGTCGGACTCGTTTCGCCGTACGATCTCGGACGACCCGGGGGAGTGCAGGACCAGGTGATCCGGCTCGCCGGCTGGCTCAGACAGGCGGGTCACGATGCCGTGATCGTCGGACCCGGGACGGATGGCCCGGATGGGGCTGTGCTCCTCGGTGAGACCACCGTCGTCCCGGCGAACCGCGCCAAGACGCCCGTTCTCTTGAACCCCCGCGTGGGACGGCAACTCAACGAGGTACTCGGCGACGTCGACGTGATCCACGTGCACGAGCCGCTGATGCCGGTCGTGTCGCCCGCAGCCCTGCGGGTCGAAGGGCCGGCGATCGTCGCCACATTTCATGCAGATCCACCTCCCTGGGTTCGCCGCCTCTACCGCCATGGACGTGCCGGTGTTCGATACGCGATCCGAAGGGCCGGTGTCGTGACCGCTGTCAGTCCGATCGCCGGGAGTTCGATCGACGGCCTCGTCGACTATCGAATCGTTCCGAACGGGATCGATGTCGGTGCCTACCGGAGGGGTCCGAAGATCCCCGGTCGGGTTGCGTTCCTGGGACGGGACGATGAGCGGAAGGGCCTCCCGGTTCTGCTGGCGGCATGGCCTCGCGTCATGGATGCCGTACCTTCCGCCTCACTCCACGTTCTGGGAGCAGATCGGGCAGAGCGGGTGGCCGGGGTGACATACTTCGGATGGGTTGGAGACGAAACCAAACAAGCGGAACTCGCCGATGCCTCGGTGTTCTGTGCGCCTAACCTCGGAGGGGAGAGCTTCGGAATCATCGTCGCGGAAGCGATGGCATCCGGTTGTTGCGTGATCGCATCGTCGATTCCCGCGTTCGAACACGTTGCCGGGTCAACGGCCCGTTTCGTTCCTCCGGGAGATGTGCAGGCGCTGGCAGATGCGATCGCCGATCTACTCACCGAATCGGATGAGGCGACAGCAATGGCGGAAGCGGCGGCACAGCGCGTCGGGATCTTCGATGGAAGAGCCGTCGCAGCCGCGTACATCGAAGCATACGAGGCTGCGGTCGCCGCCCGCTAGCGCGTGGAGGGGGCGGTTCTACGGGAGTGCGCGTCGGTAAACTCGGTCGGAGAACACCGAGGAGAGAACCGTGGAGAACACGACCGAGCGCGGCACCGACCGCGTCAAGCGAGGGTTGGCTGAGATGCTGAAAGGCGGCGTCATCATGGACGTCGTCAACGCCGAACAGGCGAAGATCGCCGAGGAAGCGGGCGCCGTGTCCGTGATGGCCCTTGAACGCGTTCCCGCCGACATCCGCGCTGAAGGCGGGGTTGCCCGCATGGCGGACCCCGGCAAAGTGCAGGAGATCATCGACGCCGTCTCCATCCCGGTCATGGCGAAGGCAAGGATCGGCCACTTCGTCGAAGCCCGAGTGCTCGAGTCGCTCGGGGTCGACTACATCGACGAGTCCGAAGTCCTGACACCCGTCGACGAGTTCCACGTCGACAAGCGGTCGTTCACGGTGCCGTTCGTCAATGGAGCGAAGGACCTGGGCGAAGCGCTCCGGCGCATCGGCGAGGGCGCCGCGATGATCCGCACCAAGGGCGAACCGGGAACGGGAAACGTCGTTGAGGCGGTTCGGCACATGCGGATGATGAACAGCCAGATCAGGTCGCTGACGACCCTCGACCCCGAAGAGCTGATGAACGCTGCGAAAGAACTCCGTGCGCCGATCGACCTCGTCCGGGAGGTAGCGGAGACGGGCAAGCTTCCGGTGGTCAATTTCGCTGCCGGAGGTATCGCAACGCCTTCGGATGCCGCCCTGATGATGCAACTCGGTTGCGACGGGATCTTTGTCGGATCCGGGATCTTCAAGTCCGGGGACCCCGCTGTGCGAGCCCGCGCCATTGTGGAAGCGACCACGTACTACCAGGACGCAGCCAAGATCGCCGAGGTCTCGCGGGGCCTCGGCGAGGCCATGGTCGGGATCAACATCGACACCATCCCGGCTGAGGAGCGCATGCAGGACCGGGGAAACTGAGGTGAGAGTCGGCGCTCTCGCCCTCCAGGGGGACTTCCGCGAGCACCTCGCCGCGGTAGCCCGGCTCGATCAGGAAGGCGTCGAAGTCCGGACGCCCGAGGAGCTTGCCACCGTCGACGCTCTGATCATCCCCGGGGGAGAGTCGACCACCATCGGGAGGCTCGCGACCATCTACGGTCTGATGGGTGCGATCCGCAAGCGGGTGGAGACGGGGATGCCCGTGCTCGGCACATGTGCGGGGATGATCTTCCTCGCGTCGGGAACCACGGGGCCCGAGCAGCCGCAGCTCGGCGTCCTCGACGTGATCGTTGAGCGCAACGCGTTCGGCAGACAGGTGGACTCCTTCGAGGCCGACCTCCGTGTCGAGGGTCTCGATGCACCCATGAGAGCCGTGTTCATCCGAGCGCCCTGGATCGAGAAAGTCGGCGGTGCCGTCGACGTGCTCGCGAGCGTCGAGGACCCGGGCGGAGGAGGAATTCACCCCGTTGTGGTTCGTCAGGATCGTATCCTCGCCACGTCCTTCCACCCGGAGTTGACGCACGACGACCGTCTGCACTCCATGTTGATCGATCTCGCCGAGGAGCACTGATGTCCGGACATTCGAAATGGGCAAACATCAAACACCGCAAAGGGCGCCAGGACGCCAAGCGGGGCAAGTTGTTCGCCAAGCTGATCAAGGGAATCGAAGCGTCGGCGCGTTCGGGCGGCGGCGATCCGGATGGGAACCCGGCGCTCGCTACTGCGATCCAGAAAGCGAAGGATGCATCGGTACCGAAGGACAACATCGAACGGGCGATCGCCCGCGGTGCCGGCGGTGCCGACGGTGTCGACTATGAAGAGATTTGGTACGAGGGGTACGCCCCCGGTGGAGTCGCTCTGTACGTGCAGGTCCTGACCGACAATCGCAACCGGGCGGCCGCCGACGTCCGATCCACGTTCACGAAGAACGGCGGAAGCCTCGGTGAACCCGGTTCGGTCGGTTACCTCTTCGAACAGAAGGGCTACCTCCTCGTCGAGGGTGACGAAGACACCGTGATGATGGCGGCCCTCGAGGGCGGAGCCGACGATGTCGAGCAGTCGGGAGATCAGTGGGAGATCACCTGCTCCGCCGGGGATCTCCCCGCGGTACGCGCGGCGCTTGAAGATGCCGGCGTGACCATCGCCCAGGGCGAGGTGACCCAGATGGCGTCGGTCTCAGTGCCGGTCGACGGTACTGCGGCGGGGAAGGTGCTCCGCCTCGTCGACACGCTCGAAGATCTCGACGACGTCCAGGCCGTGTTTGCGAACTTCGATATCCCGGACGAGGTTCTCGCCGAGATGGAATGACGGGTCCGGTCGTTGGGATCCGTCCCACCGCCCCGCTACGATGGAGAACATATGTTCGTATTGGGGATCGATCCGGGACTGACACGCACCGGCTACGGGATCATCGAAGCGTCGGGTTCGGCTGAAACGGCGATCGCCGCCGGGGTCATTCGGACCCGGCCTGATCGACCCGTCGGGGAGCGGTTCGTCGAACTCGCACGCGACCTGCGTTCCGTCGTCGATGAGTACCGACCCTCGGCGGCCGCCATCGAACAGGTCTTCGTCAACAACAACCGCCACACCGCCATCTCGGTGGCGCGGGCATCCGGGATCGTGCTGCTGATTCTCTCAGAGTACGGACTCGAAACGGCCGAATACACCCCCTCCGCAGTCAAGATGGCCCTCACCGGCTCGGGGGTCGCGGACAAACAGCAGATGCAGCGTGTCGTGGCGATGCGGCTCGGCCTCCCGGCAGCCCCCAAACCGGCTGATGCGGCAGATGCGCTGGCGGTCGCGCTCTGCCATCTCCAACACCGGACGCTACAAACGAGGATCTCATGATCGGGAGACTGAGAGGAACGCTGGCGGCATCCGGGAGCGATGCCGTGATCATCGACCTCGGCGGAGTTGGATACGAGGTCGCCGTCGGATCCCGCACGTTTGCCGAGCTGCCGGGCGTCGGCCAAGAGGTCGTAGTCCACACCCATCTGCACGTGCGGGAAGACCAGATGGCCCTGTTCGGCTTCGCAACGGTCGACGACCGGAACCTGTTCCGCCTGCTCCTCGGCGTGTCGGGCATCGGTCCCAAAGTGGGTCTCGCCATCCTGTCGACGATGGGCGCCGACGACCTGCGGCGCGTGGTCGCGACCGACGACGTCGCAGCGCTCACGGCGGTGCCGGGGATCGGCAAGCGATCCGCACAGAAACTCCTGCTGGAACTCCGACCGAAACTCGAGGTCGCCGACGCGGAGGTGCATGCATCCGGGCCCCTCTCCGAGGTGCGTGCCGCTCTCGAAGGGCTTGGATACCAGTCGGATGAAATCGGCGAGGCGCTGCGTCGGATGCCCGCCGATCTGCCGGTCGAGGAGATGCTCAAACGGGCGCTTCAGGCGCTCGGAAAGCGCAGCGAGCGATGAGAGAGGAAGGGCTCCTCACCGGAGATCCGACACCGGAAGATGAGGCGATCGAATTCGGACTCCGGCCGCACAGGATGGACGAGTTCGTGGGCCAGGGCGCGCTCAAGGAACGGCTCGCCATCCTCATCGAGGCAGCCAGAGGGCGGGGGGAAGCGATCGACCATGTGCTGTTCTCCGGGCCACCGGGGCTCGGGAAAACCTCCCTTGCGGGGATCCTCGCATCCGAGATGGAAGCGCACTTCCGCGGCACCTCCGGACCCGCACTCGACCGGCCGGGAGACCTCGCCGCGGTCATCACCAACCTTGAAGCGGGGGATGTGCTGTTCATCGACGAGATCCACCGACTGCCGCGACAAGTCGAAGAAGTGCTGTATCCGGCGATGGAGGACTTCCAGCTCGACATCGTTGTCGGCAAGGGACCGGCCGCAAGATCTATCAAGATCGATCTTCCGCCGTTTACCCTCGTCGGGGCCACGACCCGCGTGGGTCGCGTCGCTCCGCCGCTGCGGGATCGGTTCGGCTATGTGGCTCGCATCGACTACTACGACCGATCCGATCTGTCGGCGATCATTCATCGCTCGGCCGCGATCCTCGAAGTGGACATCGATCCCGACGGCTCCGAGACGATCGCCTCGCGAAGCCGAGGCACGCCCCGCGTCGCGAACCGGCTCCTCCGCAGGGTGCGTGACTATGCGTCCGTGCGAGCCGACGGTCACATCGACGGTGGGGTCGCCGGACGGGCACTCGAAGTGTTCGAGGTTGATGAAGTCGGTCTCGACAAGGTCGACCGAGCCATCCTGCACGCCGTAGCCGTCAAATTCGGTGGAGGTCCCGTCGGTCTGTCGACGCTTGCGATCGCCGTCGGCGAAGAGCCTGAGACGGTCGAGGACGCGTACGAGCCGTTCCTCCTTCAGGAGGGCTTTCTCCAGCGCACGCCGCGGGGTCGGATCGCGACCGAGCGGGCATACGAGCACCTCGGTATCGACCGGGAGACGAACCCGTCTGCGCAGGGAACGCTGCTGGGGGAGTAGCCGGCCAGTTTCCGGGCCTCGTGGAAACGGACCGGATCCTATGGTTCCGTCGACATGGACTCCTCCCTCTTCGACTACGACCTGCCGGCCCGGGCGATCGCTCAGGCGGCGATCGAACCCCGCGATGCCGCCCGGTTGCTCGATGCCGACACGCTCGAAGATCGAACCTTCCTCGATCTTCCCGGACTACTCGACCCGGGTGACGTTGTCGTCGTCAACACCACCCGTGTGCGGCCGGCGCGTGTATTCGCGACGAAGGAAACCGGGGGAAAGGTCGAGGTTCTTCTCACCAAGCACCTCGCCGGACGCGAATGGGAAGCCCTCATCCGTCCTGCAAGGAGGATCCGTCCCGGCGTACGCATGACGGCGGGCCCGCTTGCCCTGACCGTCCTGAGCCGACCCGACCGGGGCGTGGTCCGTATCGGCATCGAGAGCGAGGGTGACACCGAAGACGTGTTGGCCGAGTTCGGAGAGGTGCCGCTCCCTCCGTACTTCCACGGGACGCTCGACGACGACGAGCGGTATCAGACGATGTTCGCGACCGAGGTGGGATCCGCTGCCGCCCCCACGGCAGCCCTGCACTTCACCGAGAGAGTCGTCGGTGGCCTCGAAGCTCGAGGCATCGGAATCGCACGCGTGGAATTGGAGGTCGGACTCGACACGTTCCGGCCCCTGGCGGCCGGGGCGATCGAAGAGCATGAGATGCATCGTGAGCGATACGTGATACCCGCGGATGCTGCCTTGCAGGTCAACGAGGCGAAGCGGCGCGGGTCGCGGATTGTCGCCGTGGGAACCACGGTCGTGCGAACGCTCGAGACGGCATCGACCGCTGACGGCACCGTCATCCCGGGATCGGGGGAGACGCAACTGTTCATCGCTCCAGGCTATCGGCCGAACGTGGTCGACGCTGTGGTCACGAATTTCCACGCCCCGCGCACGACCCTGATCGTCATGATCGCGGCGTTGTTGGGGCCATCATGGCGAGAGGTCTACGCTCATGCGCTCGCTTCCGGTTACCGGTTCCTCTCGTTTGGAGATGCCATGTTCTTCGAGGTCGATTCATGAATGCGGTCACATGGAGTCCGGCGGGCACCGACGGGAGTGCGAGAACCGGGGTCATGTCGACACCGCACGGGGAGGTGACAACACCGAATTTCATGCCCGTCGGAACGCGTGCCACGGTCAAGACGATGGATGTGGAGGACCTGCGATCGGTCGGCGCCCAGATCGTTCTATCGAACACCTACCACCTGATGTTGCGACCGGGCGAGGATGTCGTCGCCGGGCTGGGTGAACTGCACGGCTTCATGGCGTGGAGCGGGCCGATCCTGACCGACAGCGGCGGCTATCAGGTGCTCTCGCTGAACCCGAAGATCACCGAGGACGGCCTGGTGTTCCGCAGCACCTACGACGGCTCCAAGGTCGAACTCACGCCGGAGCGGGCGATCGCCGTTCAGGAACGTCTCGGCTCGGATATTGCGATGGCGCTCGACGTTCCCGTACCCCTCCCATCGCCACGGTCCGACGCCGAAGCGGCGATGCACCGGACACGACGATGGGCCGAACGGGCGCTCGATGCGAAACGGCGGAAAGACCGTGCCCTCTTCGGAATCGTTCAGGGTGGAGCGGAACCGGACCTGAGAGAACAGGCGGCGAAGGAGATCGGCGCACTCGGATTCCCCGGATTCGGGATCGGCGGTCTTGCCGTTGGGGAGACACCGGAGGAACGCAACGCCGCACTCGACGCGGCCATCCCTCACCTGCCCGCGAACGGCGTTCGCTACGTCATGGGCCTCGGGGACACCGAGGGCATGCTTGCAGCGATCGCCCGGGGCGTCGACCTCTTCGACTGCGTGATCCCGACCCGTCTCGCCCGCCACGGAAAGGCGCTCACACGAAACGGGGACATCTCCATCAAACGGGCCGAGTGGATCACCGACCCGACACCGCTGGACCCGGCCTGTGCGTGTCTGACGTGCCGGCGATACAGTCGGGGCTACCTGCGTCATCTCTACACGACGAACGAACCGCTCGCCGATCGGCTCCTCACCCTGCACAACCTGACGTATACGCTCGATCTCATGGCGCGGGCCCGTGATGCGATCGCTGACGGGGATTTCGAGGCCTTCCACCGTGGCGTCATCGATGCCAGGATGCCGCGTTAGGCGAGCGCGAGACTATCGTTCTCTGGCCGCGCCGAGATTCAGCCGCATCACATCGAACGGAGGTTCACGTGCTCACTTTCTTGATCGCGCCGACGGTCGTTTTCGCCCAGGCGGAAGAGGGCGGCAGCGCGCTCGGTTTCCTCCTCCCGATCGCCATCCTCGGGGCCGTCTTCTACTTGCTGCTCGTCATGCCGCAGCGAAGGCGTGCCAAGAAGGCAGCGGCCCTGCGTGAATCGCTCGGTATCGGGGACGAGATCAGAACCATCGGTGGCATCTACGGCACGATCCGCGCCGAAGACGACACGACATTCACGATCGAGATCGACGCGGGCACGAAGATGCGGATCTCCAAGCGCGCCGTCGCAGAGCGGACGGAGGACGACTCCGAATGAACACCAAACGAGCGCTCATCACGCTCATCGTCACACTCGCCATCGCATGGGGATCGATAGGGACGATGCTTCTCGCGGGGTGGGCACCCAAGCTGGGACTCGACCTTCAGGGTGGCTTCGCCGTCGTGCTCGTCGCGCCCGACGGAACCGATCCTGACACGCTCGACGCAGCCGTCGACATCATGCGGCGACGGATCGAGGGCCTCGGCTCCGTGCAGGAACCGGAGATCTCCGTCCAGGGGGACCGGGCGATCCTCGTTCAGTTGCCCGGTGTCGAAGATCGTGATCGCGCCCTCCAGGCCGTCGGAACGACCGGCGAGATGTCGTTCAGACCCGTCCTCGACATCGCGGCCACGAGCCCGGCGTTGACCGATCCCGAAGGAGACCACCCCGACAACCTCGACCCGGTCACCGGTCTCTCCGACCCCGACGACGTGAACGCCGACATTGCGTACCTCGGAAGCCAGGACGGGAGTTTCGTCTACATCGTCGGCCCTGCATTCCTGACCGGCGCCGACATGAAGGGCGGACGGGCGCAGTTCAGCGGTTCGAGCGGTTCGAGCGGTTGGGTCGTCGTACCCGAATTCACCTCCGAGGGTGGTGAGAAGTTCCGCCAGGCGACCGGAGAACTTGCAGCCAACCCGGTCGGATCTCCGGAACGACGACTCGCGATCGTGGTCGACGGTGTCGTCACCTCGGCACCTGAAGTCGCGGCCGGGGTGAGCCCGGACACGGGCCTCGATCCCAACGCGGTCGTCATCACCATCGGAACCTCCGATGATCCGCAGGCGGAAGCCGAGGACCTCGCAGCCATTCTCAATTATGGTGCCTTGCCGACCACCTTCGAGCGCGAACGCGTCGAATCTGTCTCAGCATCGCTCGGCGCCGACTCGCTCAGAGCGGGTCTCCTCGCCGGTCTGCTCGGTCTGCTCGTCGTCGCGATCTACATGGTGCTGTACTACCGGGTACTCGGGCTGATCGCCGTGGTCGGGCTGACCGTGTTCGGCTCCATCCTCGTCGGTGTGATCATCCTGCTCGGACAGTTCCAGGGCACGACGCTCACCCTCGCCGGTGTGACCGGTGTCGTCGTATCGATCGGGATAACGCTCGACTCATATGTCGTGTACTTCGAGCGAACGAAAGAGGAGTTCCACGGAGGTCGTCCACTCCGTTCGTCGGTGGACCATGCCTACCCGGGTGCCTTCAGCACGATCATCAAGGGGGACACGGTGACGTTCATGGCCGCCATCCTCCTGTGGTTGCTCGCCGTCGGGCCGGTCAAGGGTTTCGCGCTCACACTCGGCATCGCAACGGTGACCGATGTAGTCGTCTCGTACTTCTTCACACGGCCGGCGACGTGGCTGGCCGTCCGTTCACCGCTGGGCGACGGCGGATGGTTCTCGATCAAGCGAGCGATGGGGAAGTTCAGTTCATCTGAGCAATCCACCGTACCGGCGGAGGTGGTCTCATGAGCGTGCTCACGAGGATGTATCGCGGCGAGACACGGTTCGACTTCGTCGGCATCGCCAGAAAGACGCTGATCGCGTCGACGGCTCTGGTCGTGCTGTCGGTCATCCTGCTGCTGGTGAAGCCGCTCAATCTGAGCATCGACTTCACGGGCGGCGTCATCATCACGGTCGAGAATCACGAGGATGCCGACATCGGCGAGGTGCGCGCAGCGCTCGGCGAGATCGGAGAAGGGGACGCGAGGGTTCAGCTCACCGGCGAAGGCTTCATCCTGATCCAGACTGAGGCACTCGATGCACAAGCGCAGGATGAGCTGATCGCGACGGTGGCCGATGTGACCGGAGCGGCCGTTGAAGATATCACCATCGACGCGGTCGGCCCGACCTTCGGGGCGGAGGTCACGCGTGCGGCCATCGAGGCCCTGGTCGTGTTCCTGTTGTTCGTCGTTGTCTTCATCGCATGGAGGTTCGAATGGAAGATGGCGCTGACGGCGCTCGCCGCGCTCTTCCACGATCTGATCATCACCGGGGGCATCTTCGCTGCATTCGGAATCTCCGTAACTCCGGCGACGGTGATCGCGTTGCTGACAATCCTCGGCTACTCGTTGTACGACACGGTCGTCGTCTTCGACAAGGTGACCGAGAACGTCGACGAGATGCACGATCGGTACAACTACACGGAGATCGTCAACAAGTCCATGAATCAGGTGTTGATGCGATCCATCAACACGTCGATGACGTCGCTGATCCCGGTCGGATCGCTGCTGTTCGTCGGATCGTTCATCTTCGGCGCAACGTCGCTGCTCGAGTTCGCCATCGCCCTGTTCATCGGCATCGGCATCGGGACCTACTCGTCGATCTTCGTCGCCACACCGCTTCTTGCGATGTGGAAGGAGACCGAGGAGGAGTGGATCACGAACCGCAAGCGCGCTGAGCGCAGGCGGAGCGGGGGCGGTGAGCCGCGATATGCGAAGAAGAAGGCCGTGGCTGTGGCAGATGAGACGCTAGAGAAGGTCGAATCCGCCCCGTCGAAGGCCGATTCGGGGAGCACGGGGGCTGCCGGGGCGACGGCACGGGCACCCCGGAAGCGGAAGAAGCGCCGGTAGACTCGCTGGATGGCAGAGGCCATCCACGAAACACCGGAAGCGAACGATCCCGATAGGATGCTCGAGGATCTCCTCGAGATCGCGCTCGCGCACCACCCCGGCACGGATGTCGATGCCATACGCAGGGCGTATGCAACGGCGGCGAAGGCCCATCTCGGACAGATGCGGAGAACCGGTGATCCGTACATCGTGCATCCGCTCGCCGTGGCACAGATCCTCGCCGCGTACGGCCTCGATACGGACACCCTGATCGCGGCCCTCCTTCACGATGTGGTCGAGGACACCGAATTGTCGTTCGACGACGTCGTGGAGGAGTTCGGCCCCGATGTCGCAATGCTGGTCGACGGGGTCACGAAACTCGACCGGATCAAATTCTCCAGCCGGGAGGAGCAACAAGCAGCGACGATCCGGAAGATGGCCGTTGCTCTGGCGAAGGACATCCGCGTGCTCCTCATCAAACTCGCCGATCGGACACACAACATGCGCACGATCGACGCCCTGCCAGAGGAGAAACAGCGCAGGATCGCAGCCGAGACGCTCGACGTGTACGCGCCGCTCGCCCACCGGCTCGGCGTGCAGGAGATCAAACATGAGTTGGAGGAGCGCAGTTTCCCCATCCTCTATCCGGGGAGGCGGGAGCAACTCGAGATCAAGATCCGTGAACGGGCGCCCGAACGCGAGGTCTACCTCGAAAAGGTGATGAGCGACGTCGAGCGTGTGCTCTCGGACGCTGAGATCGAAGCCGTCGTCAGCGGGCGCCCGAAACACGTCTATTCGATCTACCGGAAGATGATCGACTCCGGTCTCGATTTCGACGAGATATATGACCTGATCGGCATCCGGATCATCGTTCCTGATGTGAAGGACTGCTACGCGGCGCTCGGACTGATCCACACGATGTGGGCCCCGATTCAGGGTCGGTTCAAGGACTACATCGCGATGCCGAAATTCAACCTCTACCAGTCGATTCACACCACCGTCGTCGGACCCGACGGCAAGGCGCTCGAAGTGCAGATACGCACCACCGAAATGCACGAGCGGGCCGAGGCCGGGATCGCTGCACATTGGCGATACAAGGAGGGTGACGACGCAGCGGCGCTCCCGCTCGTCGCGGACATCAACTTCCTTCAGGATGCCACGGCCGACGCCGGCGAGTTTTTCGAGGCGTTGAAACTGGATCTCTACCAGGACGAAGTGTTCGCGCTCACCCCGAAGGGCGCTGTGATCTCCCTGTCGAAGGGGGCGACGCCCGTGGACTTCGCCTACCGGATCCACACCGACGTCGGCCACCGATGCGTGGGAGCGAAGGTCAACGGTCGTCTCGTTCAGCTGACCACCCAGCTCGAGTCGGGGGACATCGTCGAGATCCTCACGTCGAAAGCCGAGGATGCAAGTCCGAGCCGCGACTGGCTTGAATTCGTGACGTCGTCACGGGCCGCGGCGAAGATCCGGCAGTGGTTCGCAAAGGAACGCCGCGAGACCGCGCTGAACCACGGGAAAGAAGAGGTTACGAAGGAGTTCCGCCGACACGCCTTGCCGATCGGAGGCCACGACGCCGAACTGCTGGTCGTTGCGGAGGAACTCGGATTCAGCGACCTCGCCCATCTCTACGGGGCCGTCGGTGACGGTCGAGTGAGCGCCAAGACCGTCGTCGACCGTCTCCAACGGAAACAGAAGTCGGAAGAGGACGAGGAAACCGGCGAGATCCTCGACCTCCTCGTCTCTCCCGAACGTCGCCGCACCCGTCCCATGAGCGGCGTCATCGTCGAAGGACTCGACGACGTGCTCGTAAACCTCGCGAGATGCTGCGGACCCGTGCCCGGCGATTCCATCATGGGGTTCGTGACGGTCGGTCGAGGGGTCTCCGTGCATCGGACGGACTGTGCCAACATCGGAGCGCTCGAAGAGCAGCCGGAAAGACTCATCGAGGTCGCCTGGGCTCCAACCCAATCGGATGCCTTCTTCGTGTGGATCCAGGTTGAGGCCCTCGACCGGCCCCGGCTGCTGCGCGACGTGACATCCGTGCTTTCCGACCACGGCGCAAACATCCACACATCGTCGTCGGTAGCGGGACGGGACCGGATTGCCTTCCTGCGCTACGAGATCGAACTGTCGGATCCCAGCCAATTGGAACGTGTGCTGTCGGATCTGCGCGACGTCGACGGTGTCTTCGAGGCGTATCGCCTGATTCCCGGAGGTGGAAGATGATCCTCACGTCGGCCGAGCTGTGGGCCGCGGCGACGAATTGCTACGTGATCGCCCCAGAACGCGGGGGACCGGCCGTCATCGTCGATGCCCCGCCGGACGTGGACGCGATCGTCCGGCTGCTCAAGGAATACGACCTCGTTCCCGTCGGCCTGCTGGTCACGCACGGCCATGTGGATCACGCCGGCGGCGCCGGCTCGGTCGTTCGTCAGACGGGCGTGAGTGCGTTCCTGCATCCGGACGACGGGTTCCTGGCGTCGGATCCCGTCGGACAGATCCGGTCGCTCTTCGGCTTCGTGCCGCCAGGCGCAGAAGAGTTCGAACCGCCGGAGCGATACCGGGACCTCGCCCACGGCCAACGCATCGAGCTGGCCGGTTTCGAGTTCGAAGTGCGTCAGACACCGGGTCATACGCCCGGGCACTGTGTTTTCGTCGTCGAGGAGGAGGGCCTCGTCTTCTCCGGAGACCAGCTCTTCGCCGGTTCGGTCGGCAGGACCGACTTCCCGTACGGCAGCTGGGACGATCTCGTTACGTCGATGCGCACGCAGGTGATGACCCTTCCCGACGATATGCGAGTGCTTCCCGGACACGGTCCGGAGACGACGATCGGCAGGGAACGAGCCGCGAACCCGTTCCGTCTCGAATGGCTCCCCACCTAACCCGACACGAACCCAGGGTTCTCTGCGCCCTATTTGGCGTCCCGGGCCCGCGGAATGGAGACGCCTCTTGAACCGCGGGCTCACAACGTCATATACAAAGCAGAGAACCCTGGGTTCGTGGCGGCGCTAGCCTTGCCTTTCCGCTGTTGACCGGAGTGTCATGACCTACCGCGCGCCCAAGGGCACCGACGACATCCTCCCGCCCGCCTCATCGGCCTGGGTGGAGGCCGAGCGTGTCTTCTTCGACCTGGCCGAACGCTTCGGATACGGCCTCACCCTCACGCCCATGTTCGAGTCGACAGAGCTGTTCTCACGAGGGATCGGTGAAGACACCGAAGTCGTCGAAAAGCAGATGTACACCTTCATCGACAAGGGTGGCCGGTCCGTCACACTCCGCCCGGAGGCCACGGCGAGCGTCGTACGAGCCGTCGTCCAGGCAGGCGGTGTCGTCGGAACGTTCAAAGGCTTCTACTGGGGTCCCATGTTCCGATACGAGCGTCCGCAGAAGGGACGAAGACGACAATTCTCCCAGGCCGGCATCGAATACCTCGGGGCGGCCGATCCGGGAGCGGACGTCGAGGTGATCGAACTCGGCTACCGCTACCTGCAGGAGCTCGACGTGCCCAACGTCGAAGTGCGTCTCAACAGCATCGGTGATGCGGCGGATCGGAGCGACTACCGCCGGCGCCTGATCGACTTTCTCGAGTTGCGCAAGGAAGACCTCTCCGAAGACGCCCGTCGTCGTATGTACGACAACCCGATGCGGGTGCTCGATTCGAAGGCAGATGCGCAGGTCGTCGCCGGCGCCCCGACCCCCGCCGACTACCTGTCACCTGATGCGGCGAACCACTTCGCAGGCGTGCGGGAGGGCCTCGAAGCGGCCGACATCCCGTATCAGATCACGCCGACGCTCGTTCGAGGTCTCGACTACTACAACCGAACCGTCTGGGAGTACGTGCCGCTCGACTTCGAGGCGGCTCAGAGCTCTGTCGGCGGAGGTGGCCGCTACGACCCGCTCTTCGAGATGCTCGGAGGCAAGCCGACCCCGGCGGTTGGAGTTGCGATGGGACTCGATCGCATCCTCCTCGCGAGGAAAGAGGCGGCGCAGAAGCCGCTGCTCGACGCGTACGTGATTGTTGCCGACCCGGACCGGACCGGCGACGCGACCGGCTTCGTCAGGGAGCTACGGGAGGCCGGTCTACGAGCGGACCGCACAGTCGGAGACCGGTCCGTCAAGGCACAGTTCAAGGCAGCCGACCGCTCACGGGCAGCGTATGCCCTGATCGTCGGCGAGGAGTGGGAAGAAGGCCGCGTGACCGCACGCGACCTGGCGACGGGGGAGCAGTCCTCCGTCGCTCTTAAGGAGATCCAAACATGGCTGAAACGATGAAGACACACGGCGCCGGCACACTGCGCGCAGCAGACGCCGGCAGCGAGGTGAGGCTCGCAGGGTGGGTGGGACGCCGCAGAGACCACGGGGGAGTTGTCTTCGTCGACCTCAGGGACGCAAGCGGCGTCGTGCAGGTCGTCCTGAACCCTGAGGATGCTCCCGCATCCGAGGCAGACCTGAGAGGCCTCCGGAACGAGTACTGCATCAGCGTCACCGGCACGGTACGGCTGCGCCCCGGAGACATGGCGAACCCCGACCTCCCGACGGGGGAGGTAGAAGTCGTCGGTACCTCGATGACGACGCTGAGCGCCGCCGAACCGCTTCCCTTCCAGATCGACGATCGCGTTGAAGTGGATGAAGCGAAACGCCTCCAGTACCGGTACCTGGATCTCCGTCGCCCTGCGATGCAGGACAACGTCCGGGCTCGTTCGCAAACGATCCGTGCGATGCGAACCGTCATGGACGATCTCGGATTCATGGAGATCGAAACCCCAACGTTGATCGCCTCGACGCCGGAAGGTGCCAGGGACATGCTCGTGCCGTCCCGGCTCCGGAAGGGAACCTTCTACGCCCTCCCGCAATCGCCACAGCTGTTCAAACAGATGCTGATGATCGCCGGGGTCGAGCGGTACTACCAGGTCGCCAGGTGCTACCGGGACGAGGACATGCGTGCGGACCGGCAGCTCGAATTCACCCAGCTCGACTTCGAAGGATCGTTCTGGGGCCAAGAGGACGTGTTGGCGACACTCGAGGAGATCGCAACGAGGGTCACGAGAGACCTGCGAGGGGTCGATCTCGATCGGCCGTTCCCCCGTCTCACCTGGCACGAGGCCATGGAGCGCTACGGAACGGACAAACCCGACATCCGGTTCGGCATGGAGATCGCCGATCTCAGCCCCGTCTTCGCCGAGACAGGTTTCAACGCGTTCGCAGGCGTTCTCGCTTCCGGCGGATCGATTCGCGGAATCAACGCAGGCGGGCTCGGACTCTCGCGTTCTGGACTCGACGGCCTGTCCGCCCGGGCTCAGGAGCTTGGGGCGAAGGGTCTCGTCTGGATAATCGCCGAAGAGGACGGGACGTTCCGGTCACCGGTCGCCAAGTTCCTCAACGACGCGGAACTTCCCGGTATCGCTTCCACACTCAAGGCGGCGCCCGGTGACACTCTGTTGATCGTCGCAGACGAAACCCGTACGGCGCTCGAGGTGCTCGGGCAGATCCGCCTCGAGATCGGTCAACCGGACGGTCACGATGAACTCGCCTACCTCTTCGTCGTCGATTTCCCGGTGTTCGAACGCAACGAGGACGGAGACTTCGCGCCGCTGCACCATCCGTTCACAGCACCGGTCGATGTGCGGCAGATGCGTGAGGATCCGGGTCACGCGATCTCCAAAGCGTACGACCTGGTGCTCAACGGTTCCGAACTCGGCTCCGGCAGCGTCAGGATCCACGACCCGATCGTCCAAGCGCAGGTGTTCGAAACGCTTGGAATATCCGACGAGGAGGCAGAGCGGCGTTTCGGGTGGTTCCTGGATGCGTTGCGATTCGGGACACCTCCCCACGCAGGGTTCGCCATCGGGGTCGACCGGTTGGTTTCCATCTTGCAGAACGTTCCGAACATCCGTGAGGTCATCCCGTTCCCGAAGACGCAGAGTGGCGGTGATCCGCTGACCGGGTCTCCGAGCCGGGTCGAATCGAAGCAACTGGAAGAGCTCGGGATCGAGGTGCGGGCCGAAGTGCGGGCCGAATGGGCCGCCGATGAGGCGGCGGGTGACTGAACCGGACCTCTTCGCCGCCGAACGGGCGGAGCGACGCACGGCACATGCACCGCTCGCCACCCGGATGCGACCGAGGAACCTCGACGAGGTCGTCGGTCAGCGAGATCTGCTCGCTGCCGGAGCGGCGTTCCGCACCATGGTGGAAGCCGGTCGACCCGTCTCGATGATTCTGTGGGGCCCGCCCGGATCCGGGAAGACGACACTCGCCCGTCTCGTTGCCGTCAACAGCGGAGCCCGGTTCGATCAGCTCTCAGCGACATCGGCCGGCGTGAAAGACGTTCGCGAGGTCCTTGCCATCGCGACGCGGCGCATCGAGAACGGAGACGGACGCACCGTGTTGTTCCTCGACGAGATTCACCGCTTCACCAAGGCTCAGCAGGATGCGCTGCTTCCGGGGGTCGAAGACGGGATCATCGTTCTCGTGGGAGCGACCACGGAGAATCCGTTCTTCGAGGTGAACTCACCGCTGATCAGCCGATCGACCGTGTTCCGGACGGAGGCGCTCGCACCCGACGACGTGGAAGAGTTGGTCCGACGAGCGATCGATGACCCTGTCCGGGGCGTTCCCGGCGCAGCCGTGAGCGAAGAGGCGCTGGAAGATCTCGCGCACCGGGTCGGCGGTGACGCACGGCTCGCTCTGAACGCGTTCGAACTCGCTGTGACGATCGCCGAGGGTCGGGGCAGGCCGGAGGTCGGCATCGAGGAGATCGGTGAGGCACTGCAGCGACGTGTGATCCGGTACGACAAGGGCGGTGATCGTCACTACGACGTGATCTCCGCGTTCATCAAGAGCGTTCGTGGATCGGATGTGGATGCAGCCCTGTACTGGCTCCACACCATGATTGAGGCAGGAGAGGACCCGAAGTTCATCGCACGTCGACTCGTCATCCTTGCCTCCGAAGACATCGGTTTGGCCGATCCGGCGGCCCTGGGGATCGCGATCGACGCCTTCCGAGCGGTGGAGGTCATCGGTCTCCCTGAAGGGGCGTATGCCCTGACGGAGGCAACCGTCTACCTGGCGACGGCAGCGAAGTCGAATTCGCTCGCCGAAGCGATTTCCGCTTCGCGCCGCGCCGTGGAAGCCACCCCCGGAGCGGACGTTCCGATGCACCTACGGTCGGCTGCGACGGCGGGGCAGCGGCAGATGGGGCACGGTGCGGGCTACGACTACCCGCACGACGATCCACGCGGCGTCCTGGCACAGCAGTACCTGCCGGATGAAGCAACGGGAGCCATCCTGTACCGGGCGGGCACACACGGCAGGGAGGCCGAACTCGCCGAACGGTTGGGGCGAATCGACCGGATCCTCGGGAAGGACCGCTGAGGCGCTGGTAGCCTCGGGTGTCATGTTCACGCGATTGAAATGGTTCGCACTCGGATCCGCCGCGACGGTCGGCGCGGGCGTCTACCTGGGTGGGAAGGTCAAGAAGGCCAGGGAGCGCATCTCCATGGAGACGATCACGCGCGCCGGTGTGACGACCGTCGCCGGCATGCTGGAAGTCACCGGCCGGCGCATGCAGCGGGACGGCGATGCGGAAGAACCCGTGGAGCAGTTCTCACCTGAGGGCTAACCTCCTGCTCTCATGGATACCAACGAGATTCGACGCGTCTTCCTCGATTTCTTCACCGAACGGGACCACACACCGGTTCCGTCGGCGTCGCTGATCCCCATCGACCCGACCCTTCTGCTCACGAACGCGGGAATGGTTCCGTTCAAGCCGTACATGCTCGGCGAGGAGACACCGCCGTATCCGAGAGCCGTGACCGTTCAGAAGGTCGCCAGGACGATCGACATCGACATCGTCGGGACGACGGCGAGACACATCACGTTCTTCGAGATGCTCGGGAACTTCTCGTTCGGCGACTATTTCAAAGAGAAGGCGATCCCGTGGGCCTATGAACTCATCACAGAAGGATTCGGACTCGATCCGGATCGTCTCTGGTACACGGTCCACCACACCGACGACGAAGCGGCCGAGATATGGATCGACGGCGTTGGTGTTCCGGCGGATCGAGTTCAGCGCCTCGACCGGGACAATTTCTGGCAGATGGGTGTCCCCGGCCCGTGCGGCCCGTCATCGGAGATCTTCTTCGACAAGGGCTCGGCCTACGGTGAGGCCGGTGGCCCGGCGGTCGACGATGAGCGGCACGTTGAGATCTGGAACCTCGTGTTCATGCAGAACATCCAGGATCGTCCTTATCACGTGGTCGGCAACCTGCCGTCGAAGAACATCGACACCGGGGCGGGCCTGGAGCGGATCGCCACCGTCCTACAGGGCGTGGACTCGATTTTTGAGACCGATGTCATCCGCCCGATCGTCGAAACCGCCGAACGGGCAACGGGAACCCGTTACGGTGCCGCCGAACGGACGGACGTGTCGCTCCGCATCATGGCGGACCACGGCAGAGCGGTCACGTTCCTCATCGGTGACAAGGTCGTGCCTTCCAACGAGGGTCGCGGCTACGTGCTGCGCCGGCTGATCCGTCGATCCGTCCGACATGCCTTCCTGCTCGGCACCGAGGATCTGATCATGCCGAAGCTCGTCGCCTCGACGATCGACGTCATGGCCGATCCGTATCCGACATTGGTCGAGCAGCGTGACGCGATCGTCGAAATGGTGACGCGGGAAGAGGAACAGTTCCGGCGGACGTTGCGGTCGGGTCACCAGCTGCTCGATGCGGAACTCGGTCGTCTCGAACCCGGTGCGATGCTGTCGGGAGAGACAGCGTTCAAACTCCACGACACGTTCGGCTTCCCGAAGGAACTCACCGAAGAGATCGTGACGGAGCGCGGGTTCCAGGTCGATCTGACGGAGTTCAACACGATGATGGAGTCCCAGCGACAGCGGGCGCGCGCCGCTTACAAGGGCGGCGATGCTGCGGCGAAGGCCGACGCCTATCGAACGCTGCTCTCCGGTATCGATCAGACCGAGTTCGTCGGATACGAGCGCGCCGACGCCGCCGGGCGCATTCTGTCGATCATCTCGGAAGGGGAGACGATCGAGAAGGCGGACGAGGGACGGGAGGTCGAAGTCTTCCTCGACCGCACACCGTTCTATGCAGAATCCGGTGGACAGGTCGGAGATTCGGGTGTCATCACCACACCCACCGGAACCGTCAAGGTCAAAGACACGCAGTACGCAGTCCCGGGCCTCCACGGCCACCGGGGCGTCGTCGCCAGCGGAACGGTGCACCTCGGACAGGACACCAAGCTCACGATCGACCGGGAACGTCGGGAACGGATCAAGAAGAACCACACCGGGACACACATCCTCCACTGGGCGTTGCGTGAGATCGTCGGGGAGCACGTTCACCAGGCCGGATCGCTCGTATCGCCCGATCGTCTGCGATTCGACTTCAGCCACTATCACGGGCTCGCTCCGGAAGAACTCCGGGAGGTCGAACTCGCCGTCAACAGCCGCGTGATCGAGAATGCATCGGTGACGACGTTGGAGATGTCGAAGGACAAGGCGGAGAAGATGGGCGCGATCGCGTTCTTCGGCGACAAGTACGGTGACGAGGTGCGCGTCGTGAAAGCCGGCGACTACTCGACCGAGTTCTGCGGCGGTACCCATGTACCGACGACCGGGCAGATCGGACCGCTGATCCTGGTCTCGGAAGGCTCGGTGGCGGCCAACACACGGCGGGTCGAAGCGCTGACGGGGACTGCCGGCTACGAATACCTCAGCGGAATGCGGAGAGACCTCGAAAACACGGCTTCGGTGTTGGGAACGCAACCGGCCCGGGTCGTCGATGCGGCGAAGTCGCTTGCCGCCCGTTTGAAGAGCCAGGAAGAGCGGATCGAGCAGTTTGAGGAGCAGACGCGATCGGCCGAAGCACAGGAACTACTCGAGAACATCGAGGAGCACGACGGTCACAGGTTGCTCATTGCCCGACGGGAGGGCCTCACCGGCGACGGTCTGCGAGCGCTCGCGTTCCAGGTGCGCGACCGGCTCGGCAGCGGTATCGGGGTGCTCGGTTCGACGACCGACGGCAAGGGCGCGCTCATCGCATTCGTCTCGGACGATCTGGTCGCGTCCGGTGTTTCAGCCGGGGAACTGATCTCCGGACCGGCGAAACTCCTCGGAGGTGGCGGGAGCCGGGATCCGCGACTCTCCCAGGCGGGTGGGCCGCGTGGCGATCGGCTCGATGAGGCCCTGGAAGCGGCCCGTGACGCGGCCCGGACCGCAGTCCTCCAGTCATGACCCGGATCCTCGGGCTCGACCCGGGGGAGCGCCGCATCGGAGTCGCGCTATCGGACCCCACCGGTACCATTGCCTCCCCGCATGCGGTGATCGATCGACGGTCCACGGACGTCGCCGACACTGTGAGAGCGATGTGCATCGAATACGACGTTCACCTCATCATCGTCGGACTCCCAACGAGCCTCTCGGGGGGCGAGGGCCCGTCGGCAGAAGCCGCGAGAGAGGTGGGACGCATCGCCGCCGAGGCGAGCGGCGTGCCGGTCGAATTCCAGGATGAACGGTTCACTACGGTGACGGCGGAAGCCGCACTCCTCGAAGGCGGGGTGCGACGGGCGAAACGGCGTGATGTCCGAGACAAGGTTGCCGCGGCGGTGATCCTCCAGAGCTACCTCGACCGCAAGGAATATCAGGGTGACGGAACCAGAGAACCAGACGACCGGTGAGCGCTCGTACCGCAAACCGCTTCTGATCGGAGCGGTCGCGCTCGCGATCGTTGCGGCAATGGTGCTCGGAGCCGGTGCGCTGGCGAGACTCGTCGGAGGACCTCAGTCCCTGAACGTGGAACCCGGGGTGGCCGTGAGCGTCGAAGTCCCCGCAGGATCATCCGCACGGGAGATCGCCGCCGCAATGGAAGCGGCGGGAGTCGTGAGAGCGAGCGACCTGCGATCCATCATCACGGACCAGGGCGTCGCGTCGCAGCTTCAGGCGGGAAGATACGACCTCGAGACGTTGATGACACCCGAAGACGTGGTTCGACGGCTACTGACGGGGCCGGATGCCGGAACTGGTTCCAGCGTCATCGTGTACGAGGGGCAGGCCGTCCGGAGCATCATCGCGGGACTGGCCGAGCAGACCGGCATCCCGGTCGGCGAGTTCGAGCAGGCTCTGGTGGGAGGGGCCGTGACCTCCGCGCTCATGCCGACGAGTTTCCCGGCGGAAGTGGACGGGCTCACCCGGTGGGAGGGGTTGCTCTTCCCAGCCCGGTACGAGATCCCTGAGGCCGCAACGGCTGCCGACATCCTTACGCTCATCGCCGACGAGATGGTGACGAGGGTCGCCGACGTCGACTGGTCCCGCCTCGGGGAACTCGGAGTCAACCGATACGAGGCGTTGATCGTTGCGTCGCTCATCCAGCGCGAGGCGGGCGTCGATTCCGACCGCCCCCTGATCGCTTCCGTCATCTACAACCGTCTCGAACAGGACATCCCGCTTCAGATCGATGCCACTGTGATCTACGCGCTGGGGGAGAACCCGGGGCGGGTACTCGCGGAGCATCTGGAAGTCGACTCTCCGTGGAACACGTATCGTGTGAAAGGACTGCCGCCGACGCCGATCGGAGCACCGCAAATGGAATCGATCGAAGCCGCCGCCGACCCCGCAACGACCGACTATCTCTTCTACGTGCTCGTCTCGGAGGACGGCACACATGGATTCTCGCGCACCTATGCGGAGCACCAGGAGAAGGTCGCGAAGGCGAAAGCGGATGGAGTGCTGCCGTGAAGATCGTGCTTCTCGGCGATCCCGTCGAGCACTCGCGATCACCGGCGATCCACAACGCCGCGTTCGAGGCGCTCGGGGTCGACGGCGAGTACACGGCACGTCGGGTAGATGCAGCCGGCATGAGAAGCGCCGTCGACGAGATCCGGTACGGTCGCCTCGACGGGGCGAATGTGACGATGCCGCACAAGGAACTGGCGTTCGACCTCTCGGATCGCGTTGCTCAGGAGGCGCTGCGGGCCGGCGCCGTGAACACCCTCGTGCGCTTGCGGGGTGAAGTATGGGGGCACAACACGGACGTCGCCGGGCTCGGGTCAATCCTCGGAAGCCCGGGGTGGGCGGAGGACGTTCCCGTCCTCGTCCTCGGAACGGGCGGGGCTGCTGCAGGCGCACTCGTGGCTGTGGCCGGCAGGGAGGTCTTCATCTCCGGAAGGAACGCCGCGTCGGCGACGGATCTCCTGAAGCGCACACGAATCGGCGGCACGGTCGTGCCCTGGGGGACTGGGGTGGATGCGGCGATCGTCATCAACGCCACTCCGCTCGGCATGCGCGGCGAATCGCTCGGCGCTGGCATCATCGAAAAGGCCGTCGGGTTCCTCGATCTCACCTACGGGGCAGCGCCGTCGCCCGCCGTCACCGAGAGCCGGGGAATGGGGATCGCCGTTGCCGACGGGAGGGATGTGCTCGTCGCCCAGGCCCGGTTCTCGTTCGAGATCTGGACGGGCATCGAGGCGCCGGTTGATGTGATGAGGAACGCACTCTGAACCGCAACGGAACGGGAACCAGATAGGCTCTCTCCGAATGTTGCTTCTCCTAGTCCTCATACCGGTCGGCCTTGCCGTCGGCATCGGCGCCGAACAGGTCGCGACCGGCAAGCCGTATCGCGAGATGGTCGAACAGCCCGGCCGCGTCCCGGTGGTTGCCGTAACAACCGGCGCGCTCTTCGGGGTCGCGCCGTACGTGGTCGGGGTCGATTGGGTCCTTCTCTCGTACCTCTGGTTTCTTGCGGTGACGGTGACGTTGACGCTCACCGACATCGACACGAAGCTCATACCGAACCGGATTCTGTTCCCCGGCACCGTGATCGGAGCCGCTCTCCTCACGATCGGAGGGCTGATCGAGGGCGGACCCGTCCTCCGTGCATACGCCGGAGGGATCGTTTACTTCTTGCTGCTCCTCGTCGTTGCCCTCGCAGCCAGGGGAGCGTTCGGCCTCGGCGACGTGAAGCTGGCGTTCCTGCTCGGGTTGTTCACGGCGTACCAATCCTGGGAGACGTTGATCGTCGCCGTCTTCGCGGCATTCCTCCTCGGTGGAATCGTTTCCCTCGTCATCATCGTGTTCCGGATCAGGGATCGGAAGGATTCGATCCCATTCGGGCCGTACCTCGTCGGGGGTGCATACCTGGCACTCGTGTGGGCGGGGACCATCGCGAACTGGTATCTGGGAGGTGGAGCGTGACTAGGAAGCCAACCCCTGCCACGATGGTCCGATGATCCGATTCCTCACTGCAGGCGAGTCACACGGACCCGCCCTCACAACGATCGTAGAAGGCGCCCCGGCTGGGCTCGCCGTGGACGCAGATGGACTTGCGGAAGAGCTCGCACGGCGGCGCCTCGGTTTCGGCCGCGGACCGCGCATGCGTCTCGAACGAGACGAGATCGAGATCGTCGGTGGCGTGCGCTTCGGTCGGACGCTCGGCGGCCCGATCGCTGTGACAATCCGGAACACCGAATGGGAACGCTGGTCGGGAGAGATGTCCCCGGAGCCGGGAACGGCCCGACGCACGATGACCTCCCCGCGACCCGGGCACGCCGATCTGCCCGGCATGATGAAGTACGGCACTCACGACGCGAGAGACGTTCTGGAACGCGCCTCGGCACGTGAGACCGCAGCGCGCACCGTTGCCGGATACGTCGCGAAGATGCTCCTTGCCGAAGTCGGTATTACCGTCATCAGCCACGTGGTACAGATCGGTGACGTGATCTCCACGGCCGATGTCCCGGAGCCGGGCGATCTCACAGTGATCGACGCATCCCCCGTACGGTCGAGCGACGAATCGGCGGCGGAAGAGATGATCAAAGCGATCGAGCGGGCAAAAGAGGAACGCGACACCCTCGGGGGAATCGTCGAGGTTCTCGCCTACGGCGTGCCGGCCGGCATCGGAAGCCACGTCCACTGGGACCGGAGGCTCGACACGGCGATCGCTGCCGGTCTCATGTCCATCCAGGGCATCAAGGGGGTGGAAATCGGCGACGGGTTCGCCTCGGCAGGGCGACCGGGATCTGCTGCCCACGACGAGATCTACCCGGCCGATCACTCGTTCAGGAGAACGACGAATCGGGCCGGTGGCATCGAGGGCGGCATCAGCAACGGCGACCTCATTCGCGCCCGTGCGGGCATGAAGCCGATCTCGACCCTGATGCGGCCGCTTGCAACGGTCGATGTCGTGACCGGTGAGGTGTCCGTTGCATTCCGGGAACGAAGCGACGTATGCGCCGTGCCCGCCGCAGGGGTAGTGGCCGAGCAGATGCTTGCCCTGGCGATCGCCGTTGAGATGCAACGCGTTTACGGTGGTGACACGGTGGAGGCGTTCGTGGCTGCGGACGAAGCACACCGACGGCGACTAGCCGAATTCTGATGGGTCATCTCTGGCTGATCGGCATGATGGGGAGCGGCAAGTCCGTTGTCGGGCATCGTGCGGCGGAGCGACTCTCGATCCCGTTCTACGACACGGATGCCATCGTTGAAAGAGACAGCGAAGCCTCCGTTTCTTCGATCTTTCAGGAGCGGGGAGAGGCTGTATTCAGGAACCTTGAATCCATCGCCGTACGCACCGTCGGAAGTGCCCCGGACGGGATCGTCGCGACCGGCGGGGGCATCGTTCTCGACGCCTCCAACGTCGAGGCGATGCGCGCCTGCGGAACGACGGTGCTGCTCGAAGTCGACACGGACACGCTCGAACGGCGCCTTCTCGGTTCCAATGACCGCCCGCTGCTCGGCGAACGAACCGGGGAGTCCCTTCGTACGATCGCCGAAGCGCGTGACGGGCTGTACCGCTCGGCCGCCGACCATGTGATCGACGCACGGGGACCGATCGAAGAAGTAGCGAAGGAACTGGAGGATCTATGGCGCCGATCATGATCACCGAAGGTGACGCCGTCGTCTCCGAAATCCATATCGAACGGGGCATCCTCACGCGGGTCGGATCTTTGCTTCCCCCAAACCCGGGGCGACGAAGGGTTGTCCTTCTCACACAGCCGACCGTCATGACCCAGGCGGAGCAGGCCGAACGGTCCCTCTCGTCGGCGGGGTACCGTCCAACGACCATCACCCTTCCGGACGGCGATGCTGCCAAGAGTTTCAGCGTGGTCGAATCGGTCGCACGTGAACTCAACGAACTGATGATGGGACGATCGGACACCATCATCGGCCTTGGGGGCGGAGCCGCCACCGACGTGGCGGGTTTCATCGCGGCCACCTATCTGCGTGGCATCGAGTGTGTCCTTGCCCCGACCACCCTCCTCGGTGCGGTCGACGCAAGCGTCGGAGGCAAGACAGGGATCAACGTGGGAGGGAAGAACCTGGTCGGAGCGTTCCGCCATCCGGCCCGCATACTCATCGATGTCGACGTGCTCGAAGGACTTCCCGCTTCTCTGATCCGCCAGGGTTCCGCCGAAGCGCTCAAGACCGGATTCATTGGTGATCCGAAACTCGTCGACTTGTACCGGGAGCACGGCCTCGCAGCACCGCTCGGGGAGGTCGTGGAACGTGCCGTCGCCGTGAAGGCAGGGGTTGTCTCGCAGGACTTCCGCGAAGGTGGAGTCCGGGCCGTTCTCAACTACGGACACACGGTCGGGCACGGTGTCGAGATCGCTGCCGGCATCAGCCACGGTGAAGCGGTGGCGATCGGCATGGTTGCCGCGGGCTACGTGGGAGAACGGATGGTGGGATTCGAGGGTAGGACCGAGCACGACGGCCTGATCGCCTCTCTCGGCCTACCGACTTCGTCTCCGGGGTTGGAACGGCGAACCGTCGAGAATCTGATGGCTCTCGACAAGAAGCGGGACGCCGAGGGGATCCGCTTCGTCGTCCTCCGGGACATCGGGGAACCCATGGTCGTACACCCGGACGACGCTACCGTACGTGCCGCGCTGGCCGCCATCGGCATAGACTGAACACGAGGAGCCTCGACTGATGATCTCAACGAACGAAGTGAAACCGGGCATGTCCCTGAACCTGCCCGAAGGCCTGTTCCAGGTCGTCGAGTATCAGCATGTCAAGCCGGGCAAGGGCAAGGCTTTCGTCAGGATGAAACTCAAGAATCAGATCACGGGAGCGGTGATCGACCGGACGTTCCGGGCGGGAGAGAACGTGCCGAAGGCGGTAATCGACCGTCGAGATTTCCAATACCTCTTCCGCGACGACATGGGTTTCACCTTCATGGATGGGGAGACCTACGAGCAGATCGCCCTGTCGGAAGAAGCGGTCGGTGACGCCGCCTCGTACCTCTCAGACGGGATGACGGTCCGTCTCTCGATGTATGAGGAGAAGCCGATCGGCATCGAACTCGGAGCGGCGGTCGAACTCGAGGTCGTCCAGGCCGAGCCGGGCGTGAAGGGCGATCGCGTGTCCGGTGCCACCAAGCCCGTGACGCTCTCGACCGGTCTCGTGGTCCAGGTTCCGCTCTTCGTCGACGTCGGCGACATCCTCAAGATCGACACGCGGACGGGGAACTACATCACGCGGGTGACGTGAGCAAACAAGACGCCAGGGAGCAGGCACTCGGGATTCTGTACGCCGCCGACGCCGGGGCGGTGGTCGACCCCGTCGAGCCCACCGGACGGGCGGGACGTCTCGCTGCAGGCGTACAGACGCATCTCGAGGAGATCGATGCAGTCATCAACGCACATGCGACCGGATGGCGGATCATGAGGATGCCGGCGGTCGACCGCACAATCCTGAGGATCGGGGTGTACGAACTCAAGTACACCGACACGCCCGTCGGCGTCGTCGTGTCGGAGGCTGTTGAACTCGCCAAGCGGTACTCGACCGGGAATTCCGGCCGATTCGTCAACGGTGTTCTGGCCGGGGCCGCAGTGGACGTCCGCGAAGGAGAAACGCCCACTCCACAGTAGGGGAGGATGCGAGGAGCGTATGGGGAAGTCGGTCTACGCCAACACCGGCCCATCATGAGGGGCGTCATCGTGGCCCTCGATCTGCCCGACGCGGAATCCGCGGTGCAGATCGCTGAGACCGTTGCCGAACACGTCGTGGGCTTTCAGATCGGTCCCGGTCTTCTCTATGGTCCTGGCCCGCTCGTCATCCCCACGCTCGTGGCACTGGATCGTCCGGTACTCGTCGATGCGAAACTCCACGACGATCCCGGCCCCGTCGAAGAGGCTGCCTACCGTCTCGGCCGATACGGTGCTCGATGGGTGACGGCACATGTCGGCGGAGGACGAGACATGCTCGCAGCGGCTGCGCGTGGACTCAAGGACGGTTCCGGTGACGCGCCCGCCGGGATCCTCGGTGTGACCGTCCTCTCATCGCTCGACCGGGCGGAACTTGCGAGCGTGGGAATCGATCGATCGCCCGGGAAACTCGTTGCTCGCAGAGCCAAGGTCGCAGCGGGTGCCGGCTGCGAGGGTGTTATGGCGCCGCTCGAAGAAGTCAGCGTCGTCGCTGAAGCGACGACGGACCTGCTCAGGGTCACGTACGGACCCGACGGTGCGGATGGTGATGAATCTCAGCGCGAATACGCTGATCTCGACGAGGCAATCCGAAGAGGAGCCGACATGCTGCTGGTCGGCCGTCCGATCACCCGGGCATCGGATCCGGCTGCTGCCGCCGAGGCCCTCTCCTCGCGAGTGCACGGATCCGCGACCGGGGCTTGATAGAGTCTGACCATGGCTGACATCAACAACCTGCCGCCAATGACCGCCGACCAGCGCGCCGCCGCGCTCGCCAAAGCCGCCGATGCTCGACGGACGAGGGCGGAGATCAAGGCGCTGCTGAAGACGGGGTCGCTCACGCTTGCCGAAGTATTCGAGCGTGCCGATCAGGACGACATCGTGGCCGGAACAAAGGTCTTTCCGCTCCTCGCATCGATGCCCCACATGGGGAAGATCAAGGCGAAACGACTCATGGAAGAGTTGGGGATCGCCGAGAACCGGAAGATCCGCGGACTCGGTTCACGACAACGGGAAAATCTCCTTGCCACATTCGCCTAGAGGCCGCCTACTCGTCATCTCGGGACCCTCCGGAGTTGGCAAGTCCAGCTTGATCGACGGAGTGATCGAACGCACCGGAGCGAAATTCTCCGTATCGGCGACAACCCGCACCGCCCGCCGCGGGGAGGTGGATGGGCGCGAGTACTGGTTCGTCGATGATGAAACCTTCGAGAACCTCGTCCGGTCGGGCGGGATGCTCGAGTGGGCGGAGTATGGGGGGCGGCGCTATGGAACTCCACGGGGACCAGTCGTTGAGATCCTCGAGAGCGGCACCCACGTGATCCTCGACATCGAGAACGACGGAGCGCACCAGGTGAAAGCCGCCTACCCCGCGGCGACGCTCGTGTTCCTGATGCCCCCGTCGCGGGCAGAACTCGAGCGAAGGCTCCGGGGCCGGGGCGACACCGATGAAGAAGACGTGGCACGGAGACTCTCCGTGGCCGACGAACAGATCCAGGACGCCATAGAGACGTACGATCATCTCGTGACGAATGACGATTTGGAGACCGCGATCTCCCAGGTTGTCTCTATACTCCGGGAACCGGCCACATCGGACTCGGATCCGGACGCGCCTGCGGGCGCCGGCCCAGCTGCAGCAACCAGGAGTGATTCCGTATGATGACCAAGCCGCCGATCGGCCTTGTCGTCGAAAAGGCCCAATCCCGCTTCGGATTGGTCGTCCTCTCGGCGAGACGGGCGCGACAGATCAACGCCTACTTCAACCAGCTCGGAGAAGGGCTCGGCGGATTCGTACCCCCGCAGGTTCACAGCCTCTCACGGAAGCCGCTGTCGATCGCCCTCGAAGAGATCGCCGAGGACAAGGTCGTCATCGCTCCCATCGAGGAGTAGACGATGCTCGCCGGGCGTCGCGTCGTGCTCGGTGTCACCGGAGGCGTCGCCGCCTACAAGGCCGCGTACCTCGCAAGACGGCTCATCGAACGCGGAGCGGTCGTTCGACCCGTCATGACGGAATCGGCTCTGGAATTCCTCGGCGCACACACACTCGCAGCGATTACCGGCAACCGACCGGTAACAGGGATGTTCAACGCGGCGGACGTGAGCCCCCATACAACGCTCGCCCGTTGGGCCGATGCAGTCGCCATCGCCCCGGCGACCGCGGCGACCCTTGCCCGCCTGGCGAACGGTCTCTCCGACGATGCTCTGGTTGCCACAGTGCTCGCCACGACCGCCCCGGTCGTGATCGCCCCGGCGATGCACACCGAGATGTGGCAGCACCCGGCGACGATCTCGAACATCGAGCAGCTCACATCATTCGGCTATCACATCGTGGAACCTGCATCAGGGGCGCTGGCGGGGGGAGACACCGGTGTCGGACGTCTCGCCGAACCGGAACGGATCGCGGACGCCGTTGCGGCCGTTCTCCCGGGCGGGCCGATGACCGGAGTCGAAGTACTCGTCACCGCAGGCGGCACTCGCGAAGCCATCGACAGTGTTCGCTACCTCGGGAACCACTCGTCGGGGAAGATGGGGAACGCCATCGCGATCGCCGCAGCGCGGCGCGGTGCGAAGGTGACGCTCGTCACCGCGGGGCCGACCGTCGATCATCCACGCGTTGAGAACGTCGAGGTCGAGAGCGCCGCCGAGATGGCCGATGCAGCATGGAACGCAGCGGAACGGGCGGACGTCGCTGTGATGGCCGCAGCAGTCGCCGACTTTCGGCCGGCTCGTCCCATTGAAGGAAAGCTTCGCAGACAGGAGGGTCCTCCTTCGGTGGACCTCGAACCAACCCCGGACGTCCTCGGTGGGATCGCCGCCATGGAGCACCGACCGTTCCTCGTCGGGTTCGCTGCCGAGGTGGGTTCCCTGGACGAAGCCGTCGCCAAGGCACGGCGGAAGGGCGTCGACCTCCTCGTTGCAAACGACATCAGTTCACCCGGGTCAGGATTCGGAACCGACACGAATCAGGTCACCCTCATACTCCCGGACGGTGCAACCGAGGCGTGGAACCTCATGCCAAAGGCCGACGTTGCAGAGAGGCTCTGGGACCGGATCTCGGAGATGTGCAAGTGGGAGGGAACGTCCCCCTGACCAGGCTCGCACAGGTTGTTCCCGACGTGCCGACGTTCGCCGTCGATGACGGCTTCACCTACGAGGTACCCGCAACGATGGCCGATCTCGATGTCGGGGACATCGTTCGGGTTCCATTGGGCGGCAGACGCGTCCGCGGATACGTCACATCGGTCTCCGAAGGCACGCCCGATCGCGCGTTGCGTCAAATCGCTGCACGCTCCGGCAAGCAGGGAGTATTCGACCCGGCGCTTCTCCAGACCCTCCGCTGGGTATCGGCCCACTACGTCGCGCCGCTGTCGACCGTGCTCTCACGCTGCGCACCACCGAACCTTCCGAGAGCCGCCCCCCGCAGCGCACAACTACACATGTCCGACGAGCCGCCGGGGAAACTGACCGCCTGGGGCAGGCGTCAGGTCGAGCAGGGCCGCACGAGACCGGCCTACCTCCTCTCGGGCAGGCCCCTCGAGGTCGTTATGTCCGCAATCACGCCGGTGGTTGAGAGCAGCAAAAACGTGATCGTGACCGCGCCGACGGTCGTCGAAGCGTCCGCCACGGCGGCAATCCTCGAAGCGAAGTACGGAAACCACGTGCGGCGAGCGACCAGCAACGAGTCTGCATCGGTCCGCACCACGGCGTGGACGAGGCTCTCCGGACCGACGGGATCCATCGTTGTCGGTACAAGGGAAGTCGCCTTCTGGGGAGGAACACACCTCGGTCTCGCCGTCGTTCTCGAGGAAGGACGGCGGGCGTACAAGTCGCCTCAGACACCGACGTATCACGTTCGCGAGGTTCTGCGACGGCGGGCGGCGGTTGAACGGTTCGGCCTGCTCATGACCGGGTCGGTTCCCACAACCGAAGCCCTATCGACGGGAGTAGAGATCCTCCGTTTCGATCGTCGGATCTGGCCCCTCCTGGAGATCGTGGATCGAACGGCCGAAGACTTCGGTTCGGGGACGGTTGGACGGCGGGCGCGGCTTGCCATCGGCTCGCTTGGCGACGGAGGGACGGTGTTCGTCCTCGTTCCGAGGAGAGGAGGATCGTTCCGGTGCGTTCGATGCCGGGAGCTGAGACGATGCCCGACCTGCCTGGCGATGCTCGACCGCACCGGGACGTGCGCGCGATGCGATACGACTTACCCCGCATGTCTCTCCTGCGGAGGGAAGCGATTCGAGGCACTGAGCGGCGGCGTCACTCGAGTCGTGGACGAACTCGACCGCGTCTTCCCCGGTCGCGTCGGTGTCGCAGGGAAGGTGCGATCCATCACCGTCGGAACCGAGCGAGACCTCGTCGGCCTGGAACCGGTCGATCTCGTCGTTGTCGTGGACCCCGATCTCGCCCTTCTCGCTCCCAACTATCGCGCCGACGAGGAAGCCTTGCGACTCCTTGCACGCGCCGTGCTCGCTGCACGGCCCGGCCGTGGACGGCGGGCCCTGCTCCAAACATCGATTCCGGGGCATCCCGCCCTGGCTGCTCTGAGCGATGGCGATCCACTGCCGTA
>JANTHO010000022.1 GCA_024762335.1 Acidimicrobiia bacterium | reverse complement strand
CGAGCGTACATCCGATTCATGCCTCTGGTTCGGCTTCCGGATGGTTCGAAGCGGCGATCGACGAGCGGGGTTTCAAGCCGGATCAGACGCTCGGGGGTCACCTCGAGATTCCGGTTGCCAACCTGTCTTCGGGCAATCCCATCATCGACCGGGAAATGCAGCGACGCGTCGATTCTGGCGCCCATCCGATCATCGCCGCCGGGATCGAAACGACAGAAGAGTTGACCGGATCATCGGCGCTTCTGACGGGGAGCATCCAGTTCCAGGGGATCGAGACACTCGTCGAGGGTGAACTCCACGTCCGGCACGGGCCGAGGCTGACCGGGATCGGCGAGTTCGATACCCGCTGGTGGGGCTTGGAACCACCGCGGATCTTCATGCTTCGCGTCCAACCGATCGTCACCGTCGAGATTGATCTCGCCCTCGTCCCCGATCCCCGGTAACTCGCCGGCAGTTCAGCGGAACCGTTTTTCCCGTCGGCGCTGGAGTCGACGTTCCGGTACCAGGAAACGTGAGGGCATGGACGGTGATTCGGCTCCGCCACGCCAGTGGAAGAGGGACGCGATCGGGCAGGTGCTCGATCGTAGAGGGACGTCCCGACGGGCTCGTAGCTGCATCCGGTCTCCGTATGGCTCTTCTGCCTCCGAGCGGCCCCCTCTGCCCTCCGGGCATCTCCCCCACCACGGCGGTGGGGGAGAATGGGAACCGGTCCGGTGCCTCATGGGTGGGCGCTTCGGCAGGAACGGCTCATGCAGGTGTCGCATCGGCCGATAACTCCAGTAGGAAGTCGCATTACTGGAGTCGAGATGAAGAACCTTCTGCGGTCGATGGCCGCCACCGTCACGGTCCTGCTCGCATTCACGGTTGCCCCTGCCGCAACTGCGGCGACGCACGAATTGGGGGAGATGGTCGACTACCCGTTGACCTTCCCGGTCGACGGGCCACATCACTACTCCGACTGGTTCTGGGCGGCACGCTCGCACGGCATCCACCATGCCCAAGACATCATGGCCGACAAGATGACGCCCGTCGTCGCAGCCGCTTCAGGCACGGTGCGTCTCGTCAACTGGACCAGCGATCCCGGGATGAATCCGGACCGGTGTTGTACCGTTGCCCTCCGGCACGACGATGGGTGGGAATCCTGGTACATCCACCTCAACAACGACACGCCCGGAACCGACGACGGTCTGGCCTGGGGCATCGCCGACGGCATCGTGCCCGGTGTTCACGTCGAGGCTGGGCAGCTCCTCGGCTGGGTCGGGGATTCACAAACCGCCGAGAGCACCAATCCTCACCTTCACTTCGAGCTTCGCGATCCATCGAAGGTGATCGTGAACACCTTCGCCGCTCTCGGTGAGGCCGGCGGTAACTGGCTCGGTTCGGGACCGGCCGATCCGCTCTTCGATGGCTACCGGTTGCTCGACGTCGGAACACGCGGGGTCGACGTTCGACGTCTCCAGGATGTGCTCACTTCCATGGGGTACGCACCGGGGCCGATCGATGGCATCACCGGATCCAGGACCATCGCCGAGGTGACTGAGTTTCAGGGTGACGTCGGCTTGAAGACCGATGGTCTGGCAGGTCGCGCGACTCGTGCCGCCCTGAAGGCCCGCTACGGAGAAACGGTTCAAGAGTCCGGGACGGTTGAAGAAGGAGCCGGGGCCGAAGCACCCGTCACCAGCAGCGGGATTCTCCGCAAGGGGAGCCGGGGAGAAGACGTGCGGCGGGTGCAGCAGCTTCTATCCGATCGAGGGTACTCGCCGGGTCCGATCGACGGAATCTTCGGTAGCCGCACAGAGCTTGCAGTGCTCTCGTTCCAGGAGGGAAGCAGCCTTCGGGTCGATGGACTGGTCGGTCCCAACACCCGCACCGCCCTGGGCTTCTAGGCCCGGTCTTCTCGTTCAGCGTAGAGGCACGGGTAAGACGAGCCTTCCGAGCCCGAGCGGATGGTCGACGACTGTCACCGGGTGGTCGTACACATCGGTGAGCCGCTCGGAGGTGAGGACATCTTCCGGTCGTCCCATGGCGGCGATCGATCCATGTCGGAGCAGTATGACCCGATCGAAGCGGGTCGCCATGGTGAGATCGTGAAGGACGACCCCGACCGTTCGCCCATCGGACGCAAGCGATCTGAGAACCTTCAGGATCAGTTCCTGATGTCCGATGTCGAGAGCGGTCGTCGGTTCGTCCAGCAACACCACAGGTGTCTCCTGGGCGAGCGTGCGTGCGATCGCGACCCGTTGACGCTCACCGCCCGACAGGCTTGAAACCGTCCGCTGCTCCAATCCGCCGAGGTCAAGGGCTGCCATTGCCGACCGAACGGCGTGACGGTCGGCGTCCGGGGTGTTGGAAGGGTCGTTGCGATACGGATAGCGGCCCATCTCGACGACCTCCTCAACGTTGAATGCCACGTCGGCCGCCTGCTGCTGGCCGAGGACTGCGCGAAGCCGTGCCAGGCGATCGGTCGACAGCAACCGCACCGGTTTGCCGTCGAGCGAAACGTCTCCCTTTACCGGTCGGACCGCTCCTGCAAGAAGACGAAGCAGCGTCGACTTACCGGCACCGTTGGGTCCGACGACGGCGACCAGGTCCCCGGGGCCCATCTCGAGATCGACCCCGTTGATGAGACGAGACCCGCCCGCCTCGAAGTGAAGTCCGGATGCCGACAGGATCACGTCGGCCTCCTTCTCAGAAGAAGCCAGCCGAGGAACGGACCACCCAACGCTGCGGTGATCAAACCGAGGGGGATCTCAGCCGGTGAGGCGACGGTTCGTGCGACCGTGTCGGCCACCACCACGAGGACACCCCCGCCGATCGCCGAAGCCGGAATCAACGTACGGTGAGCAGGACCGATCAGTGGGCGAAGCATGAAGGGGATGAGCAGGCCGATAAATCCGACGACTCCGCCGAGGACGACCGATGCGCCGATGGCCACGCCGACGGCTCCGACAATGACGGGGACGGACCGGCGCGAATCGAATCCGAGTGCCCGAGCTTCCGCTCCTCCAAGGGAGAGCAGATCGAGTCCCCTGGCATGGTGCCACATGACGAACCCGGCAGGAAGGAGCAGAATCGTGGCCGCAATCACCGCCTTCCAGGTGGTCGCAGCGAGGGAACCGAAGACGAAGAAGAGGAATGTAGGCACTCTCGGACTGTCCACGATGAGCACGAACATGCCGGTCCAGGCAAGCAGCGCGAACCCGAATGCAACCCCGGATAGGAGGAATCGGTCGGTGCCGGTCCGTGTTCGGAGTGCAACCGTGGCCACACCGAACAGTGCGCCCAGGAAGGCACTGAGGAGCACGGGGAGGATGGGAAATCCCCCGGGAGCCGTCAAAGCGAACCCGAGAGCGGCACCCGCACCCGCGGCGGAGGAGTAGCCGAGGAGATGAGGGTCGGCCAACGGCGTCCGGAACGTACCCTGCAACGTGGCTCCCGCCGAACCCAACGCCGCTCCAACGGCGACGGCTGCGAGAACCCGCGGCAGTCGGATCGACCACAGGACCCGGTCGATCACATCATCGGACGACCCCGTGCCGATCCCCAACATCCAACGGATCAGGGGCCGCGGCCCAATCGAGAACGCCCCGATCATCAACGAACCCACCACGGCGATGGCCAGAACTGCAAGGCCGACGGCGAACCACAAGAACGTCCGTTTCGTCGAGTGCGCTCGGGTCATGGAGCGGCGGAAAGGGACGCGAGATCGGTTGCCAGGAGTTCGATGGATGCGGCGATTCGAGGGCCGAATGTCAGGAAATCTCCTTCCGGATAGGCCAGGATCGCGCCGTTCGCACCAGCCGGGGTGGAGGCGAAGCCGGGAATGGCCATCAGACCGTCGTAGCCTCCCAGCACTGCGTAGCCCTCAGACGGGACCACGATGACATTCGGTGCAGCGCTTGCGAGCGCTTCAGGTGTCACCGGAATATTCCCTTCAACTCCCGCCTCAACTCCTGCGTCGATACCGCCTGCGGCGGTGATCACCGGGGTTGTGGTCATGCCTGCACCGAAGAGCAGCATGACGTCGGGACCCCTTGTATAGACATAGGCGACTCGCGGGGGATCGGCCAGGGTTCCCTCGGGCATCGACGCAGCGGCGATCTCCTCTTGCATCCGACGATTCAGCGCGGCGGCTTCTTCGGTCCTGCCGAGAAGCACTCCCAGTTGAACGACCTTGTCGGAGAGTCCGTTGAAAGAGGTGGGGACATCGAGGATGGCCACCGGTACACCGGCGGCGCGTATCTGCTCGATGGTGGACACAGGGGCCGTCTGCGTATCCCCGATCACCAACGTGGGATCGTGTTTGAGGACGCCCTCGGCGGTGAGAAACCTGCCGATCCCGGCCTTCGGAAGCCCGACGGCTTCCGAAGGAGCGACCGTGGTCACATCCGTAGCCACGACCGAGGAACCGAGACCCAGTTCGAACACGAACTCAGTGAGATCACCGCTGAGCGTCACGATCCGGGAGGTATCGGGCGCGTCGATCGAGACACCATCCATACCGACAAACACGTCCGAAGGCGGGGCCGCTGTGTCGGCGGTCGCTCCACCGCATGCGGCAAGGACAAGGCCCGCGACGATTGCCGCAGCGGCGAACGATGTGCCGGGTCTTCTGTGCGTCATGACTCGGGGCAGCCGACCCGGGCAGATGCCATCATCGCGCAGAACATGTCCCGTGTGATCTTCCAGGTACCGTCGATCAGGACGGCATCACCGGTGAGGTCCGGATACGTAGGCGTTCCCCCGAACAAGAGGTCGTACGTGACATCGGCCGAGTCACCGTTGATGACGACAGACGTTGGCGCAAGTTCGACACCACCCATCGACTCGCCGGTCTCCTGGTATTTGGCGACCGTCTCCTCGAGACCGGTGGGGTCATCGAGATAGGGTTCCTTCTCGTCGTACCCGGTCTTGCTGGAGAACACGATTTCGTACGTGGCGACGACCGCATCGACCTCGGCATCCTCTCCCGGGACAATGCCGACGGGTGCGGCGGTGGTCGTTGTCGTCGGCGCGACTGTTGTTGTGGCCGCAACCGTGGTGGTCGACGCCGGTACGGTCGTCGTTGTGGCCGGGGCGATCGTCGTCGGAGCGGCGACCGTTGCGTCGGATCCTCCCGATCCGGAACAGGCCGCTGCGAGGAGAGCGAGCACGACGATGAGCAGAGCGTAAGGTTTCATGGGTACCTCCGGTGTGTTGAACCCCGTAACTCTTCCAGGAATTCGGCCGACATCAAGTCGGGTGGCGGGGACCGTGGAAGCCACCTTCCTCGAGGAGTCGGTCATGAGTAGAGTCGGTGACATGGTTTCGAGCTCTGCAGCAACGGTCGAGGCGTATCTGGGCGAATTGCCCGTGGATCGGCGCGGCGATATTGAAACGGTCAGAGATGTCATCCTGGACAATCTCCCGGATGGATTGGTGGAAGTCATGCGGTGGGGCATGATCACCTACGAGGTCCCGATCGAGACCTATCCGGACACCTACAACGGGAAGCCGCTGATGTTCGCAGCGCTCGCCGCGCAGAAACGCCACTGCTCGCTCTATCTCACAAACGTCGCGTTCGTGCCCGGGGGCGAAGAAGCATTCAAGACGAGATACCTCCAGACGGGCAAGAAGCTCGACATGGGTCGATCATGCCTTCGTTTCAAGAAGGCGGAGGATCTCGCGATGGACATCATCGCCGAGTCGATCAGCGCGATGTCGATCGAGGACTTCATCGACGGCTACGAAACGGCGCGATCCGGACGCTGAGCGAGTGCTGTGAGCGAGCGGACGAGAGCGAATACCGTCGCGGCGTGATCGGTCAGCTTCTTGCCGGTGTCGACTTCGACCAGTATGACCCGGAAACCATTGCCGCCGAACGCGACCGACCCGAGTGTGCCGTTCTCTGGCATTTCGACCTCATCGAGTTGGTTGGCGAGGACGGTTGACGTGGCTGGTTCACTCAGGATCCCGACCGGCCGATCGCCTACGCCGCGGGGCGCCAACAAGACGGGCGGGCCGATGCGCAGGAACCTCGTAGGGCCATCCACCCTGAAATGGAGGTCGAGTGAGCTCCCGGGCGCGGAATCGGGGACTTTGGGCCCTAGAGAGGCCGAGACGGGTCGGCCGTGGGTTGGTTGAATAGCACGGTCGATCGATGCTGACCTGAGGAGGCGGGACGATGACCTGGCGATATCTGTCTGCGAATCGAATCCTGATCGTGGTCGCTCTCGCTGTCACGGCCCTGCTTGTCGTCGCAGGCGGAGCGCTTGGCGACACGGAGATTCTGGCGCAGGAGGACGAATCCGCCTCCACTGCGGAGACGTCAGAGCCGACGGCGGATCACTCCAAGTTCGAGATCCTTCAGCAGGATTTCGCGACCGGCCCCGATCTCACCCGGGCGTGCTTGTCCTGTCATACCGAAGCAGCGAAGCAGGTTCAACAAACGACGCACTGGACGTGGGACAACCATTTCGGCGAGGGGATCGGCAAGACGACGCAGATCAACAACTTCTGCATCGGTGTTCAATCGAACGAACCGCGGTGCACGAGCTGCCACACTGGCTACGGGTGGAAGGACAACACCTACGACTTCACGATAGAGGAGAACGTCGACTGTGTGGCTTGCCACGATACGACGGGGACCTACAAGAAGTTCCCCACGGCGGCGGGGCACCCGGCCTACGAACCACAGGACTTCGGTGGCAAGACGTGGAATCCTCCCGATCTCTCCATGATTGCTCAGAACGTGGGAGCCACCAGCAACGCGACGTGTGGCTCATGCCACTTCAACGGCGGGGGCGGAGCGGGAGTGAAGCATGGTGACCTGAATCCGGACCTGCTCACCGCGTCGAAGGAAGTCGACGTACACATGTCGCTCGATGGGGCCGCCATGGAGTGCTCGGACTGCCACGAGGGCAACAACCACCAGATCAACGGCTCGTCCGTCTACATGCGGCCCTCAGACGAAGGCGGTGTCGACCTGCCCCACGATGACGGCAACCGTGCCACGTGTCAGTCCTGCCACGGTGATCATCCCATGGCCAGTCCCAAGCTCAACGAACACACCGACAAGGTGGCGTGCCAGACCTGCCACATTCCTCGACTCGCCCGTGGAACGTCCTACACGAAGACCTGGTGGGATTGGTCCACAGCCGGCCGATTCACCGAGGACGGCAAGGAGATCACCACAAAGGACGAGAACGGAAACGTTTCGTACACCACGAAGAAGGGTGACTTCGTGTGGGAGCGCGACTTTGCGCCCGACTATGTGTGGTTCAACGGGATCGTCAACGTCACAGTGGCCGGAGACCCCGTCGTCTTGAACGAAGACGGGGCGATGGAACTCAATGCCTACGCCGGCTCGTACGACGATGAGCATTCCCGCATCTATCCCGTCAAGACGTTCCGTGGGATTCAGCCGATCGACGCGGGAAACAACACCGTTGCGTTGCCCCACCTATTCGGCAAGGACGACAAGGCCTACTGGAAGAACTTCGATTGGAATCTCGCACTCGAGGCCGGCATGGCCGTGGCCGGCGAACCCTATGCCGGCAACAGCGGCGTGCCCTACAGCGGCGAGGTGGGATGGATGGAGACCGTGTTCTACGAGCCGGCAACTCACATGGTCGCTCCGAGCGGAGACGCCCTGGAGTGTGACTCGTGCCACAGCAGGGATGGAGTCCTGGCGTCGCTCGGCGGCTTCTACATGCCGGGGCGCGACGGCGGTGCCTATGACTGGCTTCTCTGGGGGCTTGTGGCGCTGACACTCATCGTCGTCATCGTCCACGCGACCTTGAGGATTGTCGGAGCGAAGCGGAGGAGTTCCTGATGACGACACACCGGGTCAAGATCTACGCCGGGTTCGAGCGGCTCTGGCACTGGCTACAAGCCCTGTTCATCATCACCCTGATGATCACCGGCTTTGAAATCCACGGTTCCTACACGCTCTTCGGATTCGAAACGGCAGTGCGGATTCACACTGTGGTCGCGTGGGCGTTCATCGCCCTCATTGTGTTCGCCATCTTCTGGCACATCACCACCGGAGCGTGGCGGCAGTATCAGCCGAAGGGTGACCGATCAATCGTGCGACAGGCCCGCTACTACGCATACGGCATCTTCAGGGGCGAGGAGCATCCCTACCGGAAGACGGAACTGACGAAACTCAACCCCCTTCAGAAGGCCACATATCTCGGGTTCAAGATCCTGATCGTTCCGATCATGGTGACGAGCGGTCTGTTGTATGTGTTCTACAACTCGTGGCAATCGGGATGGACCGGAGGGCTGGCCGTTGTAGCCGTCATCCACACACTCGGTGCATTTGCCCTGGTGGCCTTCCTCATCGTCCATGTGTACATGACGACGACGGGGGAGACGCCGCTGAGCAACGTCGAGGCCATGATCACGGGATACGAAGAGATCGAAGACGAATCCGAAGACGCGTCCGTATCGGTCTGAACGTCCACGGCCTCTGAAGCCGACCGGGAGACAGCCGGCGCCGCCGATTGCGCCGTATCCTCAATGGCAGGGCAAACGACTCATAGGCCGGCAAGCGAGGACCACACATGACTGAGGCGACTGCGAAACGTCCACGCCCTGACGAGATGATCGAACACTTCAACCCTGCGTGGTTCGCCGCGGTCATGGGGACAGCGGTGGTGCCGCTCGCCATCTCTTTCCTCGCCGGAGCCTGGGTGCGTGCGATGGCAGCGGCCTTCATCATCGTTTCGGTTCTGATGTTCGTCGCGATCCTCATCCCTTGGACGTTGAGGTTCTTCCTCCACCTCGATGCCGTTCGGGACGATTTGCACCATCCGATCGCAGCAAGCTTCATTCCGACGATGCCCATCGCGATCGTCGTGATCTCCCTCGACCTGCTGAAGTATCCCGACCTGTTTTTTGCCCCGTCGACTTCGCGCAGCGTCGCGTTCTGGATGTGGATGGTCGGCTCCTTCGGGATCTACGCTGCGGCATTCATCGTGCTCCCGAGGATCTATCGCAGCGAGAAGATCGAGCTCTCCCATGCCAACTTCGGCTGGTTCATCCCACCCGTCGCAAAGCTATTGGTCCCGGTCGCGGGGTTCGAACTGGCCATGTACTTCCCCTCCAGATTCGAACTGACCTTCGGACTGTCGATCGTCAGCCTCGGAATCGGCCTGTTCCTCTTCCTCCTCGTCGGAGCGCTCGTTTACCACCGCTATGTCCTCGAGGGACTGCCCGTGAGCAAATTCGCCGCGACCTCATTCATCGCGATCGCCCCGCCCGCGATCATCGTGGTCGTTCTCTTCAAGATGATGCATCTCTTCCAGGCCGGTACGCCGCTCGGCCTCGATGCCGATGCCATCGAGGCGATCTCCGTGTTGGGAATCCTCGCGGTGTGGGGCTTCGCCGCATGGACGTTCGCTATGGCCGTTGTCATCATCATCTCCTACATGCGGCACTTCGATCTGCCCTACGCTCTGTCGTGGTGGGCCTATACGTTCCCGTTGGGCGCTCTCGCGGTGGCCACCGGAGTAGCGTGGAAAACGACCGGCATGGGGAGCATCCACGCGTTCTACTTCATCGTGATTGCTGCCCTGGGTGCAGCGTGGTCCGTCGTTGCCATTCGGACGGGGCACGCCATCTGGACGGGCAAGGTTTTCGAATCGCCGCACTGACCGGTCTTTGAGGCGTCCGGCCGCTCAGATGCTCCGCCGGAGGGTGAGGATGACGATGCTCGGCTCGAGCGCGGTGAGCGCGTGGATGAGGTGCGCCTCCATGTGGACCCACGATCCGGGACCAATCTCGTGTGTCTCACCGTCGAGCATGATCGATATCCGGCCTTCCAGTACCTGGACGATGGCCGGCACCGTCGCCGCGTGATCGGTCAGCTCTTGACCGGTGTCGAATGCGAAGAGGACGACTCTGAAACCGTCTCCATCGAACGCGACACGGCTCAGTGTGCCGTTCTCGGGGATTTCAACCTCGTCGAGCAGGTTGGCGATCACGGTTGCCGAGGCTGGTTCAGTCATGATGCGAGCCTATCACTCATGATCCTGGGCTGTCGATCACGGTGATCCCCGGGCGACTGATGCGCCCCATCTCGGGCAGTGCATCCGGGACATCGCTCAGTCGGATTCGGCGTGTAATGAGCCGGCTCGGATCCAGGCTCCCGTCGAGGATCATGGCGATCATGGCCGGATAGCGGGATGCCTGCATGCCGTGGCTTCCCAAGATCTCGAGTTCCTTTGCGATCACGGTCCCCATCGGGACTTCGATCGTGTTCGTAGGAATGAGGCCAACCTGGACATGTCGTCCGCGTCGGCGGAGCGTATCGATCGACGTTGTAACGACCTCCCCATTTCCGATGGCATCGATTGCGAGGGATGGGCCTCCATCCGTGGCTTCGAGCATCTCGGAGGGATCGTTGCCATCGAGGGTTGCCTCTGCTCCGAGTCGCATCGCGAAGTCGCGGGCATCCGGGGCGGGATCGACCGCGACGACACGTGCACCGAACGCACGGGCGATCATGGCTGCCGCCAGCCCGACGCCTCCGCATCCGTAGATGGCCACCCACTCGTCCGGCCGGACCTTGCCCTGGTCGATGACGGCACGGAACGCCGTCGCGAAACGGCAACCGAGAATCGCAGCGGTCGGTGAGTCGATGGCGTCCGGAATCGAAACGAGATTGCGATCCGCGTACCGCAGCGCCACACGCTCGGCGAGCGAACCCCACGCGGTGAATCCTGGTTGGAACTGGTTTTCGCACACCTGTTCGTTGCCGGAGCGACATGACTCGCATTCGCCGCAACCGGCGACGAACGGGACCGTCACCCGGTCGCCGATGTGCCAGCGCTGCACGTCGGGTCCGGCTTCGACGATCGTACCGGCAAGTTCGTGCCCCGGCACGTGCGGAAGTGTGATGTCGGGATCGTGGCCCATCCATCCATGCCAGTCGCTCCGACAGAGGCCGGTTGCGTCGACCTCGACCACGACTCCGTCCGGGGCAGGGGTCGGCTCGGCAACGTCGACGATCGCGATAGGCCCGCGGAACCGAAGGTAGCGAGCGGCCCTCAACGCTGCCCCGCTCTCGGTGCGGCTGCGGTGGTTGCAATCACTTCGCGAGTCCTCCCAGTCCTGGCTGCCACCATCGTATCGGCCGCGGGAGAGGTCATCGCCGTGGCTTGCCTTTCCTGCCAGACTCGGAACGTGCAGGGCCCAACGCGTATCGCATACGGCGCAGGGCGTCATGCCCCGGCAGCGCTCATCGGAGCCACGGCGGCAGTGGCGCTCATGTATGCCGCGACCCCGTTTCTCATCACACCGATCGCCGAACGGTACGGGGTGTCCGAAGGCGCAGTCGGCGCGGTCTCCGTCGCCCAGGTCGGCGCGTTTGCCATCGCGAATTTCCTCCTACCCAGACTGCTCAAGCCGGATGGGCGTCTCCTGCGGATCTCGGCCGGCATCCTGCTCGCTCTGAATGTCCTCAGCGCGGTTCCGAACGTGTACGCGGTGCTCGTTGCAATCCGACTGGCAGCAGGGTTCGCCGCCGGAGCGATGACATGGCTCGCATGGACGAGCGCAATGCAAGAGCGCAAGAGCATGGCCGCCGTAGCGTCGACCGGGCCGGTGACGGCCCTCCTCGGCGCACCGATGCTCGCTCTCGCAGCCGGATCGGGAGATCGGGCTGTGTATCTGATCCTGGCCGGCGTCACCGTGCCCGCATTGTTGCTGACCGCGAAAGTGACCGGGGAGCGAAGGGCACGAGGTCTCGTCAGCCGATCGCGGTCGAATCGCATTCTGCTGTTCGCTCTGGCGACCACCACGCTCTTTGGGTCGGCTCTCTTCATCAACGAGGCGCTGGTCGCCAGAGATGTCCACGGGCTGACCGGAATGGCGGCGTCTACCGGCTACAGCCTCCAGGCTGCAGGGGGTCTTCTCGGCGCACGTCTATCGTCCCGACACCGGTACCCGGGGTGGGCGATCCTGCTAACTGCTCCCGGTGCTCTCATGACCGTGCTCGGGCCACCTGTGCTGTTCTTCATCGGCATGGCCTGGTGGGGTTTCGCGTTCTGGCTTGCCATTCCGGGTGTTCTGCAGATGCTCTCGGACCGTTCATTGTCGCCAAGTGAACGAGCGGGCGATGCGCAGGGACTGATGGCGATCGGACGATCGATTGGGCCGGTCCTCGGTGGAGCGTTCGTCGACCTCGGCAACCTCGTCGGACTCGGGGTCGTGGCTGCGACCGGTCTCGCCGTATCGGGTGGAATGGTGATCGGCGTCCAGGAGGGGAGAGAGCACCTGCCGCCGACGGATCCGCGAACTGCTTGAGGCCTTGATCCCTCAGACGACAGCGACGGCCGTCGCTGCATCGGCATTTGTATCGCCGGGTGCGTGGCTCGGAAGTGTGAGTCGGAACTCTGTCAGACCCTCGTCTCTCGTGCAAACGAGGTCCCCGCCCATGAGTCGAGCGAGCAGGCGGCTGACGTAGAGTCCGATACCGACACCCAGGGGAGAAGTCGACCCGGGGCGGGAAACTCGTGTATAGGGCTCGAAGATGCGTTCGCAGTCGGCCGGGGAAATGGGCGGGCCGTCATCTCGGACAGTGAGGTGTACGGTGCTGCCCTCGACCATGGTATCGACCCTGATGTTTGGGCCCCCGTGGCGGACGGCGTTCTGTAACAGGTTCCGTATGATCTGCCTCAGACGCGTGACGTCGGCATAGATCTGTGGATCGTCCGCGGTCATCACGAGCCCTTCCTCACGATCGGGGGGGATCCACTCGGTTGCGTACTCCAAGTGCTCGTGCAGGTTGGTGAGGACGGGGACGACCCTGACGTGTTGATACTCAGATCGAGCGGCCACCAGCAGGTCTTCGACCATGGTCGCCGCCTCCTGCGCCTGCTCGCTCACCATGGCGAGCAGGTCCGTCTCCTCTTCGGGTTCGAGGAAGCCCCTTCTCTGGCTCAGCTCGCTGGCCGCGCCGAGTACGACCGAGAGAGGAGTACGGAGCTCATGGCTGACTGTGGCCACGAAGCGATCTTTGCTCCGATCATGCTCCTCGGCGAGGATCAGCTTCTGCTCCATCTCCTTCGCTCGCGCCCGAGCCATCCTGCCGAGCGCGAGGATCAGCGAACCGATCGTGAGGCCGACGGCGAGAGAAAGGAATCGTGTCCAGTTGGATGAAGAGAAGGGGAATTCGCGACCGGGCATCACAACGATATCGACAAGTCCAGCGAGTCCGAGGGGAGCGATGCGGACGGTCGAAGATCTCGATGGTGTGCCGACGGTGACGATGACCTGATCGTTGAACCGAGTGTCGATCACGGAAGCGGCGTACTGGTTCTCACCGGCAGAGACGAGCGCCTGCTCGACCATGTGATCCACCAGGAAGATTGCTCCCAGGAGAACGTCTCGGTTGTCGATGAGAGCCGGCACGACAGCGATCATGCGGACCCCGGGTTTGCCCTCCTCCTGGTATGCAGCACTGAGGAACGGCCTGTCCTGCGCTACCAGGGCGCTGCCCTCATCCGGGCTCAGATGCAGAGCAGGGACGGTGACGTCCTCGCTCGGTCGGATGGGAATAAGTGACTCGCCGTTTCCGATGCCATCGTCCGTGATCGGATACGTGACGACGGCAACCAGCGACGCGAGCAGATTGGCATCCACGTCAACGGCGAGTTTGGTGAGGTCATGGGGATCAAACGACTCTGTGGCGAGTGCATCGATACCACCGACGACCATCTCGAGCGTCCTGATCTCCGTTTCGATGTTGAGTTCGACCGCTTCGGAACCACGTACGAGGCGTTCCTCATCGGCTTGGCGGTTCGTGCGGTCGAGGAGATAGCCGCCCGCGACTGCTGCGACGAGCACGAGCAGCGCGGCGATGATCCACGCGACGCCGGAGACGTGGGGCACACGAGGGGAAGGCCGGTCCATGTGGCGAATATCGGCCCATCCGCTCCTCACCTTTACGTCCCCTGGCACGGCAGCGACGGCATCGGACGATCACGAATCGGCACGTGGTCCGTCGGAGACGCGATCTTCACAAGCCACGGACACATTCGAGTTCGGGGGTGGGGGGACGGCGAACCCGTCGACGGTCTACCGAGTCGGTGGCCGATCGGTCATCGAGCGTGGACGCATGTGGCATGATGGACCAATCGCGAGCGAGGGGAGCGCCCATGAACACCGTACGAGGTCTGATGCGGACGGTAATGGGGAAGCGGCTCCCGATCACCAAAGGCCTTTTGGAGATCCCGGGGTTCGACGCCAAGGTCGTCATCGGACGTGACGATCACGGAGTGGCCTACATCGAAGCCGGCGGCGACGCTGATGCCTGGTTTGGTCTCGGATTCGTTCACGGGCAGGACCGGGCGTTCCAGATGGAGAGTCTGCTCAGGGTCGTACGCGGCACACTTGCGGCTCTCGTCGGAGAGAGCGCCCTACCGGTCGATCGCCTGTCCCGCCGTATCGGCTTCCGCCGGTCTGCGCTGACTCAACTCGACGAGCTCGATGCAGATATCTTGGAAATGATCGAGGCGTACGCCGCAGGTGCCTACCAGGGGGCCACAGTGGGGTCGTCCAAGCCGGCCCATGAGTTCACGCTCTTGAAGGCTGAGCCGACACCGTACGAGCCGTCGGATGTGCTCGGCTTGATGAAGGTGATGGCTTTCCTTCTCGCATCGAACTGGGATTCTGAACTCATCCGATACAAGATCTTGACGGAAGACGGCCCCGAAGCGATGGCCGCCCTGGATCCAACGTACCCCGAGTGGCTTCCTGTGACCATTCCACCGGGCGCCGTCGCCGGGCCTGCGATCGACCGGCTTTCGGATGACCTGGAGCGTTTCCGATCAACCGTCGGTCTAGGCGGAGGGTCGAACAATTGGGCTATTTCCGGAGGCCGTACGACTTCGGGCAACCCGATCGTTGCAAACGATCCGCATCTTGCCCCCACGCACCCGTCTCACTGGTATCTGGCGCGGGTTTCGACGCCGGAATGGGAAGCGGCCGGCGCAACGCTGCTCGGTGCACCGGGGTTCCCGGTCGGCTTCAACGGCAAGGCCGCGTGGGGTGTCACGGCCGGCCTCGTCGACAACACGGATCTGTTCCTCGAGGAGATGGGGGAAGACGGAAGGAGCGTCCGGATCGGCGATCGGCTCGTGCCATGTCTCGTCCACCGGGAGGTCATCGAGGTCAAGGACGGCGAATCCGTCGTTGAGGAAGTGCTGGAGACGCCCCATGGGCCGGTCATCGGACCCGCCTTGAGCGACGCCGATGCAGCGATCGCCCTTCGGGCTGTGTGGCTCGATCCGTTGCCGGCCAGGGGGACGATGGTCGTGCACAGCGCGACGTCGGTCGAGGGTGTTCGAGAAGCGTACCGCTACTGGCCTGGTCTTCCGTTGAACGTCGTGTCCGCCGACGATTCTGGAGCGATTTCATGGCAACTCACAGGAGAGGCCCCGGTTCGCCGCACGGGATGGGGAACTTTGCCTTCGGCAGGGTGGGATCCCGACAGTGGATGGATCGGGAGTACGTTGAGCATCGATGATCTGCCGAGCAGCGTCGATCCCGACGCAGGGTTCCTCGCGACAGCGAACAACAAACCCGTCGTGGACGATGACGGGCCGTTCATCGGGTTCGACTTCATCGACGGATACCGGGCGGCGCGCATCACGGAACGGCTCGCGGCCAGAGACGACTGGACACTCGAAGCGGTCGGTGAACTGCAGATGGATCGGACGCCGATCCCGTGGAGGGAGATCCGCGAGTCGGTGCTCGGGATACCGACCAAGGATGGGGACGCGCTGCAGGCGATCGCGATGCTCGAAGGGTGGGACGGCGTAGTCGAACCAGATTCCGCCGGCGCGAGCGTCTATGAGTTGTTCATCGTCGAATTGGCACGACGGGTCGTGTCCGCGAAGGCACCGAACACGGCGTCATGGGCCCTCGGAAAGGGGCTCAGCGCCTTGACTCCCGAGAACGGTATCTTCACGCGCCGAACCGGACATCTCGTGCGTCTGCTCAACGATCGTCCCGGCGGATGGTTCGAGCGGGGATGGGATACCGAGATTTCAGATGCGCTTGCGATCGCAATCGCTACGCTCACCGACTCCTTCGGACCTGACGTGGATGCGTGGGAGTGGGGGAGTGTTCGGCCCCTGACGCTGCTCCATCCGGTTGGGGAACGAAAGCCGATGAACAAGGTCTTCAACCTCGGGCCGTTCCCCTGGGGCGGCGATGCGAACACGATCAGCCAGGCGGCCGTGTCGTTCCTCGATCCGATGGCGAACTCCCCATTCATCGCGTCCATGCGGATGGCGGTCGAGGTAGGGGAGTGGGACGAGAATCGGTTCATCCTCCCGGGAGGCCAATCCGGCAATCCAATGTCCCCGCACTACGCCGATCAGCTCGACCGCTACCGCGACGGAGGCGCGATCTCGATCGCGTGGTCGGCAGAGCGCCGCGCAGGAACCGTCACCCGGTTCCTCGAACTCCGTCCGGAATAGAGACGGATTCAGTAGGAAACAGGAGCCGTCACAGCGAGACGGTGATGACGAGCTGCCCGGCTGTGTCTCCGGCTTCCCCCATCTGGTGGAGCTCACCGACATCTTCAAGATCCCTGGTTGCAGCGATCGGAGCGCGGAGAAGACCAAACCCCAGCATGGCGGCAAGCGCCTCGAGCCCGGCATGGTCCGGTTCAACGAGCATCCATCGTGCCTCGACACCCGCATCTTCAGCGGCGGATCTGGACGGCAGAGCCCCCGCGGAGGGCAGAACGAGGAGCTGACCTCCCCGTTTGAGACATCCGAGCGATCGGGTCGGCGAGTCATCTGCCCCGACCAGGTCGAGGACAACATCGAGATCCGTCGCTTCGGCTGCGAAATCGTCCCGGGTTGCATCGATGACATGCTCGATCCCGAAGGCCTGCACGGTCGACACACGCTCGGTCACCTCGGTGGCCCAGATCTCGGCCCGGCGTGCCTTCGCTATCTGGACGGCGAACTGTCCGACGTGACCGCCGGCTCCATGAATGAGAATCCGCGTGCCGCTCCGCACATCGAGCGTGTCGACGACGGCCTGGTACGCGGTGAGGCCCGAAAGCGGCGTCGCAGCGGCAGCAAGGTCGGAAACCCCGTTCGGAATCAACGCGAGTTGCCGTGCAGGTGACGTGACGAACTCGGCATAGCCACCCGCGGGCTGCGGGAAACGAGGCATCCCGAAGACGCGGTCGCCGACGCGGAAACGGGTCACGCCGGGTCCGGTGCTCTCCACGATGCCGGCAATGTCCCACCCGAGGATCATTGCGGAGGACGGATCGAAGTTGTCGTAGACGCCGTCTCCTGCGCGTGTCTTCCAATCGATGGGGTTCACTCCAGCGGCCGTTATCCGTACGAGGACTTCGCCTGCGCCGGGTTCGGGGCGGTCGACCTGTGTGATCGAGAGATCTTCTGGCCCGCCTCTCGTGAATGTGACGGCCTTCATGGTTGGCATCCGTTACTCCGTTCGGTCTGCAGCGGGGGAGGGTCGCTGGTCGGGTTCGCTGGGACACAAACCTAGTCCCTCTGCTTCACGTGAGCCGAGCAAGGTTCAGAAGGGTCCTCCAACCGCTGAGAATCACACGGGGTACCATGAATCACAAGCGAATGGAGCGGAGGGACGCATGAGCCAGGCGGGGCAGGCCGAAATCGATCGGGACAGCAAAGCTGGTGCCCGCGCTGCGGAGCGATTGGAGACGGAGCGGGTCGGGTGGCTCACGACCGTCGCATCGGACGGGACGCCGCAGACTTCGCCCGTCTGGTTCCTCTGGGACGGAGACACGTTCCTCGTCTACAGCCTCGATTCGAAACGCATCCGGAACCTGACGGAGTCGCCGAGAGTATCCGTGAACCTCGACGGAAACGGGATGGGAGGCGACATCGTGATCGTGGAGGGCACGGCCCTCGTGGAACCGGGGCTTCCGTCCGCAGCGGACAATCCCGACTATCTGGTCAAGTACCAACCGGTCATGGACGAGTACGGATGGACCCCGGCCTGGTTCGCCGAACGCTACTCGGTGCCGGTGCGGATCGTTCCCTCCAAATACCGCCACTGGTAGTATCTGCCAGTAGCCCGAAATCAGCGGAGAAAACGGTCGGCGATTTTCCGAACGGTGTTTGACGATCGCTGTGTCGTCGGCATTCCGAGCAGGCGCACAACGGTGGATTCCTTGTGGTCGGACGTGATCCGTGGGCCGTCGTGAAGCCAGTAGACCTCGCGCCCGATCACGGCGAGACGATCCGTGGCGGTTGCCGTATCGACGAGGCTCCGAGCAGCCATTGCGTCGGGCACCGCGGGGAGAAATGAGACTTCGAGAGATCCAGGGGCACCGTTGAACGGATCCCGGTCGGCGATCTCGACGAACTCGTGGGACGTGCGAAGAAAGACCGGGACCTCGAAACCGAGCGCGTCGGAGAGAGCCGCCTCCATCCTGTGGGCGAGGTCGGAAGACGGCTCGGCATCGAAGATGACGTTGCCTGAAGCGATATAGGTCGCCACGTTTTCGAACCCGGCGCCGCGGACGATCGTGCGTAGTCGGTCCATCTTCACGTGTCTCGGAGGGGTGTTGATCGCTCGAAGCAATGCGACGTATCGGTTCATGGGCCCATGCTACGTCGCGCTTGCACCCGGCGGGAACGCGCGGGGGATGCGTCCTACGATCCGATTCAATGCCAAATACCATGGACTTGACATAACGTGGATTATGGGCGCCCTGGGCTGTATTGCGCACGCACTGCCACAGGGCGCCCGTGTAGCATCGAGGCACGCTACTGCCGGAGTGCACGTGCCCGACACCACGCCGACACACGAGTCGACCCCCGACGAGGCTGCGATGCGAGCACGCCTGGAGGATCTCGCGACCGAGAACGAACAACTGCGGGCTTCCCTCAACAAGGATAAGACGCTCAAGCCGTTCCAGATCGAACTGATCAAACTCCAACGGCATCTCGAAGCACAACACATCCCCATGATCGTGCTGTTCGAAGGCCGGGATGCATCCGGCAAGGGCGGCACGATCCGGCGCATTACCCGTTACATGAACGAGAAACGCTATCGGGTCGTCGCTCTCGGCAAACCGAACGAGACGCAGAAGACCCAGTGGTACTTCCAACGCTACGTCGAACACTTCCCGTCGGGCGGCGAAGTCGTGCTGTTCGACCGGTCCTGGTACAACCGGGCACTCGTCGAACCTGTGTTCGGTTTCTGCACGAAGCGGGAGTACCGGGACTTCATGAAGGGCGTCGTCGGGTTCGAAAAGGACCTCGTTCGCCAGGGCACCGTGCTCGTGAAGCTCTATTTCAGCGTCGACAAGGAGACGCAGGCCACCCGGTTCGCCAGACGCACCCATGATCCACTGCGCCAATGGAAGCTCAGCGAGATCGACGTGCAGGCCCAGGAGTATTGGAACGACTTCACCGAGATGAAACACCGGATGCTCGAACGGACATCCACCGAGGCGGCTCCCTGGACGATCATCCGTTCGAGCAACAAGCCGAAGGCCCGTCTGAACGCGATGAAAGTGATGTTGAACGCCGTCGACTATGCCGACCGAGATTCGGATCTCGACTTCCGACCCGATCCGCAGATCGTGAGCCCCGGCAAGGAGGAGCTGGCGCGCATGGACGAGGAACGTGACCGCTTGGGACGCCCAACGCTCTGAACCCCTCCCCCACGTCTCGCGACACGACGCATCTCCCAATCTCCTCTCACCGCCAACGCACCGGCAACGGTGCCGGTCTATTCTCAAAGGATCAACCGATTGGAGGCCCAGATGGCTACAGGCCGTAAGAAATGGTCCGTGTTCGTGCTGCTCCTGGTCGTGTTCGCGATGCTCGCGTCAGCGTGCAGCAGCACCGAGGAAGCCAGCGGACCGACCGCCGCACCAGGATCATGCGAAATCGCAGATCTGAACTTGGTCACCCCCGGCACACTGACAGTCGCCACCGGCGAACCGGCATTCCCGCCGTGGGTCGGAACGACCGACGGCGAAGGCTTCGACGATCCCACCTCGAAACTCGGTTTCGAAGCGGCCCTTGTCTACGCGATCGCGGAGGAACTGGGATTCTCCGACGATCAGGTCGTCTGGACCCGGATCGGGTTCAACGAGGCCATCGCGCCCGGGCCAAAGCCGTGGGACTTCAACCTGCAGCAGTACTCGATTACCGACGATCGCGCCGAAGTCGTCGATTTCAGCGTCCCCTACTACACGACACGACAGTCCCTGGTCACGTATCCCGACTCGCCGTATGCGAAAGCGACCAAGATCGACGATCTCAAGGATGCCGTGCTCGGCGCTCAGATCGGCACGACGAGCCTCGACTTCATCGAGAACGTCATCAAGCCCGATAAGGACCCGAACGTGTACGACGAGAACGTCGATCTCGAAGCGGCCATGAACGCCGGCCAGATCGATGGACTGGTCGTTGACCTTCCGACCGCCTACTTCGTGACCGCCGTCCAGGTGGAGGGGGCGATCATTGCCGGTCAGTTCGAGACGGAGGCCGCCGATCCCGATAACTACGGTCTGCTCTTCGCCAAGGACAATCCGCTCGTACCGTGCGTCAATACGGCCATCGAGACGTTGCGTTCCAACGGGACGCTGAGCGATCTCGAAGCGACGTATCTCACCCAGGGCGGTGGAATCCCCACGATCACGGGTGGATAACACCCGGTGAGCGAGCAACCGTCGATCGACGAATTCGGTGGGGGTCCGAGTCTTCTCGGACCCCCACACGCGCCGCGAAGTCGCGAAGAGGGCACACGCGGTGCGCTCATCGCGTTCGTGTCGACGGTCATTTTCGTCGGTGTCGTGCTGTGGGCCGTCCTGTCATCCGATGCATGGCCCGCGGTTCAGCGGCAGTTCTTCAGTTGGGATCACTTCGTCGACGTATTCCCGGACGTGCTCGGCGGATTCTGGCTCGACGTCAAGATGTTCCTCGTCGCCGAGGTCATCATTCTCACGCTTTCGCTCATCATCGCCATGATCCGGTCGCTGCGAGGCCCGGCGTTCTTTCCACTTCGCGCTCTCGCCGTGCTGTTCATCGACGTCATCCGCGGGATCCCCGTCATCCTGCTCATCCTTCTGCTCGGCTTCGGCATTCCTGCGCTCCAACTTCCCGGAGTCCCGACCAGCGCGCTCTTCTGGGGACTCACCGCGCTGATCATCAGCTACAGCGCCTATACGGCAGAGGTGTACCGGGCCGGTATCGAGTCCGTCCACGAGAGCCAGCGAATGTCAGCCCGGTCGCTCGGGTTGACCCAGGTCCAGGCGTTGCGGTACGTGCTGGTTCCCCAGGCCATCAAGAACGTCATCCCCGCCCTGCTCAACGGGTTTGTCAGCCTCCAGAAGGACGTCGCCCTCGTGCTCGTTCTCGGTATCCGGGAGGCCGTTCGCGAAGCGGACATCTATGCGGCAAAGACGTTCAACTACACGGGCTACATCGCCGCAACGCTGCTCTTCCTTGCCGTCAGCATTCCCGTCGCCCGATTTACGGACTGGTACACCGAACGTGATCGGCGCAGGAAGCAGTCGATAAGCGCATGACTCCTCCGAAACTCGAACTGCGCGGCGTTTGGAAAGCCTTCGGAGACAAGGAGGTTCTTCGCGATGTCGACCTGACCGTCGATCAGCACGAGGTTGTCTGCCTCATCGGCTCCTCCGGATCCGGGAAGTCGACCATGCTCAAGTGCGTGAACCTCCTTTTCCCCATCGACGACGGGGAGATCCTCTTCGACGGTGCCGATATCACGGCTCCCGGTGTGAACCCGAACCAGGTCAGGGAGAAAATGGGAATCGTTTTCCAGGCGTTCAACCTCTTCCCCCACATGACGGTGCTCGACAACATCACGCTCAGCCCGAGGAAGGTCCATGGCGTCGGGAAGGCGGAGGCCGTCGAGCGAGCCCGCGGGCTGCTCGAACGCTTCGGCTTGACCGACAAGATCGACGAGTACCCGGATCGTTTGAGCGGAGGCCAGCAGCAGCGGGTCGCTGTGGTGCGCGCCCTGGCGACGCAACCGCAGTTGATGCTCTTCGACGAGGTGACGTCCGCTCTGGATCCGGAACTTGTCGCGGAGGTGCTCAACGTCATCCGAGGGCTGAAGAGCGACGGCATGACGATGGTGATCGCCACACACGAGATGGGTTTCGCGAGGGACGTCGCCGATCAGGTCTGTTTCCTCGATCAGGGCCGAATACTCGAGCACGGCTCACCGCAAGAGATCTTCTCGTCGCCGACCGAACCGCGAACTCAACAGTTCCTGCAGCGCATCATCGACGCCGGGCGGCTGTGAGGGTTACCCGAGCCTTCGAACGACCACGCCGTCACGCGGCCGGGGTTTGATGACCTTGCCCCCGGTGCCGTTGTTCTCCGAAACCAGGAGGTAACCACTCGAGTCCCAAAGAGCGATGAGGGTATCCGTTCCGTACTCGGAGTCCCCGAACGTCGAAACCATGCCCCGAATGTGCGCTCCACAGAGTTCGACTTCTACCCCGTCGGGTAGAGGGAGATGGGCGATCTCTTCGGGAAGGATCGAGCAGATCGCGTTCCCGAAGTCGTCGATGTAGATGACCTCGCCTGAGACGCTTCCATCGTCATGCTGTTCGGCCCCCCAGAGCGGCATCGTGATCGGATCATCGAACGCCGAGCCGAGCTCCGACAGGGGAACTCCGGCTGCAAGATGCGCTCCAACCGGTGCGAACAGGTCTCTCCCGTGGAACGTCATCGTCACGTTCTCGAGCCAGAACTCGGGCCGGTCGAGGTGGACGAACTCCGTCGACCAACCCTCCGCCTCGGCACGGGCCAGACATGCGGTGAGCGCCCCGTTGTCCGGAGCGACGAAGAAATGCTCGCCGATCCTCGCAGCCATTGGACGGCGGTCGGTTCCCACTCCGGGATCGACGACGATGACGTGCACAGTGCCCGAGGGGAAGAAGAAGGCGCTGTTGTTGACGACGAAGTTCGCTTCGCGGATGTCCTGTGGTGTGATGTTGTGTGACAGATCGGTGATCACGGCGTCCGGGGCGATACCGTAAATCGCACCGTGGAGCACCGCATCACTCCCCTGCCGTGTCCCGAAGTCTGTTGTGAGCGTGATGAATGACATGCGTCCAGGCTACACGTCCGCCCACCAATGCTCGATGTCGGAACGCAGGCGGGCGCGCGTGACCTCGTCCGCCCAGGAGGCGTCCACAACGGCGAGTGAGAGGTCCCGCAGCATCTCGTCATCCATCCCGAATCGCGTTTCCAGGATCTGGTACTCCCCCGCGAGCGTGGCATCGAACATTGCGGGATCGTCGGTGTTGATGGTCACGAGAACGCCGGCATCGACGAGGCGCCGCACCGGATGCTGGTCCCAATGAGCCACCACGCCGGTTCGGAGGTTCGAGGTCGGGCAGACTTCGAGCGGAATCCGGTGCTCTGCGAGGTAGCGCACGAGGGCGGGATCCTCAATGGACCGGATTCCATGCCCGATGCGTTCCGCACCCAAACTCCGGATCGCACCCCACACGCTCCCTGGACCCGCCTCCTCCCCGGCGTGAGCGGTCACGTGGAAACCGGACTCCCGAGCGTCCCGGTAGACCCCTGCGAACTGCTCCGGAGGATGCGCTGACTCGAAGCCCCCGATACCGATACCGATGACGCCGGCCTCATCCGCGACGTCCTTGATGGCCGTAAGCGTACGAGCCGTTCCCTCTGGACCGCGGTCGCGCACAAGATCGACGATCAGGGGCATCTCGACGTCGTCGACACGATCGAGGCCGGCTCGGATCGCCAGAGCGATCCGGCGGGGATCGAGATCGTGATGCCGGAAGTCGCTGGGTGAGAAAAACGCCTCGACGTAGATGATGTTCTGGGCTGCGAGATGCCGTGCAACCGCTTCAGCGGCGAATGTGAAATCGTCGTAGGTGCGGAGGAACCTGATCATCCACGACCAGATCTCCATGAAGTGGGCGAAATCGCTGTAGGTGAACCACTCGACGAGTTCTTCCTCGCTGGAGACCATCGAGTCACCTCCATGGTGCCGGATCAGTTCCCAAAGCGTCGGGACGGGAATCGCCCCCTCCAGGTGCAAGTGCAGCTCCGCCTTCGGCATGGTCGTCCAGTCGCGCATCCGGCTATTCAACCAGAATGCAATCGGTGAACGCGATGGAGGGCCGGTCATCGAACCGGCCCTCCATGTGTCTTGCGGTCGCTGCGGTTACACGAACGGTTCGGATCCGGGAACCTCCGCAGGAGCCGACACGCCTGCGATCATGCCGTTCTCGGCACGGGCGTCGATCGTCAGCTGCAGATCTTCCGTGCTGAGTCTCCGGAGTTCCTTCTGCGTGACGCCGGTATTCCGGGAACCGAGACGGATGAGCCAGAACAGGAACGCCGCCAGGATCAAGACCCAGATGAGATAGATGATCTTCTGTGTAGCGATCGAGTCGGTGACGAACTGATACCACTTGTCGGTTTCGGTGATCACCGTGTTCTCAAGGAACGAGATGTGCCCCTTGTAGAACAGGGTGAATGGCAGGTAGCCGATGGCGAAGCCGATGAACCCGATGAGCGTGTTCAAGTAGCCCATGCCGATCCGCATGTAGGACCGGATCTCACAGCCGATGAGCAGCACCGCGCCGAGGCCGAGCAGGAAGCCGCCGATGATCGATCCCGCCGTCAGGTGGTACTTCAGGCTGCCTTCGAATCCGGGCGACGCACCCATGTTCCAGCCGACCCAGATGAATCCGGCGGTGAGAACCCATGATGCGGCCAGCCCGATGATCGGCAGGTAGCCGCGCATGAGGGTGCGGGTGATGCGCGGAATGCCCAGCTTCGCGTACTTGCTGTCGCTCTTCGTCATGCTGCCCGCGACCTCGACGCTGACGAGGGCACACTCCGTACCGAATCCGCTCTTCGCCATGCCGATACCACCGACGATGCCGGCGAACAACGTGCCGAGGACATAGAGCCATCCCTTGGCGGAGACGGACTTCGAAAAGGCGATGATGTCGCCGTCCGCTATGTGCTGCAATCCCTCAGGGTTGAAGAAGCCGCCGTAGAAGGCGACGAACACGAGGAACAGTGAGAAGGCGGCACCCAGCCAGTACCACGGGTTCTTATACCAGACGTAGGTCGGGTCGTACGCCGGGCATTCACCGGTGTCGGTGGCTTCACAGTAGGACTTCGTCTCTTGATGCTTGAAGAACTGTCCGACACCGAACTTCGTCATTACGAAGAAGGCGGTTGCCCCGCCAATCGCCATGAAGATGACCGTGACGGTGGAGTGGACGTTCATCATCGGAATGCCACCGAGGAGGTGGTTCAGGGTACATCCACCGGCAAGTCGTGTTCCGTACGAGAAGATCATGCCGCCAAGGAACGAGATACCGAGGAGCCGAAGCGGGTATTTCACCCACGAACGATGCTCGCGCTCGGCAAGGGCGACGATCAACCCGCCGATCATCATGCCGACGATCGGCCAGCCGATACCGGGGACGAATGCGCCGCCCGTCGACGGATGGGCAACGCCGTTGACAACATCCCAGTTGCCGTAGAGCGAGGTTTGAATCCCGAACAGATTGTCGAACGCGACTTCGAGTCCGCGGAACATCTTTCCCAGGTCCGTAGTCACCGTGATCGGCTTGAGATGTGCGTCCTTTCCGCCCTGCACACTGTGGATCCACAGTGTGAGCATGTAGATGATCTGCGCGACACCGAAGACGAGACCGGCCGCCAGGAACGACCATTGCCGTCTGGTGAGCCGTTCCCACGCCGACATGCGCGGTTTGATGGTTGTGTTTGCCACGGAAAACTCCTCCCAGTTCCGTCGATAGCGGTGGCACCGTACGGGATTCGTTCGAGTCTGTAATATGCATGATCCGCAATGATCAATAGCAAGATCGAATGACCGTCGACGCAGCCGCTGAAGAATTCCAACGCGCCGAAGAGCTCAGGCTCCAGCGACCGAGCATCTCAACGCGACAGTTGAGGGTCTTCGCCGAGGTCTATCGGGAACGATCTGTCACCGATGCGGCCGACACTCTGCTTCTGTCACAGCCGACGGTGAGCCGGGCACTGAAGACACTCGAGGATCGGCTCGGTGTTCTGCTCTTCGAACGCACGAAGACCGGCCTCTCCCCTACCCCGGCCGGGGAACGCCTCTACCCCCACGCCGTCCACGCGCTGCACGAGATCGATCAGGCCCTGCACGAACTCAGGGCCGTCGATACCGACAGTTCCCTGGCAGTCGGCACAACACCGGAGTTGCTGATGCTCATCGCACCGGCGATTCGAAGCCTCGCGAGTGGCATCAACGGACTCGACCATCTTGAAGCCTCCACGGCCGATGAACTCATGGTCGCTCTGCGTGTGCGAACGCTCGATATCGTCGTCGTGCCGGCGCTTGGCGATCAGATCCCGGAATGGGCACACAGCACCCCCGTTCGACGGATCCGATTCGCTCTCCACCAGCCAGAAGACGGCCTCCGTTCGGAACTCCTCGCCCTGCCTCCGGCCGGTTCCTGGGAGCGGGCCATTTTGACCGGCGTGGCCGGACATGAGCCGTCCGGACCGAGCTTCGAAGCGGCTGGCGGTGGTGTCTCCAAGCGTCTCCTGCGGGAGGGATTCTCCGTGTACCTCCCCCTCGGTTGCGCAGACGACATGGACGATGTCGAGATCGTGGAACCCGTCCATGAAGTAATGGTCCATGCGATCACGCGCGACCCGGTCCGACCCGGCTCGATCGGCGCCCGGCTCATAGAGCAGCTCATCGAGGTCGTCGACCCCGTTCCGTGATGTGACCCTTGTCCCTGGTCGGCCGGATGCGGCTCCCGTACGCTGCCACCAGTGGAAAGGAAGGTCATGAAGCACTCGTACGCCGTGGGACCGACGGAGACGCCGCTCCTCTCCGAGACAATCGGAGAGAATCTCGAACACACAACCGCCCGGTTCCCGGACCACGACGCGTTGATCGTCCGGCACCAGGGCATTCGCTGTACGTATCAGGAATTCGACGAGGCGACCGACCGGCTGGCAAAGGCGTTTCTCAGACTCGGTGTTGGACTCGGCGACCGGGTCGGCATCTGGAGCCCCAACAACGCAGAGTGGGTCGCCGTTCAGTACGCCACCGCGAAGATCGGGGCGATTCTCGTCAACATCAACCCCGCCTACCGGACCTCCGAACTCGAGTACGTCCTGAACCAGTCCGGATGCCGCTTCCTCATCTCGGCTCCCTCCTATCTCACATCGGACTATCGCGCGATGGTTAGTGAAATCGCAGGCAAGACCCCGGGACTGGAACGCACGATCTTCCTCGACTCCCCCGAGTGGAACGAACTGTTCGACGCCGGAGAGGCGGTTCCCGACGAGGAACTGTGGCAGCGCGAGTCGCTCCTGCACGCCGATCAACCGATCAACATCCAGTACACGTCGGGCACCACGGGGTTTCCGAAGGGAGCGACCCTCACCCACCGCAACATTCTCAACAACGGATTCTTCTGCGGAGAGACCCTCGGATACACCGAACGTGACCGTGTCTGTATCCCCGTACCGTTCTACCACTGCTTCGGGATGGTGATCGGCAACCTCGCATGCACAACGCATGGTGCTGCGATGGTCGTTCCCTCCCCCGGCTTCGACGCGGGGGCGGTCCTGGAGGCCGTCGAAGCCGAGGCGTGCACGAGCCTCTACGGGGTGCCAACGATGTTCATCGCTACGCTCGAGCATGACGGTCTCACCAAGCGGGACGTTTCGACGCTTCGCACGGGGGTGATGGCTGGGGCGCCCTGTCCGATCGAGATCATGAAACGTGTCATCTCGACCCTACATATGTCGGAGGTGACGATCGCGTACGGGATGACGGAGCTCTCCCCCGTCGCGACCCAGACGCTCCCGGACGACTCGGTCGATCGACGGGTCTCCACCGTCGGCACCGCCCACCCGCACGTCGAGATCAAGATCGTCGATGCCGACACGGGAGAGACGACGCCGGTCGGGACGTCCGGCGAATTCTGCGCTCGGGGCTACTCCGTGATGGAGGGCTACTGGAACGATCCGGGCCGAACAGCAGAAGCGATCGATGCCGACGGGTGGATGCACACGGGCGATCTCGCGGTCATGGACGCGGACGGGTATGTCAAGATCGTGGGTCGACTCAAGGACATGATCATTCGCGGCGGTGAGAACGTGTACCCGCGGGAGATCGAGGAGTACCTCTTCACGCACCCGGATATCGTCGATGCACAGGTCATCGGCGTTCCCGATGCGCGATTCGGCGAACAGATCATGGCGTGGGTTCAGAAGCGAGACGGCGCAGTCCTCACCGAGGAGGACATCGTCGACTACTGCAAGGGCCGCATCGCACACTTCAAAGTTCCGAAGTACGTTCGCTTCACCGGGGAATTCCCGATGACGGTCACCGGCAAGATCCAGAAATTCAAGCTGAAAGAGCGGGCCATCGAAGAGCTCGGGCTCACAGCGGTGCCCACCGACGGGTGACGACGAGATTCTGAGCCGGCCGACGGTTCAGATCTCGCGACGTCCCATCAACAGCACACTCACCGCCACCGAAACGATCGCGACGACCACCGTCGAGGCCACGGCCCGCCCGTAGATGAATCCGGTGCCGGCAACCAATCCATCGAACGCACCCACCAGCTCCGACGGCAGCCACGGCTTCACGACCGGAATGAGCCCCAACAAGCCGAGCGTGATCAACACGCCGATCGAGAGCAGGGCCGTTGCCGGGACGCCCCTGACAAGTGAAGCAACGAGTCCTGTGACGGCCACAGCGAACACGAAGTAGAGGGCGAGCATGAGCGATCCCAAGATCGTGTCCACGGTGTTCGGAGAGGTGATCAAGATCGCCGTTCCGATGAATGCCACCGCAGAGCCGGCGAAGGCTGCGCCCGCGGCCGCGACCATGTTGACGATGTAGCGTGGACGGAGGATCGAGCGAATCGACGCCCGGGTTCTCAGGAATACGGACATCTCCGGTTTCGAGTCGAAAGCGAGTGCGGCTGCGGCGATGAACACCACGGCGAGCAAACCGATCTGCACGACATTCCCCGAATACTGGGCCATCGCGAGCTCGGGAGTCGCCGGCGGAATGGCAACCTCAGCACCCGCACCGAGACGGTCGACGATCTCCGGAAGATACTTCGCCGTCAGCGGTCCGAGAGCACCGAAGAACGTGAAGATCCCCAACAGGATCCAGATCCGGTGTGTCCGGACCAGTCGGAGCCACTCGAGCCGCCACAGGCTCATCGGGTCACCTCGAGGAAGACGTCCTCCAGGCTCCGCTCCACTGGAACGACGGATACGATGGGTGCTTGGGAGCGGGAAAGACACGGAACGAGCTCACGTTCCATCACGACGGTGCTTCCGGCCGTGACGGTGATCACGTCGCCTTCGACCTCGACGGAGCGTGCCCAGTCACAAGACCTGAGCAGTTGGGTAACTTCAGCGGCGTCTCCACGCACGGTGATGCGGTATGCCGGCTCCTTGTCGGACCCGCGAACAAGGTCGTCGAGCGTCCCCTCGTAGACGAGAGAGCCCTTGTTCAGGATTCCGACCGTGTCGCACACCTGTTGCACGTCATCGAGAATGTGGCTGGAGAACACGACCGTGGATTCTCCGCGTAGGGCCGCCACCATGTCCAACACCTCGCGCCTCCCCGCGGGATCCAGAGCCGCCGCCGGCTCGTCCAGAAGGAGCAGGTCGGGTCCCCCGATGACCGCAGCAGCCAAGCCGAGCCGCTGGAGCATCCCGCGCGAGAATCCCCCGACTCTCCGGTCGGAGACCTGCGAAAGCCCCGTCTGCTCGAGAACATTCTCCGCAGCCGAAGGTAAGGCATCCGGAGCGTTGAGCGCCCTTGAGAGCTCCACGACCTCTCGGGCCGTCATCCACGGGTCGAATCGTGGCGTGTCGGGAAGCACACCGACCTGGCTTGCCTTCACCTCGAATGCGCCCCGCGTGGGCCTACGGAGATGGGCGAGAATGCCCAACAGGGTCGTCTTGCCGGCCCCGTTGGGTCCGACCAATCCGTACACGGATCCCGCGGGCACGGTGAGCGTCACCGAGTCGAGAGCAAGCGTCTCCCCGTAGCGCTTACTGATTTCAGTCGTCGCAACAGCGTCCGTGGGCATTGAACCGATTCTACTGGTGAGGAGTACCGTGCGGTTGCGGCGAACTGTGAGGCCGAGCGCGCCTCTATGGCGCGTGCGAGCCCTGGGTTCGCAGAGCACATGGGGCTAGCCAAGACCGCCGGCGAGGTGGCGCGCCGCACTCGACTTTCGGAGAGCAACCATTGCGAAGATGCCGAGCACCGGCCCGATCGCTAACCAGGGAAACGCCCATCGCCAGCCGAATGTGTCGGCGATGATCGGTACACCGCGGATCGTGACGAGCGTGAGGACGAAACCGAGGGCCGTCTGCAGCGTCAATGCCGTGCCGCGCCGGTCGTCCCTCGCCGTTTCCGTGACCATCGTCGAGAACTGCGCCGAGTCGGCGACAACGGATGCTCCCCAGACGAGAAACAAGGGAACAACGAGGAACGGCGAGCGGCCGAACACGAGAACCGTGGCGATGGCCGATGCCCCTGAGATCGCCATCGCACCTCCGGCCACCAACGTTCGGCCGTGACGATCGGCGAGCCGTCCCGCGAGGTATGAGGCAGGACCTCCAATTGCGATGATCGCAAACGTTGCGACGGGGACCCATCCGTCGCCGCTGCCGCTCTCAGCGGCGCTCGCAGCAAGGAATGCGGCCGTCCACGTCCACATCGCATAGAGCTCCCACATGTGCCCGAGATATCCGTAGGTCGACAGCCGCACGCCGCGGTTGCGGACCGCCGCTCCGATGTGCCGCAGCGAAAACGACGATGGCGCTACCTCATACGGACCGTCGGAGACGGCGGAGATCATGACGAACGCTCCGATGAGACTGAGCCCGGAGGCGCCGAGAATGACGCCTTGCCACTCCAGGCCGATTCCGCGAATGAGATGTGGCCCGGCGCTTCCGACCGTGAGTGCTCCCAGCAGGACGCCGAGTGCCATGCCACGCCCCCGCCTGAACCAGCCGGCCATGGCCTTCATGCCACTGGGGTAGACACCGGCGAGAGCGACGCCCGTCAACGCTCGTAAGGCGAACGCCACGGGAACGGAGTCTGCCGAGACGAAGATCATCGCCGCATTCGAGACGGCACCGGCCGCCGCTGCGATTGCGAACAGTTTCCGGGATGCAACCGAGTCCGCCAGTCCAGTAACGGCGATCGTCAGGGCCCCGGTTACGAAACCGATCTGCACCGCGAGCGTGAGCCAGGCAGCCTGCCCGACCGTCAGCCCCCACTGGGCTCGTAGCTGCGGGGCCACGGCCGCCGCCGAGAACCACAGGGTGAGGACGAGGAGTTGCGATGCGGCGATCCCGATCAATGCCCGCCGCTGCTCGACGCCACGAGACAGGGTGGCTTGTGTTCGGTCACTCATCGACGGAGACGACTGGGATCGACCGCTTCCGGCCGGCGTACCGGCTGTACAGGATTACGGCGCTACCCAGAGCGATCACCCCGACGAATCCGAGGCCCCACTGCAGCGGAGCGTTGGCGATCGTGTTCTGCGCCGTCTGAGAGAGATACTCGACGAATCCGAACACACCCCCACCTCCACTGAGCGTTTGAGCCCCGGACGTGAGGCTGATGAACCAGAACCAAACGATGTATAACCCGGCGGCGATGAGGATCAAGCCGGAGACTCTGCTGATGTAGCGGGCAGAGTCCCGCAGCCATGTCACAAGGGAACGCTTGCCGATGGCGAGTGCCACAGTGACCGCAACCAAGACGATCGCCATGCCCGTTCCGTATGCGAGGAAGGTCGCGACGCCGGAGACGAAAGATCCGCGAGTGACCTGTGTGGCGACGACGGTCAGGTATACCGGCAGCGTGCAGGAAAGCGAAGCAACCGCGTACGACACGCCGAACAGGAACACCGAGCGGTATCCCCTTCCAGAAGAAGCTCGCTGTACCTTGGGCAGACCGACCGTCATCTCGTCGCCTCGCAGTAGGGCGATGCCGAGGGCGATCACACCGAACCCCACGACGATGGCGACCCAGGGAATGAGGTCGATGACGATCCGGAATCCCGCGGTGATGAGAATCCCGGTCAGTCCGAAGACGAGGAGGAAGCCGAGCGAGACGACCGATCCGACGGCGAGGGCCGTTCTCACGGCCGTCCCGGTCGTTCGGTCTTCTTCCTCGATCCCCATGAAGTACGACAGGTATGCGGGGAGCATCGCGAAGCCGCATGGGTTGACCGTTGCCACGAGTCCTGCTGCGAACGCGAGAGCAAGCGGCGCGTCGATCATGGGCCGAACGCTTCCGCGATCTTGTCGGCAAGCTGGGCATCGTCCAGAGGACCGTTGTGTTCGTCGACGATGGTGCCGTTCTCATCGATGAAGACGGTGTATGGCATTCCAATGCCGCCGAGTTCCACGTACAGGTCACCCTGCGGATCTTCCGCCAGGTCGAAGAGTACGCCGGTCTCGTCGACCATTCGCAGAGCCGCCGCCCGCTCGTCCTGGAGGTTCATGCCGAGGAACGCGACCTCTCCCTGGAGTCGCTCCTGGACGGGTCGGAATGCAGAAGCCATCTCGGCCACACAGGAAGGACACCAGGAGGCCCAGAAGTTCACAACCAGGGGCGTTCCGGCGTAGTCGTTGAGCGAACCCTGTGTGCCGTCGAAGTAGACGAACTCGGTTTCGGGAGCAGGAGCGCCGGCGTCGGTCTCTACGGTTGGTTCCGGTGCGGCGGTCTCCGCTTCGGAAGCGATTCCTGCGCACGCGGCGAGTACAAGAGTGAATGCAAGACCGAACGCCACGAGATGTGCTCTCTTCATAGTCATCTCAACGATCTGACGGACGCGGTGTTCCCCAGAGTGTCTCAAGTGCGACACTCATGACTCGGAGTACGCCGAGCGATATCCCCTCACCGCTTCTCTGCCGAAGGTCCCACGCGAAGAGGGTCCCTTGCCCCTACGACGAACGGACAATCGGTGGTTCCATGTCATTGATGCACGAGCAGTACGTTCAACTGTACAAGGCCGTAGGCATTCCGTTCGCCGAGGTTCGCCGCCTCCTGACCGAACGTTCGGTGCCCGCGCTCGACGCTCCGCGACGGGTCGGTGTCACCTGGCTGAACGAAGGTGACACCCATGTGGACCTCGACGTGGCGGGCGTGCATCTCGTCAAAGAGGTCTGTTTCCGTGTCGCCGACTATGTGCCTGTCCCCGGGGCGCTGCCGATGGGGCGGATCCATCTCTCATGGGAACCGCTGGATCACGAGGATATCTACCCCGTCGTCACGGCTGATCTGGAGATCGAACCGATCGATGAGCGTCGCACCATGGTGTCGCTGCTGGCGTCGTACAAACCACCTCTGGGGAGAATCGGGGCGGTGGTCGATCGCGTTGCGATGCATCGGATCGCGGAATCTGCGTTGCGCCGGTTCTTCGAAGGTCTCATCGTCGAGTTGAGGATGAATTCGAGGGCGACCCCGGCGTAGGATCAGCCGGCCGTCGGTGCTTGGTCGATTGCGAACCGGATTCGGCGGAAGCCCTTTCCTTTGGATTCAGCCTTCGTGATGCGAACCGTGCCCACTTCCGCGGTTGACGCTACATGCGTCCCACCGTCGGCCTGTCGATCCAGTCCGACGATGTCGATGACGCGCACGACCGTCAGGGATGGCGGCAACAGGCTCACCTTGGTTCTGATCAGGCTGGGGTCCCTGTCGGCATCGGCACGGTCGAGGAATGACACCTCGATCGGGTAGTCCATGGCGAGTTGTCTGTTGAACTCGGCTTCCACCTCGGGACGGTCCTCCTGCGTCCATTGGGGAATCTCGAAATCGAGGCGCCCCTCCCCCGGTGTCATGTTCCCACCGGTCACAGGACTTTCGAATCGGTTCCAGATGACACCGCACAGCGTGTGCATTGCCGTGTGGGTCCTCATCAGGAGATGGCGGCGCTCCCAGTCGAGTTCACCGACGACCTCGGCGCCCGGTGCCGGGAGTTGTCCATCGATCCAATGCCACACGCCCCGGTCGTCCTGCGTGACCTTCACGACGTCGTAACGATCGGAACCTGTAGAGATGCTGCCGAGATCGTGGGGTTGGCCGCCGCCACCCGGATAAAACACGGTTCGATCCAGGAGCACCGCCCCCGCTTCCGTATCGACGTCGAGCACGGTTGCCGTCATCGAGCGCTCGTACGCCCGGGTTGAATAGATCTTTTCGGTCACAGCGCCTCCTTGCAACCACCGCACCCTACCGTCGTCCACCAACACCGCTACGGTTCCCGGTAGACGCAGGAAGGACCCCATGACGAATACGCTCTTCTACACAGACGACGACGCGGCCAACGAGCTTCTGGAGAACGACCCGTTCTCACTCCTCATCGGAATCGTTCTCTATCAACAGGTTCCCGTCGAGACGGCGTTTCTCGGTCCCCGGCGCATCCGGGACCGGGTCGGTAGTCTCGATCCCTCGGCTATCGCTCTCATGGCGCCCGACGATCTCGAGAAGGCGTTCAAGGAGAAACCGGCAGTCCACCGCTTCCCCGGCAACATGGCAAAGCGGGTACAAGCCGTCGCAGCCCACATCACCGACGACTACGACGGCGACACGACGGCGCTCTGGGCCGGCGTTGCCGACGCGGATGAGTTGATGGACAGTCTCATGGCTATGCCGGGCTTCGGCGAGTACAAGGCCCGCGTGTACCTGGCCGTGTTGGCACGCCGCTTCGGTGTGCGGCCGGTTGGTTGGGAACGCCACATGCCGGACTGGCCGAACATCTCGGAGATCGAGAACGCAGAAGACCGCGCCGACCTCAAGCGCCGGAAGAAGGAGTGGAAGGCGAGTCGGTCGTAGCGGACCGCCGCTTCGCCGTCACCTGGTTCGGCCGTGTCCGGAACGGGCCAGGCCGTAGGAGAGGCGGTCGATGCAACTCCCCGCCTTGCAATAGGCATCTCGGGAAATCCCCTCCAAGACCATTCCGGACTTGTCTGCGACCCGGGCCGATGCAGGATTCGTGCGGAATACGCCGGCCTCGACGCGATGCAGATCGAGTTCA
>JANTHO010000021.1 GCA_024762335.1 Acidimicrobiia bacterium | reverse complement strand
GTTGTATGCGGCTCCGCCACGGGGCCGATCGCCGTCGACCGACTCGCAGACTTCATCACCGAACTCGGTCCGGCGCCGAACAAGCGACCGCCGATGACCGTCACCGCAGGTGACCAGACCGTGGAGATCCCATCGGATGAGACCGCGGATCCCCTCGCGTTCGTCTTCAAGACCATCGCCGACCCGTACGTCGGCCAGATCTCGCTGATGCGGATCCGTTCGGGAACGCTGAAGCCCGAGACTGTTCTGTCGAACAGCCGATCCGGGTCCGATGAGAAGCTCGCGAAGATCGCCACGATGATCGGCAAGGAAACCGAACTCGTCGATGCAGCCCCCGCCGGCGACATCGTCGCCGTCGCGAAACTCAGCGATACGAGCACCGGCGACACCCTCGCCCCGAAGAACAAGCCCGTACGGCTTCCCCGCGTCGATCGGCCCGAACCGGTACTCGCTACGGCGGTGACGGCCAAGACGCAAGCCGACGAGGACAAACTCGCGAACGCCCTTCGGCGCATCCTCGCAGAGGATCCGGCGCTCCGTCTCGAACGCAACAGCGAGACCAAACAGACACTTCTGTGGGGCATGGGCGAGACCCACCTCACGATCACGCTCGAGCGGCTTGAACGGAAGTTCGGCGTAGCGGTCGATACCTCGACGGTGCGGGTGCCGTATCGCGAGACGATCTCACGCACGTCGGAGGCCGAGGGGAAGTACAAGAAGCAGACGGGTGGCCACGGCCAGTACGGCGTGTGCTTCCTCCGCGTTTCGCCCCTCCCGAGAGGAGAAGGCTTCAAGTTCGTCGACGAGATCAAAGGTGGCTCCATTCCGCGCCAGTTCATACCTGCCGTTGAGAAGGGCATCACCGAAACGATGGCCGACAGCGGTGTGCGTGGATTCCCGGTGGTCGATGTCCAGGTCGCCGTCTACGACGGGAAGTACCACTCGGTCGATTCGTCCGAGATGAGCTTCAAGATGGCCGGACGTCTCGGGTTCAAGGCCGCCATGGAAAAGGCCGGCCCCGTCCTGCTCGAACCCATCTCGCGGGTGGTCGTGACCGTGCCTGCCGAGTACCAGGGCGACGTGATGGGCGATCTCTCCTCACGGCGCGGCCAGTTGCAAGGCACCGAGGCTGCACCGGGCGGTAAGCAGCAGATCACCGCGCTCGTCCCGACGTCCGAGATCATGAGCTACGCGATCGATCTTCGCTCCATCACCCAGGGGTGGGGACGGTTCAAGGCCGCCCACGATCACTATCAGGAGATGCCGTCGAACATGGCCGATCAGGTCGTTGCGAGTTTGAAGGAAGACGACTGAGCTTCAGGCTCGAGCCAGACCGTCGAGCAGGTCGTGTTCGCTGACGGTGATCTCCGTGATGCCAAGTGACGCAAGAGAGCCCTCGGCGACGATGGCACCTGCCAGGAGAACCGGTGCTCGTTTCGGGTCGAGCGACGGGATGGTCTCCGTCTCCTCGATCGTCATCGGTGCGAGACGAGCGATCATCCCCCGGATCTGATCGATCGTCAGAGTGGTCCCGTCGACCCGATCCCGGTCGTACGCGGGGAGATCGAGAGCGATCGCTGCAAGGCTCGTGAACGTGCCGGCCACGCCCAGCGCGGACGGAGCAGACGCGGGAACTTCCACTCCGGCGAAAGCCTCAGCCACGGCTTCACGGGCTGCCTTCACTTCATGCGACCGGGCGGGTCTCGATGGAAGAGACCGCTCGGTCAGGCGAACCGATCCCATGTCGATACTGGTGGCGTACCGCACCCGACCGTTCTCGCCGTATACGAACTCGGTCGATCCACCACCGATATCGATGACGAGGGCAGGCCCGCCGCGACCGCTCGTGGCCCCGCTGAACGACAACGCTGCCTCCTCCGGACCCGTGATGATCTGCGGACGGACGCCGAGCGCCGCAGCGGCACGCTCGATGAATTCCGGTCCCTCCGCCGCGTCTCTCGTCGCGGATGTGGCGACGGCTCGTCTCAGATCGGCCTTGTGCCGATCCATCATCTCGCCGTACCGGTGTAACACAGCCAGTGTGGCTTGAACCCGTTCCTCGACAAAGTGGCCCGTGGCGTCGACACCGAACCCGAGACCCGTCACTTCGACCTCCCGAGCGATCTCGACCCCGCCGTCGATGATCAGGAGGCGCATCGAGTTCGTCCCTATGTCGACCGCCCCGACCGTCATCGCGGTTCGAACCAGTCTGGGTTCCGGTCGGTCGAGCCGTCCTCACCGTCGGCGATGCACGGCAACGTGCAGTCCAACGGCTCGATCTGACGGGCGACCCAATCGCCCACCGGGTTGTCGTTGCCGACCGCGGTGTCCGCATAGTGAGCGTGAAGGCATTTCACGCCGGCACCCGCACCGCCGACTCCCCCGGTGGGTGCGGGTCCGGTGTGATCCGCCGGGAGCATTTCATCCCTGGTCGAGGCATATCGCGCTGCGGCTGCCTCATGGCGTCTCGCAAACTCGTCATCCTCGGCGATGAGATGCTCTGCTCGACGCACGCCACCGGTCGCCTCGATCCGTCCGATCCGTTTCGATGCAAGCGGACAGGTCAACCAGTAGAGCGTCGGAAAGGGCGTCCCGTCGTCGAGGATCGGTGGAACGGTGATCACCGTCGGGAGGCCGAGATGGCAGCGTGCGGCTACGACGATCGGAGACCGGGGCGGCCGTCCGATCTGCGCCTCGACAATGCTCCGGTCATCCATCCGGTTGCACGTCGGTCCCCGCTACGAAATCCCAGACTCGCCTCCACCAGGGACGCTGATCCGACCGAACGATCGAGTCATTCGACGGCACGGTCACGACGACAGACTCCTCCGGTGTCACGACGACGTAGGCGATCTCGCCCGGACGAACCAGTCCGTACTGTTCGCGCGCGATCCGTTCGATCTCGGCATCGGTCCCGAGCATCTCGATGTCCTCGGTCAACGTTGCGTTCTCATCTTCGAGGGCGGAGAGTTGCTCGTGGGCCCGATCGATCTGCCTCTGCTGCGACACCATCTCGCGGAACGGCAGAATCCCGGAGACCGTGAGTGCCAGAGCCCCGAGCAGAAGCACGGCGAGCACCCAGCCCCACCGCTGTTTGCGGAGGGGCTCGGCCTTCGTCGTCTTCTCGAGCGTGTCGGTCATCAACCCACCTTGAACGGCGCCCATCCGGCGTAGCGCGCCGAATCGCCGAGATCCTCTTCAATTCGCAGCAGTTCGTTGTACTTCGACGTCCGCTCGCCACGTGCCGGTGCGCCGGTCTTGATCATCCCCGCGTTGGTTGCAACCGCGAGGTGAGCGATGTACGGATCGGGGGTCTCACCGGAGCGGTGGCTCACCATCCGCCCGTAACTGTTGACGGCCGCCGTGTTCATCGTGTGCAGTGTCTCGGAGAGCGATCCGATCTGGTTCAGCTTGATCAGGATGGCGTTCGCCACGTTCAGGTCGATCGCTTTGAGCAGGAACGTCTCGTTGGTGACGAGCAAGTCATCTCCGACGAGTCGGATGCGATCCCCCAGACGGCGGGTCAACAGATCCCATCCTTCCCAGTCACCTTCATCGAGGCCGTCTTCGATCAACACGATCGGGTAGTCATCGACGAGTCCGGCAAGGTGATCGACCATCTCTGCTGCAGAGAGATGCGCTCCGGAGAGCCGGTACCGGCCGTCTTCATAGAGTTCGGATGCGGCCACGTCGAGGGCGATCGAAATCTCCTCCCCCGGCTTGTAGCCGGCTGCTTCGATCGCTTCGACGATGATGTCGAGAACGGCACGATCGTCCGGGAGGTCGGGGGCGAATCCGCCCTCGTCACCGACGTTCGTCGGCAGACCCCGCCCGGTGAGGACCTTCTTGAGGGCATGGTACGTCTCGACGCCTGCCCGCAGTGCGTCGTGGTACGACGGCAGTCCACCGGGTACCAGCATGAATTCCTGCACGTCGACCGAGTTCGCTGCGTGCGCACCGCCGTTGAGGACGTTGAAGCACGGCGTCGGGAGGAGGCGGCCGGCCGTTCCGCCGAGATAGCGGTAGAGGGGGAGGCCCACCGCGTTGGCCGCGGCACGGGACACGGCGAGCGAAACCGCGAGGATGGCGTTCGCACCGAGGTTCGCCTTGTTCGGCGTTCCGTCCAGGTCGATCATGATCTGATCGATGTGCTCCTGCCGGGTGGCGTCGATGCCGAAGAGTGCGGGAGCGATCCGGTCGTTCACGTTTGCAACGGCCTGCAGAACGCCCTTGCCGTCGAAGCGTTCGCCGCCGTCTCGAAGTTCCACGGCTTCCGATACGCCGGTAGATGCGCCGGACGGTACGATCGCCCACCCCGTCGCACCGCCGGAGAGCGTCACTTCGGCCTCGACGGTCGGGTTCCCGCGCGAGTCGAGGACCTCGCGGGCATTGATCAGTTCGATGAGCGTCATGGTTCGTTCCTTTCGGGTTCGAGGGTAAACGACGATCGGTCGTCGGTTGTGGATACTTCGATCTTCGCGGCGTCCCAGAGTTGTTCGAGCGAGCGGTCGTCGAGATCCCTGAGCCGGGTTCCGGTACTGCGGGCGGCACCTTCCATGGCACGGAACCGGGCCGCGAATACGTCGTTCGCACGGGAGAGGGCGATCTCCGGGTCGATGTCGAGATGCCGAGCGAGGTTCACAACGGTGAACAGCAGATCGCCGAGTTCACCGGTCGCTCGTTCACGATCGCCGCGCACGGTGCGCAACTCATCCAACTCTTCGAGCACCTTGTCGAAGACCGGTTCGTCCTCGGGCCAGTCGAAGCCAACGGTCGCGACACGCCGCTGGATCTTCTCGGCCCTGGCCATGCCGGGGAGGGCGGCCGGGATGTCATCCATGAGCGACTCCCGGCCCTTCTCCACGTTCTTCAACTCTTCCCAGTTGGCGAGCACCTCATCCACTTCTTCCGCGACGACGTCGCCGAAGACGTGCGGATGGCGGTGCACGATCTTGCGACGAATCCCTTCTGCAACTTCGTCGATGTCGAAGGCTCCCGCCTCCGCGGCGAGATTCGCGTGGAACACGACCTGGAGCAGAAGGTCCCCGAGTTCTTCTTCGAGGTCCGCATAGGCGCCCGGGTCCGGTTCCCCACCCGGAGCATCGACCGGGAGAGCTCCGATCGCGTCGACCGTCTCATAGGTCTCCTCGATCAGATGGCTGGCGAGCGTGTGGTGTGTCTGCTCCGCATCCCACGGGCATTCGATTCGCAGGATTCGGTTCGTCGCAACGAGCCCGAGCCATCCTGCATCCGCAGGCGGGACGTAGAGCGTCGATCTGGGGCCGGTTGCGGCCCGTGGAAGGTCGCCGAGCGTCATAGTGATGCTCGTCGCATCGTCGTCGCCGACGCGGTCGAGCATCGTCACTTCGAACGAGTCCGGCAACGTTCGCCCGAGCGTCAGGGCAACGTCGCCGGCAACGAGAGGAGTGTCGATCTGTGTGATGAACGACGGCAGGTGCAGCGGAAGGGGGTCGGGGAGCCCCCGGGCATCGAGGATCTGGAGCCCGTCGGCGATCGGGTCGACGCCCACAACCGCACAGGCGGCATCGATGAAGGACTCCCCCGGGATGACCGTGCACGCAATGCCCGCGGATGCCGCGCTCTTCACCAGGAGCGGAACCGTCCGCTCTCCGACGACGGCGCTGCCGGGGACTGCGTAGACGATGTCACTCGACCCTGCAACGTCCATGGCCCGCTTGACGATGGCGTTGTAGACCTCGTCGAAGTCATCCGCAGCTTCGTAGAGGTCGTCGCACGTCACGATCGTGCGGAGCGCTGCCAGTTCCTCTGCAGCGGGATGTTCGAGGGTGCGGACCAGGACCGTCGCCGCCGGGTCGACGAGCCGTTCGAGGTCGGCTGCGCGGAGCCGGTCGAGCCCGGCCGGACCGAGCCCGAGAATCGTGATGGAGCCGGTCATCCCGCCGAGGGCGGCAGGATGCCGTGGGAGTCGTACGACCAGGTTCCGATCTGAGACGCCACATCGATGTCCGCATTCTTGACGGCATCGTCGATCCATACGACCCACAGATTGCTGACGAGTGTCGGATGGAGATACTGAATCGGATCGGCGATCAACTCGTCGATGCTCTCAGGGGCCGTCCGCTCGTCGACCATGATGATGTGCCATCCGAATTCCGAGTGAACCGGATCGGTCAACTCCCCGATCGGAGCCGTAGCGACGGCCGTGGAGAAATCGGGAACGAAGTCACCGGCGGCGCTGGGACAGGCCAGTTGCCCACCGGGGCTGAACGTGTCCAGTGACAGCTCATCGGCGACCGTTGCGAAGTCCTCACCGGCTTCGAGACGGGCTTTGACCGCCTCAGCCTCCTCGACGGTCTCCACGAGAATGTGCCGGGCGCACACGTTCGTGAGCATCTCGAACCGATTCTCGTAGATGTCTTTGAGATACTCGACGTCGTTGACGAGTTCGGCCTGGACCGCATCGCGAATGATGAGCTGCTCGGCCACGGCATCGGCGGTCGCCTCGGTGCGATCGGGAGCCGCCGCCACCGCCGCAAAGATCTGCGCTTCCTCTTCGGTCGGGTTTGCGATCTTCGCTGCGATCGCGTCCGGATCGTCGAGTCCGGTGAGTCCGAAGTCCTGTTCCGCAGCATTCTTCTGCGCTTCGAGATAGATCAGGTTCGTCAGGTCTCCCCGGTAGGCCTCACCGTCGTAGTCGGAGCCTTCCATGAAGCTCGTCCTCAGATTCACGACGGATGCGTTGTCGATCGTCGAACCGTCGACGGTGGCAACGACCGAAGCGCTGGAGCAGGCTGCGGCAACGAGTGCCGCGGCGGCGGCGAGGAGCAGTGTTCTCGTACTGAATCGCATCTCTCTGTCCGGGTCGGGGACCTTCAGTCTACGGGTGCGATCGAGTCATCGGCGCAACCCGGCGACGGCCCGTTCTGCAAGCACGAATCCACCGGAAATGCCGGACCGGTTCCCGAGTGCGGGCGCCACGAGGAAGGCTTCGCCGCCGTCGACGAGGGCGGGCGAGTCGACGTATCCACCGAGGGCTTCGAGCATGCGCAACCGGGTCTCCTCGAGAAGTCCGGGAAGGTGCATCACTCCTCCCCCGATGATGATTCGTTCCGGCGAGAGAGCGAGAACGAGGTCCGCCACGGCGTATCCCAGGCTGAACGCTTCGAATTCGACAGCCCGTTCGGTCTTCGAACCGAGGTCCTCGGATCTCGCCCCCCACCGATCTTCGATGGCGGGTCCCGATGCAACCCCTTCGAGGCAGTCGCCGTGGAAGGGACATCGGCCGGCGTATGGATCGTCCGGATGGCGGGGAAGCCGGAGGTGCCCCATCTCCGGATGGATGAGGCCGTGCATGGGTTCGCCGCCGATGACGCCCCCTCCTCCGATGCCGGTCCCGACGGTGATGTAGATGAAGGTGTCGAGGCCTCTGCCGGCGCCCCACCGCCGCTCGCCGAGGGCCGCGCCGTTGACGTCCGTGTCGAACCCGATCGGTACGTCGAACGAGGAGGAGAAGGCACCGATCACGTCGGTGCCGGACCATCCAGGCTTCGGGGTCCGGCGGACATGACCGTAGGTCGTCGATGATGGGTCGAGGTCGAGCGGCCCGAACGTCGCGATCCCGATCGCGTCGAGCGGGCCGTGCTCGTGGAAGAACGCGATGGCGCGCCCGAGCGTCTCTTCGGGGTTGGTTGTCGGATAGGTGATGGTCGCCGCGAGATCTTCGGGTCCGGTTCCGACGGCGCACACGAACTTCGTGCCACCGCCTTCGATGCTCCCGTATCGTGTCATGCGCGCAGGGTACTCGGGACCGGTCGCCGGCCCGTCGCCTACGTTCTCCGAGGAGGGTCGGGTCCGGCCGGTACACGGGTCAGCCGACGTTGAAGCGGCGGCGAGTCGGGATCGATGTGGAAACCCTGTAGGTGCACGGCGATGTGGTGATGTAACCAGCACAGCGTGGCGAGATTCCCCGGGTCGTGCGTTCCTCCCCGGGACCGTGGAACGATGTGATGCGGCTCGAGCCGGTACCGGGAGGTGCATCCACCGATGGTGCAGCCTCCATCGCGGTGAGCGACCAGGCGCCGCACAGCCGGCGGAATCGCTCTTGCCGCCTCGGATGTCACGATGGCCTTGCCCCCGGACAGGCCGACGACCCGGACGGACCCGGTGCACAGCAACTCTTCGAGTGTGTTCGGCCCCACCCTGGGTCCGTACTCGATCGCGCAGCCGGATTCGCCGCCGGTCCCGTTCGCCTCATCGAGGTCGACGAACACGCTGACCTGGGCACCCGGGGAGGCGCCGTCGTCACTCCGGTTCCGATCGAGTGAGTCCATCGCCATCGCAACGAGCGCATCGGCCTGACGCTGGCCTCTGGTCGTAGCCTCTCCGCCCGGGAGGAGACGCATCTCGTCTGCACGCTCGTACAGGGACCGTTCGAAGAGACGCCCATCGGTGCCGGTAAGCACGCCGGAGACCCGGTACGCCGACTCATCCAGCGTCGGCTGCACCGCCAGGAACCGATCCGCAGCGACCTCCCGCTCGTCACGGCGTCCGACCCGCCGTTGCATGGCCGTGAGACGTCGGACTCCCGCGAGATCGAGAGACTCGGAGTGCCTCACGGTCGCCTCGTCCGCTCCCACCTCGGCAAGTCGCATCGTCGCCAGAGCGCGGTCGAAGGTGATTCGCCCTTCGGCAAGACGGAAGTTGATCGGACGGTACTTGCCGATCAGACGGGCCGCGGACACCAGCTCCGATGCACCCGCATGCTCGACATCGAGCCACGACGATACCCAGTCCGGCATCGACCGGTGACCGTCGGCGCCGGCCGTGTTGACCTTGTCCAGTTCGTTGACGATCACCGCCTGCCGGAGCCGCAGCTCAGAGATCTGCGTCTCGAGTTCACGCAACTCCTCCTTCATCACATCCGGGTGGCGGGTCATCAGCAACATATGGACAACGTACCGAGGGGGTGTGACAGAAACGCGCGAAAACCGCCCCTATCCGAAAGATTTCTCAGATATTTCTCGAATCTCGCAGAGTCCCCACGGGTCCGGTGTTGTGATCGTCGGATTCGCCTGCAACGCTGAGGGCTCTAGAAGCTGGACCCTCAGACGGGACCGGGTAGACCAGTTGGCGTCGACCACGTCCCTGACCGCGTTCATCGGGCTCCGGATTGCCGTGACGAGTGCCATGCTGGCGCTGTTCACGGTCCTTCCCGGCTAACTCCGGCGTGCGATCTCCGAGGCTGCAGCGCTTTCCGAACTCGTCCTCCCTATCAGCCTGGATCCGCGGTGTCTCTCCGACCAATGAGCAGAATCCCTTTCCCTGTCGACGTTTCAGCCGATGCCGCGGTTCACAGAAACGGCGAGAGGGCGGACGGTTCTCCGTCTCCACCACGCCAGTGGGGGAGACGCGATCGAGCTGTTGCTCGATCGCAGAGGGAGCTGCCCGACGGACCCGTAGCTGCATCCCTTCTCCGTATGGCTCTTCTGCCTCCGAGCGGCCCCCTCTGCCCTCCGGGCATCTCCCCCACCTCGGCGGTGGGGGAGAATGGGAACCGGTCCCGTGGCTCAGAGAGTCCGTGGATTGAGGATCGGGGGACGGGTTAGTCCGGGGGCCACATTTTCCTGAGGAACTCCAGGAGGGTTTCGGCGATGTGCTCTTTCGGGGCGGTGATGAAGAGGGTGGGGCCTCTCCGCACGGCGCGGCGTTGGAGGCGTTCGAGACGCACCTCCTGCGAGGAACGGAGCTCGACGGGGGTCATGCGGATCTCTGCCTTGACCTGGACGATCTCATCGAGACCGATGCGGAGCGCCTCGACACGCAACCGGGCAACGGAGATGAGGCGCTCGGCCTCGGGAGGCAACGGCCCGTATCGATCCTCCCACTCGGCGATCACATCATCGACCTCCCCGTTCGTCGTCGCCGCCGCGAGGCGCCGGTACCCCTCGAGACGGCCGTCGGCGTCCGGGACGTACTCGTCCGGGAGGCGGGCGTCGAGCGGCAGATCGATGCGGATCTCCTTCTCGACCGTGCGCTTTGTCGTTTCGCCCTTCAACTCGTTGACCGCCTCTGCGACGAGCTCGGTGTAGAGATCGAAGCCGACGGCGGCGATGTGCCCCGACTGGGTTTCGGAGAGGATGCTGCCGGCACCGCGGATCTCGAGGTCCCGCATGGCGAGCTGGAACCCTGAACCGAGGTCGGAGAACTCGCCGATGGCTTCAAGACGGCGATAGGCAGACTCGCCGATCCGTTCCTCCGGCGGGTGGAAGAGATAGGCGTAGGCCCGCTGGTTGGATCTACCAACGCGGCCGCGCAGCTGGTAAAGCTGGGCGAGCCCCAGCCGGTCGGCTCGTTCGATGATGAGTGTGTTGACCTGGGGAAGGTCGAGCCCCGATTCGATGATCGTGGTGGCGACGAGTACGTCGTATTCGCCATTCCAGAAGTCGTACATGACCTGTTCGAGCTGGCCTTCGCTCATCTGCCCGTGAGCGACGGCGTACCGGGCGTCCGGGACGAGCTCACGCAACTTCGCAACGGCGTGGTCGATCGATTGGACCCGGTTGTGGACGTAGAAGACCTGCCCCTCGCGCAGCATCTCCCTGCGGATCGCAGCGGACACGGCCCGTTCGTCGTAGGGACCAACGTAGGTGAGGATCGGGTGCCGATCCTCGGGTGGTGTGCGGATCTGGCTGACCTCCCGGATCCCGGTGAGCGCCATCTCGAGCGTGCGAGGAATCGGCGTCGCGGTGAGGGTGAGCGCGTCCACCGATGACCGGAGGGCCTTCAGCTTGTCCTTCGCCCCGACCCCGAAGCGCTGCTCCTCGTCGATGACGAGCAGCCCGAGGTCTTTGAATTCGACGTCTGCTGAGAGGAGCCGGTGCGTGCCGACGACGATGTCGACCGATCCGTCGGCGAGTCCGGCTACGACCTTGCGTTGCTGGGCGTGGGTGAGGAACCGGCTGAGCACTTCGACCCGGATCGGGAACGGGCGGTAGCGTTCCTCCATCGTCGCGTAGTGCTGCTGGGCGAGGAGCGTCGTGGGGACGAGGAGGGCGGCCTGCTTGCCGTCCTGGACGGCTTTGAACATCGCACGGAGCGCCACCTCCGTCTTGCCGAACCCGACGTCGCCGAAGACCAGCCGGTCCATCGGCGCGTCCACCTCCATGTCCTGTTTCACGTCGGCGATCGCCGTCAATTGGTCGGGGGTCTCCTCATAGGGAAACGCGGCTTCGAACTCCCGCTGCCACGGCGTGTCGGCTTCGAACGCGTGACCGGCGGCGGAAGCCCGGGTCCGGTGGAGATCGACGACGGCCTCTGCGACCACGGCGACGGCCTTGCGGACTTTCTTGCGAGTCTGCGACCAGTCGGTCCCACCCATCCGGGACAGCCGGGGTGTCTCTCCCCCTGTGTACCGGCGTACGGCCGCAAGCTGGTCGGTCGGAACGTAGATCCGATCCCCGCCGGCGTATTCGACGAGCAGGTAATCCCGCGCCGCGCCGGCCATGTCGCGGTGGACCAGACCCTCGAATCGTCCGACGCCGTGATGATGGTGGACGACGTAGTCGCCGGGGTTCAGATCCCGGTACGCCTCTTCGTGACGTTCCCCTGTCCCCTGTCGTGCGGTCCGGTGGGAACGACGGCGCCCCGCGACCTCACGCTCTCCGACGACCGCGACCTCGAGCTGCGGCGCCACGAAGCCGTGGTGGATCCCGACGGGGAGCACCGCAGACGTCACTTCGTCCAGCGCATCCTGCACCGGCAGCCCGGCGCCGGCTTCCGAGAGGAGTCGCGAGACCCGTTCGGCCGCCGCTTTTCCGTCCATGGCGACGATCACGTCGATGCCGCGTCCGGTCCATCCGTTGATGGTCGACGCTACCGACTCGGGGTCGCCGGCGACGGCCCCGAATCCTCGCATTTCGTAGCCGTCGTCGCCGGGTGCCGACGCAACCGGGGGCGCTTCGAGCACTTCGACGGCGTTTCCGGGTTCGAGGGGGAGGTAGAGGGGCGGGTGGCTTCCCGACCCGGGACCATCCTTCCCCCAGGTTCCCGACAGCGCCGTCACGAGGTCCTCCTCTTCGCCGATCAGGTCACGGCACCGATCCTTGGCTCTGACGGGATCGAACAGGACGACGATCGCGTCGGTGTCGTCGAGGATCGTCTTCGGCGGTGACAGCCACGGGAGCCAAGATTCGATCCCCTGGAATCGGATGCCCTCGGCGATGCGTTCCCACGTGGCGGCCCCCCAGGCGGCGTCCACCATCAGTTCGGCCGCCCGTGCCTTCATCTCGTCGGAGATGAGCACCTCGGCCGCCGGGTAGATCTCCACCTCACCGACCGCGCCGGCCGACCGTTGGTTGGAGACGGCGAACGGTCGGATCTCCTCGATGGTGTCACCCCAGAAGTCGATGCGAACCGGCTGCGGAGCATGAGTCGGATAGACGTCGATGATTCCGCCGCGGACGGCGAATTCGCCGCGTCCCTCGACGCGATCGGTTCTCCGATATCCGAGTTCTGCAAGCGCCCAGGTCACATCCTCGAATGCCACGTCTGCGGCGGTTTCCAGAACGATCGGGTTCACCGGAGTCGGGCTGAGACGCTGCGTGACGGCTCGCACGGATCCGACAACGATCGCGGGCGTGTCGCTCTGCAACGCATGGCGTGCGACGATCCGATCGGACATGGTCGTCACGCTCGGAGAGACGTGTTCGAACGGCAGGGTCTCCCATGCGGGGAGGTGCCTCCCGATCTCTGTGAACAGGCCGAGGTCGTCGACGAGCTCTTCCGCCCCCCGCTCACCCGGCACAACCGCAAGGATGGTCCGGCCGGTCCGTGCGGCGATGCCGGCGAGAACGACGGACCGCAGCGCCGGTGGCACCACGAACCGGCCCGGGATCGGTGGAACGAGGTCACGGCTGAAGCGTGCGACGACGGAGGTGAGCGGTGCGACCACGAGGAGACATCGTACCGATCGACGGGGTCAACGCGTCGGCGAGAATCCCTCCGCCCTCAACCAGGCGACGGTCCGAGCGAGCATGTCTGGGAGCGGCGTGTACTCCATGTCGAGTTCGGCGATCGAACGCGACGCATCGAACCGGTGCCCGTGGAGGAGTGTTCGCAACATCTCGAGACACATCGGATGGTCACCCTCCCCGAAGCCGGCCACGGCTGCGACCGGGGAGAGGCCGGCGGCCATCCAACGGGGGAGAATGATCGGTTCGATCGTCTGCTCGGCCGCATCGGACAGCGTCTTCACGAAGGTTCGGATGTCGGCCGACGCCCCGTTGACGAGGTATCGCCGTCCGGACGCGCCGCGCTCGGCTGCCAGTAGGTGGGCCCGTGCCGTGTCGTCGATGTCCACGACCGAAAGGACCGTCTCGATCGCGACCGGGCGGCGCATGCTCAGCGCGTACCGAAGCAGGAGCGCCGACCCGGTTGACCGCCCGGGTCCCTGCACCGACGACGGGTTGACGGCGACCGCTTCGATACCGACGCGATCGGCCTCGTCGAAGAACGCATGCTCGCCGAGATACTTGGATCGCGCGTAGTTCGAGAGGAAGCGGCCGCTGTGTTCAGTCGATTCGTCGGCGACGACGCCGGCGGGTTCGCCGACTACCGCTGCGGACGATGTGAGGACGATCCGCTGCACACCGGCGTCTGCGGCGGCACGTACGACGGTCCGGACCAGGTCGACGTTCGTGTGATACATCGGACCCGGATCGCCGGTGCACATCTTGTTGACGCCGGCGACGTGATAGACGGTCTCGCAGCCTTCCATCCCCCGCTGCAACGCCGCACCGTCCGCCAGATCGCCGCGGATGGGTTCCGCTCCCCGACTACGCACGGCTCCGGCCGCCGCTTCGGATCGGGCGAGCGCGTTCACACCGACACCGGATGCAACGAGATGGTCGATGACGGCACCGCCGACGAAGCCGGATCCCCCGGTAACGAAGACGGTCATCGACGGCCCGGCGCGTCGTCCACCGGTCAGTCCTTGTGCCGTGCCGTGGTGAACACGCTGCGGAAGCGGGAGAAGTAATCGCCGGCGGAAACGATGGTTGAAATGACCGCGGCCGCCATGAGCCACTGGTCGAGACGCCACGGCCCGATCACGATGTCGAGGCGGAGAATGGCGAACGCGATCGCGGTGAACTGGAGCGCAGCCTTGGACTTGCCCCACATGCTCGGTGGCACCGTCCCGGAATCGAGCGCTGCAACGCTCCGCAGCCCCATGATGGCGATCTCACGCCCGATGATGATGAACGCGACCCAGGTGGACACGGTCCCGATCTCGACGAGAGCGATGAGCGCGCCTGCCACGAGGATCTTGTCCGCGACGGTGTCGAGGAACGCTCCAAGGGTGCTCGTGAGTTGCCAGCGCCTCGCCAGGTACCCGTCGGCGAAGTCGGTGAGCGCCGCGATGACGAAGACGGTCGTCGCCACGATCCGGATGCCCTGACTATCGGGGGTGCCCAGGATCAGCGCCATGGCGACCGGGGTGAGGATCAGCCTGGCGACGGCGAGAAGGTTCGGGATCGACGACATCTGGGCGGGATGCTACTCGTCCCGTCCGGCATCGACCCATCCCATCGACCGATCCACAGCCTTGTGCCACTGGGTCCAGCGATGCTCGCGATCATCCGCATCCATGTCGGGCACGAAGGTGCGGTCCTCTTTCCAGTGCGTTGCGATCTCTTCGAGACTCTCCCAGAATCCCACGGCCAGGCCGGCCGCATAGGCGGCTCCGAGCACCGTTGTCTCGCTCGTCTTCGGGCGGACGACGTCCACATCGAGCATGTCGGCCTGGAACTGCATCAGGATGTCGTTGACGACCATGCCGCCGTCGACCTTGAGAAGCGAGAGCGACACGCCGCTGTCGGCCTCCATTGCTTCGAGTACGTCGCGGGCCTGGAACGCGGTCGCTTCGAGCACGGCGCGCCCGATGTGACCGCGGTTCGCGAATCGCGTGAGGCCGGTGATGACCCCCCGGGCGTCGTCGCGCCACCAGGGAGCGAAGAGCCCAGAGAACGCGGGCACGAAGTAGACGCCGCCGTTGTCATCGACCGAGAGCGCCAGATCGGTGATCTCTTCGGCTGAGTCGATCATCCTCAGGTTGTCCCGGAGCCACTGGACGCCCGCACCGGCGATCGCGATCGAACCCTCGAGTGCGTAGCGGGCCGGTTCACCTTCCCGCTGATATGCGACGGTTGTGAGCATCCCGTTCTCCGACCGAACGAGTTCCTCGCCGGTGTTGAGAAGGAGGAAGCATCCGGTTCCGTAGGTGTTCTTCGCCGTGCCGGGTTCGAAGCACGCCTGGCCGAAGAGCGCCGCCTGCTGATCGCCCAGGATTCCGGTGAACGGAACTCCCGGAAGTGGATCGTGGGCCGTTCCGAGCTGGCCAGAGGACGGAACGATTCGGGGAAGTACCGAACGGGGGACACCGATCGCGTCGAGCAGATCGTCCTCCCATGAAAGGGTCTCGAGGTCCATGAGCATCGTCCGACTGGCGTTGGTGACGTCGGTGACATGCTCGCCGGTCAGATTCCACGCCACCCAGGTGTCCATCGTTCCGAACGCCACGTCGCCGTCTTCCGCACGGGAGCGCAAGTCGGCATCGTGGTCGAGCAGCCACCGGATCTTGGGCCCTGCGAAGTACGTTGCAAGCGGTAACCCGGTTCTTGCCCGGAATCGGTCGGGGCCCTCATCGCCGGCCAGATCGTGGCACAGGTCGGCCGTGCGAAGATCCTGCCATACGATCGCGTTCGTGAGCGGACGACCGGTCTCTCTTGACCAAAGCAGCGTCGTCTCACGCTGGTTCGTCACACCGACGGCAACGACATCCGCGGGTGAAGCGTCGACCATGCCGAGCGCCTCTCTGATGACGAGGTCGACGTTGGACCGGATCTCATCCGCATCATGCTCGACCCATCCAGGTCTCGGATAGATCTGCTCGTGCTCCTGTTGAGCCATCGCGACGATCGATCCGTGTCGGTCGACGAGCACACAGCGAGAGCTCGTGGTTCCCTGGTCGATCGCTGCAACGTACGGACCCATCGGAACACCCCTCAGTCGTTCAGTTCACCTGCCGCCTGTCTGGCGGCCTCGCCGCCCTCGATGGAGAACACCTCGATGACCCGGGCGGCCTTGATGATGCTCTCCTCGACGGTCGCGCGTTCGACCTTAGCGAACCGACCGAGAACATAGTCGGCGGGATCGATACGGCCCGGTGGACGACCGACACCCAGCTTGAGACGCCAGAAGTCCTTCGTGTCGAGCGACCCGACGATCGAGCGAATTCCGTTGTGGCCGCCCGCGCCCCCGCCGAACTGCACACGCAGCTTCCCGAACGGCAGATCGATGTCGTCGTGGACGATGAGGAGTCGGTCGCCGTCGACGCGTTCGTACCGTGCGAGCGGAGCCACGCTCTGACCGCATTCGTTCATGAACGTTCGCGGCAGGGCGAGAACGGCTCGCGTGTCGCCGAACCGCACGTTCGCGACGTCGGCCCTGATACCGAGCCGTGCTTTCTTGAACGTTGCGTCGGGTACCGCGGCAGCGACGGCGTCTCCACCGATGTTGTGGCGCGTTCCGTCGTAGCGGGACCCGGGGTTCCGGAGACCGACGATGAGTTTCGTGGCCACGGGCCGGGATCAGCCCTCTTCGGAGGGCGTCTCTTCCCCTGCTTCGCCTTCGCCCTCTTCGCCCTCTTCGCCCTCGAGCAGTTCCTCTGGAACCTCTTCCTCGACGACGGTCGGGAGCAGGACGGTGACGAGCGGTCGATCGGCGTCGGTCGTGTAGGTGACCCCGTCGAGTTCCGGCAGATCCGCGACCTTGACGGTGTCGCCGATGCCGAGTTCCGAGATGTCCACTTCGATCGATGTCGGGATCGCGGTCGGAAGCGCCATCAACATGACCGATGTCTCGACGGTCTCGACGAAGCCGCCATCCTCCTGGACGCCCTTCGGCGTGCCGGTGTACTCCAGGCCGACCTCAGCCTCGATCTCAACGTCGAGGGAGACCTTGATGAAGTCGAGGTGGGTGATATCTCCCCGCACCGGGTCGCGCTGCACCTCACGGGCAACGGTGAGGACGCTCTCGCCGTCTTCGATCTCGACGTTGATCAGCGCGTTGAGACCCGCTTCCGTGTGCAGTACGCCGTACAGGGCGCGCCCGTCGATCGCTACCGGCTGGGGCTCGACACCTTTGCCGTAGACGACTGCGGGAACCTGACCGTCGCGACGCATCCGTCGTGCGGGTCGGCTTCCTGATCCGGTGCGCTTGAGAGCGCGCAAGGTCTCTTGCTGCATGATTGGGCTCCTCGAGAACTCTGACGAAGTCGCGCAAGTGTAGGGCAGCGATACGCACAAAGCACATGCCGCCCGTACCGACGCGTCGGGTACGTGCGGTCCCCGCTACCCGGTCAGGAAAGACAGGCGGACATGCCGGACGGCATTGTCCCGGTTCGGGTCGACGAGAACGATCGACTGCCAGGTCCCGAGGGCGAGACGCCCGTCGACAACCGGAACGACCGTCGACGGTGCAACGAATCCCGGCATGACATGATCGGCACCGTGGCCGGGCGATCCGTGCCGGTGCCGGTAGCGACGATCATCTCGCGGAAGAATCTCGTCGATGGCGTCCATCAGATCCTCATCGCTGCCGGCTCCGGTCTCGATGATCGCTATACCGGCCGTGGCATGAGGTACGAAGACGTTGAGGAGGCCGTCGCCCCTTCCCGTAACGAATCGTGCCACCTCGGCGGTGATATCGAACGGTCCCCGACCCCGGCCCGTCTCGATGGTGAGAACCGCGGTGTCCAAGGCTCAGACGTTCTCGCCCTGGAAGATCTCGCTCACCGACGAGTCTGCGAAGATCGCGTTCACGGCGCCTGCCAGGATCGGTCCAACAGAGAGAACGGTCACCTTGTCCATCGCCAGGGCCTCGGCGGGCACGGGGAGCGAGTTCGTGATGACGAGTTCATCGATCTGGGCCTCGGCGATCCGTTCGAGCGCCGGCGGTGAGAGCACTCCGTGGGTCGAGACAACCCTCACCGAGAGGGCTCCGCGCTGGCGCAGCAGTTCGGCTGCGCCGATGACGGTCCCCGCAGTGTCGATCATGTCGTCGACGATGATGCAGTGCCGATCTTTCACGTCGCCGACCACCCAGAGCGTCGAGGTCTCGTTCCGAACGTCGGCGGATCGGCGCTTGTGCACGAACGCGACTCTGGCACCGAGGTGGGCCGCATGGCGGGACGCCAGCTTGACCCGACCGGAATCCGGGGAGACGATCGTCAAGCGGCCCTCAGTGGTCTTCCCCAGGTACTCGGCGAAGAGATGGAGCGCCGTGAGATGGTCGAACGGCTTGTCGACGAAGCCCTGGATCTGTCCCGTGTGCAGATCGAGGCTCACGATGCGGTCGGCTCCCGCAGCGACGAACATGTTGCCCATCAAGCGTGCCGAAATCGGTTCGCGTGGACGACCCTTCTTGTCCTGCCTGGCGTATCCGTAGAACGGCACGACGGCGGTGATCCGCTTCGCCGACGCCCGCTTGAGAGCATCGATCATGATCAACTGTTCCATGATGTTGAAGTTGATCGGAGTTGTGTGACTCTGGATGACGAAGGCATCCGCCCCGCGGACACTCTCGGTGAAATGGATATAGATCTCGCCGTTGGCGAACACCGACCGCTCGACGCCGCCCAGTTCAACACCGAGGATGTGAGCGACCTCTTCCGCGAGCGGCTCGTTCGCCGAACCCGAGAAAACCATCAACCGTTTGCGGCTTCGAAGCTCCATCACTTCCCGTCCTCAGAGGCTCGATGCTTCCGCCTCTCAGCGTAGCCAGGGATCTCCTTCTGATGCGAACGCTCGATGGCGAGCGCACCCGGGGACACATCGTGGGTGATGACCGACCCGGCTCCGGTGTAGGCGTCGTCGCCGACGGTCACCGGAGCGACGAGCATCGTGTCGGATCCGATCCGTACCCGGTCGCCGATCACGGTCGGATGCTTGTCGTATCCGTCGTAGTTGACGGTGACCGTTGCTGCACCGATGTTGGTGTCCTCGCCGATCGTTGCGTCGCCGATGTAGCTGAGGTGAGGCACCTTCGAGCCGGTTCCGACCCGGGACTTCTTGATCTCGACGAACGCTCCGGCCTTGGACCGATCCGCCAGGTCGGCGCCCGGCCGGAGGTACGTGAACGGCCCGACCGTGGCATCCGGGCCGATCGTGGCTCCGTCGAGCACGGAGTAACGCACCGTCGATCCCGGCCCGATGACGGTGTCCCTCGCGTGAACGTCCGGCCCCACCTCGGCGCCCGCCCCTACGGTCGTCGCCCCTTCGAGATGGACTCCCGGGTAGATCATGGCTCCCGGCGCGACCTCGACTCCAGCATCGATGTAGACCCGTGAAGGGTCGACCATGGAAACACCGGATGTCATCAGCTCGTCGTTTGTGCGGTGTCGCAGCACCTCAGCGACGGCTGCGAGTTGCACGTGAGAGTTGACGCCGGTTCCCTCGACGGCCTCGGTCGTGACGGCCGCAACAGGTCGGCTCTGTCCGCTGAGAATCCCGATCACGTCGGTGAGGTAGTACTCGCCCTGGCTGTTGTCGCTGCCGAGCCGGCCGAGGGCATCGGACAGGAACGCAGCGTCGAACGCGTACACAGAGGTGTTCACCTCGTCGATCGCCTGCTGGCGTTCGTCCGCATCGCGTTGTTCGACGATCGCCGTGACCTGGTCCCAGCGGCGTTCGACCCTCCCGTAGCCGGTAGGGTCGTCCATCTTCACCGTTAGAACGGTGGCGGCGGCGCCCTTGTCTCTGTGGGCATCTACGACCGCCGCGAGCGTGTCGGCTTCGAGCAGCGGCATGTCGCCAGGAATGATGAGGACGGTATCGATCGCGTCGCTGCAGGCTCCGAGCCCGACGCGGGCGGCGTCACCGGTGCCGAGCTGTGGCTCCTGGACCACCGTCACTGCGTTCGATGGCAGCACGGCGGCAACGGTGTCGGCACCGTGGCCGACCACAACGACGGTCTCCTCAACATCGAGAGGAGCGGCCGCGGCGAGGACCCACTCGAGGAGGCTGCGGCCGGCAACCCGATGCAGGACCTTCGGGAGATCGGACTTCATGCGTGTGCCTTTGCCTGCGGCGAGCACGATCACGGCAAGATGCATGAAACCTCCATCGCGTTTCGCTGGGGGGACAGGACTCGAACCCGTACTGGATGGACCAAAACCACCTGTGCTGCCAGTTACACCACCCCCCATTGGGGGTTCCAAGGTTAGACCTGCGAGGACGCTGAGCGTCATCCCTCTTCTGCAACGACTACCCAGCCGTGCTGAACGGGTTCGACGGCTCGCACCGCCGCGGCTCCGTCCGGGACACTCGTCAGCGCATCCTCAGCCTCCGAACGCGTCGGGAAGTACGCGAAGAGGGCGGCACCGCTGCCCGTCATCGACACCGGCACGCCCCAGCGGCTACTCAGCTCTGCCCTCCATTCGTCGATCTGCGGATCGACCTTCACGGCAGCCGGATAGAGGTCGTTCGCCAGCGGCGCATAGTCCCGGAGCGCGGGAGGGAGCATCCGCACGGGCACGGCCGGACCTTCGGGACCGTCCATCTCGTCCCACTTCCGGTAGACGGCAGCGGTTGCGAGGTCGATCGGTGGGACGACGATGGCCAGGGCAAAACCCGTCGCATCGGGCTGCGGAGACACGAACTCCCCCCGTCCCGTCACGATCGCGGTGCCGCCGACGACCGCGAACGGAACATCCGATCCGAGATCAACGGCGAGGCGCCGCACGTCGTCGAACGACACGGTGAAGCGACGGGCTGCGAGGTTGAGAGCGGCTGCGGCATCTGCGCTCCCGCCTCCAAGCCCGGCGGGCGAGGGGATCCGTTTCACGACAGTGACCAGGGTGGGCCGGACGCTGCGGCCGAGGTCCCGGGCGGCTGCGACGGCTACCCATGCCAGATTCGTGCTGTCCGCGGGTGCTCCCCCGCCGGGAACCTCGATGCCGTCTTCTTCCGCGTCCTCCACGGTCACGTCGTCGTACCAGTCGATGGTCTGGAACATGCCGTGCAGCGGATGAAAGCCGTCGGCACCACGCCGTTTCACGTGGAGACCGAGATTGACCTTTGCATACGCCCGTGCCTTCATGCCTCTGCCTCGCGAGCGATCGTGATGAAGTCCTCGGGGGCGAGCTGTTCCGGCCGTGCCGTCGGATCGATGTCGCATCGTTCCAGCGCAGCAGCCGGATCCGTGATCATGTCTTCGAGACTTCTGCGCAGCATCTTGCGACGGAGTCCGAATGCCGCCGTTGCCATCTCGATGCCCCGCTCCGCTCCATCCGGTGCCGGGCGTCGCCTGAGATCCACGACGGCCGATTCGACGGAAGGAGTCGGATAGAACACCGATGCTGGAACGGTGAACGCGACCCGTCCGGTCGCGTGGACCGCTGTGATTACAGACGGGATCCCGTAGGTCCGGGATCCCGGTGCGGCGAGCAGCCGATCCGCGACCTCACGCTGGACGAGAACCACGAACCGTTCGACGGCGGGAGCGCTCCGGAGCGCGTCGAGCACGATTCCGGTGCCGACGTTGTACGGAAGGTTCGCAACGAGGGACCATGGGCCGCCGTCGAGAGCGCTTCCGAGATCGATGTTGCTTGCGTCGGCATGTCGGATCTCGACGTTCGGCAGGTCACCGACGGTGTGTTCGAGGACGCGCACGAGACCGGCGTCGATCTCGTAGACGACCACCCTCGCTCCGGTTGCTGCGAGCGCACCGGTGAGTGTGCCCGTTCCGCCTCCGATCTCGACGACCAGAGACTCCGGCCCAAGATCGGCGAGACCGACGATTCGGTTGATCACGTTCGGATCGGCGAGGAAATTCTGTCCGTACGTCTGATTCGGACGGATGCCGTGTTCGGCGAGCAGCCTGCGGATCGTGTTCCGTCCCTGGGGCCCGGGGTCAGCCACGGGGCGATCCGAAGACACGGGCGGCATTCTCCGAGGTGATCCGGGCCACCTCGTCGCCCGGCATGCCCCAGATGTCGGCGAGCGCCAACCCGTTGAGACTCGACCATTCGGGTCGGTTCGTCTCGTCGCGGTGCGGTTCGGGGGTCAGGTACGGAGTATCCGTCTCAACGAGTGTCCGTTCCGGAGGGGCTTCGGCCGCGGCCCGGCGCACGGTGTCGCCCGTCGTGTAGGTAATCGGCCCTGCGAACGAGAAGATCGCTCCGAGTTCGCGGAACCGCTTCGTCCACCGGGGCCCGCCGGTCCAACAGTGGAGGACCGCCTTCTCCCCCAGGTCGGCTTCACCGACGATCTCGTACACATCTGCAAAGGAGTCTCTCGTGTGGATGATCACGGGTTTGTCCAGATGCGACGCGAGTTGCACCTGATCTCTGAATGCAACACGCTGGACATCGCGGGGAGACAGGTTCCGGTAATAGTCGAGTCCAACCTCACCGATCGCTGCAGCGTCGACCGCCAGCGCCGTGATACGTCCCTGTTCGTCGTCCCATCGTTCCGCGTCGTGCGGATGGAGTCCGGTCGCCCACAGCACCCGGTCGGGACGTTCCGATGCGAGCCGCCGGGCCTCGAGACTCGTCTCGATGTCGACGCCGGGAACGAGCATCCACTCGATGCCTGCCTCGACCGCCCGATCGACAGCGCCGATCGGGTCGTCGAGCATGAAGATGTGGCAGTGGCTATCGACCCAGGTGGCCATCAGACCTCACTCGTCTTCGCCGAACGGCTCCATCTTTGCGTACAGCGGCCCCAACTCTCCGATACGCGTCCCCGCGGGAACTTCGGGGAGAGTCCACGACGGCCCGTGATCGCCCATCGGCACCGACAGCGCCTCGAGCACCTTCACCGTCGTGAACGGCAGATACGGATAGAGAGCGATGGCAATCCCCGCGATCGCTTCGGCGGCGACCGAGAGCGTGGTCCCGGTGCGGGCGAGATCCGTCTTCGCCGTCTTCCACGGCTCACGCTCGCTCAGGTATACGTTGACCGCCTGTGCCCCGGCCATGGCCCGCTGGAGGCCGGCACGCAGCTTCACCTCCGAAATCAGGGTCCCGACCTCCGAGAGCGTCTCGTCGACCGACGCGATGAGTGCGTCGTCGTGTTCGTCGAGATCGGCCTGTTCCTGTACGACGCCGTCGAAGTACCGGCCGGTCATCGAAACGATCCGGTTCACGAGGTTCCCCCACGTCGCCACGAGTTCCTCGTTGACGCGGCGGATCATGTCTTCATCGGAGATGTCGGTGTCGTTGTTCTCCGGGAAGTTGATCGCGACGGCGTAGCGCAGCGCGTCGACCTCGAAGTGGTCGATGTACCAGGAGATGGACCGGCCGACGCCGCGGCTGGCCGAACCCTTCTCCCCTTTGAAGGTGATGAACTGGTTGGCCGGGACGTCGGTCGGGAGGTCGAGGCCGCCGTAGCCCATCAGTAGCGCAGGCCAGTAGACGGCATGGAACGGGATGTTGTCCTTGCCGATGAAGTAGTAGCTCTCGGCTTCCGGGTTCTCCCACCAGTCCTTCCACGCGTCCGGCTCGCCGCGGAGTCGTGCCCATTCCTTGGCTGCGGAGAGGTAGCCCATGACGGCCTCCCACCACACGTAGATGGACTTGCCCGGTCCGAGGTCGTCGACGGGAAGCGGGATCCCCCAGTCAAGGTCGCGGGTGAAGGAGCGATCGTGGAGGCCCTCTTCGACCATGCCGATGGCGAAGTTGATCACGTGGGGACGCCAGCCCTCCCGGGTGCGGAGCCAGTCGAGCAGGGGCTCCTGGAACGCCGACAGCTTCCAGTAGTAGTGCTCGGTCTCTCGCAGCACCGGTGCGGTCGACGAGAGCTTGGACCGCGGATCGATCAGGTCGACCGGATCGAGCGTGCGGCTGCAGTTGTCGCACTGGTCTCCACGGGCGTCGGCGTATCCGCAGTGGGGGCAGGTTCCCTCGACGTACCGGTCGGGGAGGAATCGCCCCACCTCCTCATCGAAGAACTGCTCGGTCGTCTTGCGATAGAGGTAGCCGTTTTCGAGGAGACGCAAGAAGAAGTCCTGGCCGACCTGGTGGTGCATCTCGGTGCCCGTGGTGGTGTACAGGTCGTAGGTGAAACCGAGGTCTTTCCAGTTCTGCTCGATCTCGCCGTGGTACCGCTCGACAATCTCGGCGGGGGTGACACCCTCCTCGTCGGCTCGCACGGTGATGGGTGTGCCGTGTACGTCGCTTCCGGAGACCATCAGTACCCGGTTCCCGAAGGACCGGTGGTACCGGGCGAAGATGTCGGGTGGAAGGTACGCGCCGCCGAGGTGGCCGAGGTGTCGCGATCCGCTGGCGTACGGCCAGGCGACGGCGACGAGGATGTTCTTGGGTTGTTGGGTGTCAGTCACGGTCGTCGGATGGTAGCGGCGCTCTCCGGATTGGGGTTGCGGAGCCGTGGATGAGGGTCGCTGTGATGCCGGTACACTCGCCGTGAGATGACCGATGGTCACCGACGCTCGATGGAGGTTCGCCGTTGGATACCGTGATGGTTCGCAAGATCGATGACCTCGGCCGGATCGTCGTCCCGGCCGAAACCCGCCGCCTGTTCAACATCCATGAGGGCGACGAGCTCGAGATCGGCGTCGAGAACGACGCGATCGTGATCAGGAAGCTCGAAGCATCGTGTGTGTTCTGCGGCTCCGTCGAGGCCGTGTCCGCGTTCAAGGGTCGCGGTGTGTGCGTGGAGTGCCGTCGGTCGTTGAGCGCCGAGTAGCGGCCCGTGCAGCCAGTGCAGCGTCGTAGAGGACCCTTCGCGAAACACCGGTGACCTCTGCGACTTCGCGCACGGCGTTCGAGAGGCGCTCACCGGCGTCCATCCTCTCCTGAACCGCTGCGAGGGCGGAGGGTAGATCGGGGGGCGCCGCCGTACGTGGCTCGATCACCAAGGTGAACTCGCCTCTCGGCGACATCTCTCCGCTCCAGCGCGTGATGGCCTCGTCCAGGGTTCCCGCCCAGATCTCTTCGTGAAGTTTCGTGATCTCCCTGGCGACGACGACTCCCCGCTCCCCGCCTGCGGCTGCGGCAAGGTCGCCGAGGTCTTTGACGAACCGGCTGGGTGCCGAGAACAGGACGACCGGCCGCTCATCGGCTGCTATCTCACGGATTCGTTCGTCCCGGTCGCGTCCGCTGCGCGGTAGGAAGCCCTCGAACACGAAACGGTCGCCTCCCATACCCGCGACGGCGATCGCCGACGTCACGGCGCTCGGACCCGGGACCACCGAAATGACGGCACCTGCGTCCCGGGCCGCCCGGACGGCCGCAACTCCTGGATCGGAAACGGCCGGCATTCCCGCGTCGCTGACGAGCGCGATCGTCTCCCCCTGTTCCAACCTCGATCGAATCTCGGCGGAACGCTCCTGCTCGTTCCCAACGAAGAACGACCGCAACTCGGCCGAAATGCCGAACCGTTCGAGGAGTTTCCCTGTGCGGCGCGTGTCCTCGGCGAACACGACGTCGGCATCGGCGAGCGTCCGTTGCAGACGCGGCGATGCGTCGTCGAGGTTCCCGATGGGTGTTGCGCAGATGATGAGTCGGCCGGTCACAGCACCGGCGATAGTAGGGGTACGAGGCGCGTGTCCGGGTCGGGGCCGGGCACGGACAGTGGCAGTTCGAGGATCCACGCGCCGCGAGCGCTCATTCTTCGTCCGGACGTGAGCAGGTCCTGGCGCAGCACCGTCCCGTCCCGCTTGAGGTGTACGACGCGAATCGGAGCGCGGATTCCGAATGCGTGGACGGATGATGATCGGAGGAGGATGCCGCCGGCGTCGACCCGTCGAATCCCGACTAGTCGCTCCCGAAACGACGTTGCGAGGACGATGGGTGGCGACCTCCACGCATCGGATGCGAGCACGAGGGATCCGGCCGACCGGTACCGGCGGCCGCCTGGTACGCTCCCGCTCACTATGGCAAAGGCAAAACGACGCAAACTCCGCGCTCGCCGCAGCAAGGCGAACCACGGCCGCAAGCCCAACGCCGGCCGCGGCTGATCGCGCTCACTCTCCGTCTGTCGTTTCGATCCCCCGAACCGGACCCGGCGGCTTTCGCGCGTCATGGGTGACACCGTACGGGATCGGATGCTTCCGGTCTAGAGGTTGGAGCGGGTTCAGAGCCCGAGCTGGGACCTGAGGCTCGCACCGGCCGAAGCGTCCGTCGACACGACCCAATAGAGCGCGTCGTCGACCCGGTCGATGAAGACGTAGACACCGCCCTGCCGATACAGCAGACCGCCGCCCGATTCCTCTGCGGGGCCGGCGTTCATGCCGTCTCGAATGTGGGCGATCAGTGCATTCGCCAGTTCTTCGGCGTCACGCTCCGAGTCGCCGACATAGGCCATCGCCATAGCGATGTCGCCGTCGCGTGAGAACTCCCGATACGAGTCGTTGCCCCAGCCGGCGGCCGCCTGCGTGGCCTCCCCCGGTGAGACACTGTCGCTGAGGATGAGGCGAAGCCCCCACTGGCCGAACGTCGCCTCGTCATAGAGGTCCCAGCCGTCGAGTTCGACGGTGAGCGGCGCCATCTCTCTGGGCGCCTCCCGCCGGTTGTATTTCGCAACGTCGAGGACCTGTTCCGTGGTCGTCGGTGGATCCTGGTAGGCATCATCGATCCCCGCCAGACCGCCTGAAGAGACGATGGCGTCGACGAACGTGAGTCCCTGTTCGTAGGGGAACGTCAGATCGGCCTGCATCCAGGTTGGAACCGATTCGAGGACGCTGGAATCGTATGACAGCGCCTCGGCAGCGGCCTGGACCGCTTCCATCGGGCTCATCCCCTCCAGATACACGAACTGCGAGTGTGTCGCGTCCCCTTCGATGAGCGCCTGGAACGCAGCGGCATCGTCCCCGTTCCCCTCCTCATTGAGCGTATCGAATTCCGTGTTGAATTCGAAGTGCTGGTCGGTGAGTGCATGTACGAGTTCGTGTACGACGGTGATCTTCTGCAAGGGGGTGAACCCGTCGGGCGCGCTGGGCACCACCATCTCCTTGGCATCGCCGTCGTAGAAGCCGGCGACCTGTTCGGTGTAAAGGTCGATGAGCAGTCCGTAGAGATCGGTTCCCGCCGGCAGCATCCCGAGCATCGTGAAGAAGGCGCTGTCGATTGCGAGGTCCTCCTCGACGAGATCCTCCGCGATGAGGTCGGTGACGCGCTGGGAGAACTCCGCATCGTTCAGGATCACGACCGCGGGCGCCCCGATGAACGGAAGTCCCCGAACCTGTTCCGCTTCAACCATCAGGTCGGCGAGTTCGGTTCTCATCTCCTCGACGATCGCGGGATCGATGGAGTCGGAAGCGGTCACCGGGACCGAGATCGTGGCCGGCGGTGTGGTCGTCGAGGTCGTCGTCGGGCCGTCCGACGTGGTCATGGTGACCTGGGTCGTCGTCGTGGTCGAGGTGGTCGTATCCGAACCGGAGGGGCTGCACGCCGCCGCTACGAGGGCGAAAGAAAGGACGAGGCCTGCCAGGACGCGGAATGGTTTGAATCGATGCACGGGGAGGAGGCTACCGGCCGGACCGACAAATGCAGGCGTCAGACGGCATCGACCGCGTCACCCTTCCCGATGACGACGAGACCGCCGTCTGTGATCGTGAAGCGTTCGCGATCCGCGTCGGGGTCGACACCGATCTGCACACCGGCCGGCACCCGCACGTTCTTGTCGATGATCGCCCGCCTCACCACGGCACCGCGTCCGATGTGGACGCCCTGGAGCAGGATCGAGTCCTCGACGCTCGCATACGAGTGGATCCGCACGTCCGAGGAGATGATCGAGCGGCGTGCCGTGCCGCCCGACACGACGACCCCGACACCGACGATCGACTCGTGGGCGGCGCCTCTTCTTCCTTCCTGGTCGAAGACGAACTTGGCGGGAGGCAACTGCCGCCGGTGCGTGAAGATCGGCCACTTCCTGTTGTAGTAGGAGAAGATCGGATCGACGGCGATGGTGTCCATGTTCGCCTGGTAGTAGGCGTCGAGGGTTCCGACGTCGCGCCAGTATCCACGCTCACGGTCGGTCTGACCCGGAACGATGTTCTCGGCGAAGTCGTACACCTTGGCGACACCCCGGGAGACGAGTGCTGGGATGATGTTCCCACCGAGATCGTGTTTCGACTCTTCGTCGGCGGCATCCTCGGCGATGATCTCCCGGAGTACTTCAGCATCGAAGACGTAGTTCCCCATCGATACGTAGGCCGACGATGGATCTCCCGGAATCGGTTCGGGATGCTCAGGCTTCTCTACGAACGAGTCGATCGAGCCGTGCTCGTCTGCGCCGATGATGCCGAAATCCGATGCCTCTTCGATCGGCGCGCGAATACCGGCGACGGTGACGCCCGCGCCGGACTCGATGTGTGCGCGAACCATCTGCCGGGGATCCATGCGGTAGATGTGGTCGGCGCCGAACACGATCACATGATCGGGGTCCTCATCGGTGAGGATGTTGAAGTTCTGGAAGATGGCGTCGGCAGACCCGGAGAACCAGTGGGGACCACGCCGCATCTGTGCGGGAACGGGGGTGATGTAGTTGCCGAGCATCTCGCTCATCGACCATCCGAGGGCGAGGTGCCGGTCCAGGCTGTGGCTCTTGTACTGGGTCAGGACGGCGATCCTTCGATAGCCGCCGTTGACGAGGTTCGAGAGGACGAAGTCGATGAGTCGGTAGACGCCGCCGAACGGGACGGCGGGTTTCGAACGATCACGGGTGAGCGGATAGAGCCGCTTCCCTTCTCCGCCGGCGAGGACGAGGGCGATGACTTTCGGTTCCATGGGGCGAAACCTAGTCGCCGTCATCGAGGTCCGGATCGCTCGTGCTCGTGGCGGTGCCGCTGAACATGGTGACGATTCGTGCGACGACCACCACGAGATAGATCTGCCCGACGATCGCCGTCCCTGCCGCCATTGCCCGTGCGAACACAGTGACGGGGCTGAAATCCCCATAACCGAGCGTCGTGATCGTTACCAGCGCGAAATACATGAAGACGGTCGTCGGCTCGGGCTCGCCGAAGAACCGTCCGCCGTTCCCGCCGATCGCGTCGATGAAGAGGTAGAGATACGTGGCGGAGACGGCCATCATCAGATAGACGCTCACGGCCCCGAGCACGGTCTCGATCGTCACCACACGATGACGAATGAGACGTCTAAGCGTGAGCACGGGCGCTGCGATGACGAGGATCAACCACAGCAGGCCGCCGTACCCCGTATTTTGCCCCGGAATGAACGCCGCGATGATGGACCCACCAACCGTCAGTGCCACCGTGAGCCAAGCGAGACGCAGCCCTCTGCGGCCCACACCGGCAGCCATCACCGAAAGGAGCAGCATCGCCGCCGTGAGAATCGTCACGATGATCGCGAGCACCTCGGACAGCCCCTGGTCCTGATCGAGGTCGATGAGGAGCAGCAGCCCGACGGTGAGGACGGTAACGATGAACAGAAGATCGAACCGGTCGTAGAACCGGTCTGCGATGGGTGTCTTCTTCATCATCGCTGTATGAGACTACACGGCAGCAGCCACCGATCCACGAAGAGACACCCGACGGCCTTCTCTTCATTCTCCCCCACCGGCCGAGGTTCAATCCGTGGTTTCCATGAGACACGCGACCGGTTTCCCTTCTCCCCCACCGCCGAGCCTGAATCCACGGTTTCTCTGATCCGCAGGACCGGTTCTCATTCTCCCCCACCGGCCGAGGTGGGGGAGATGCCCGGAGGGCAGAGGGGGCCTCTCCGACGCGCCAAACCCGGACAGAACGCGGCCACAGCCCCAGCCCCGCCGACACACCGTCAGGGGGAAACAGTTACGACGGGAGATACGGACCGTCGGCTTCGAAGACCTTCTCCCCGTCTATGTAGGTGGCGTGCACCTTGTTCCGGCCATCCCAGGGGTCGCCATCGAAGATCAGGAAGTCTGCGTCCTTCCCCGGTTCGAGACTGCCGACGCGATCGTCGACTTCGAGGATCATCGCCGGGTTCTTCGTCACCGTCTCGAGCGCCCGCGACTCCGGGAGGCCCTCCCGGATGGCGAGAATCACGAGATCGCGAAGCGTGTTGACGGTGTTGACGGGCGAGTCCGTCATGATCGCGACCGTTGCACCGGCCTCCACGAGGATTCCGATGGCCGCCGGTGTGCGCCGGTTGACCTCACGCTTGGACGCCGACGTGTAGAGCGGTCCGATCGCCACCGGGATGTTCCTCGAAACGATCTCGTCCGGAATTCGCCATCCCTCGGTGGCATGTTCGATGACGAGCCGGTACCCGAACTCCTCGGAGAGCCGGATCGCCGTGCGGATGTCGTCCATCCGGTGGGCATGGTTCCTCACGGGGATCTCGCCGTCGAGAACCTTGAGCAGTGTCTCGGCACCGAGGTCCCGCTTCGGCTCACGGATCGGCTTGCGTTCATCCTCGGGTTTCGCATCCTCGATCGCGGTGAGCGCCCGGTAGTGGTCCCAGTCCTTGCGATACTCGATGGCCTCGAGGAACGCTTTTCGCGCAAGATATGCGGTGCCCATTCGCGTGACGGGAGCCCGTTTCAGCATCTCTCCCACGCGCTTCGGGTTCTCACCGAGTGCCATCTTCACACCGGCAGGTTCCCTGATCACCATGTCGTCTGCGACGAGGCCGTAGGACTTGACCACGGCCATCTGCCCGCCGATCGCGTTCGCCGAACCGTGGGTGATTCCGAGCGTCGTCACGCCACCGCGTCTGGCATCTTCGAAGCCGATGTCCTCTGGATAGATGGCATCGAGCATCCGAACGTACGGAGTGATGGCGTCCGACACCTCGTTGGCGTCGTGATCCTCTCTGGCCCCCTCGCCCCAGACGCCGGTGTGGACGTGAGGATCGACGAATCCGGGGAGGAGGAGCTTCCCGGTGCAGTCGACGGTCTCGGCGCCGGTGGTGTCGACGCCGGTGCCCACGGCGACGATCTTCCCGTCCTCGATGAGCAGTGTCCCGTTCTCGATGGGATCTCCGGCTGCAGTCCAGATCGTGGCGTTGGTGTAGGCGTGTCGCATGGACATCACGGTAGTGCCCACGGGTGGCCGTCCATTCGGCGCCCCACTCTGGCGGCCAGCGTCCAGAACGGCGAAATAGTGCCGTTTTGGACGCTCGACACCTGGTGGAGGTGACGGGATTTGAACCCGTGGCCCCTACGTTGCGAACGTAGTGCTCTGCCGGACTGAGCTACACCCCCGGACGGGACGGGAGTGTATCAGGCGCCGGGTTCCAGCGGCAGCCTGATCAGGACCACTCGATGTCGAAGCCGACGCGAGCGGGGTGTGCATGACCATTGACACAGGTAATGATCTCCGTCGTCGACGATTCGAACGGCTCGGCCTCGACGACGAACATCGGCTTGCCATCTCCGGATTTCGAACCCGTCACGCGACGGATCGTCTCTTCGGTGCGCACCATACGGATATCGGGTGATCCGCACACGGGGCACGCGGGCGCTGCCATCAGTTTCCTCCCAGTTGCGAACGGAGTCGTTCCTGGACGACCGCCGTTGTCAGATCCGAACGGCTGCGCTCGATGAGCGATCTCGCCACATCGGTCGTTCTCCTCAGGCCCGCCGTCATGCCGTCCGGGTAGTCGAGCGAAGTCAACAGATCGAGAACCGTGTCCATCGAGATGAATGTTGCCTCGGCGTCGTCAACGCGTCCGGCCCGGAGATAGTCGAGCATGCGACGCCGCTGCTCCCCGACCGCTTCACCCAGACCCTTGAGATACGGGACGGAGTGCACACCGATCTCGGACGGCAGCGGCAACGGCTCCCCAGCGAGAAGCGCTGCGGTGAGTACTCCCTCCGCGTACTCCTTGACGGCGTCGTAGAAGAACCCGGCGTGGTAGATGTCCTGATGATGGCCGAGCGGTGCCTCTGCCTCGGTGATCAGCACCCGGGCTTCTGCGAGCAGCTCGTCGGCTCGTTCCCGCTCACCCCGATGCAGCGAACGAATCGCCGTTGCGGATGTGCGGATGATGAGACGGCAGTTCTTCAAGGCAAGTTCTCTTGCCGCGTTCTTCTCGTCGAGGTCGGCACGGACGGCGGCTTCGATCGCGGTCAGGTCGGGCGGGTTCGCACTCACCAGATCAGCCGGCGATCACGCGGACGGTCGGCGGAGCAGCGTCGAGTTCGAGATCGGCTGCGGTCGTCGGCGCCGACGGAACGACGGTGGGGATCCGAACAACCGGAGCACGGCGTACCTGCGTCGGCTGCTTGGATGCGAGGATCAATGCGACGTACGCTCCGATGGAGAGATCGACGACGATGGCGATGCCGAGCCACACGATGCTCGATCGCAGCACGGCGATCACAAGCGCCACGAGGGCCGTCATGAGCAAAGCGATGAAGATCCGCTGGCGTCGCGTCTGAGCATGATGCTGGGCATACGCGGGGCTGCCGACCTGGGCGGCTGTCACGTTTCCGAGCTTCTGTTTTGACCGGGCGAACGCGCGCGTTGTCGCCCGCGGGTTCTCCCGCCGGTGGTCGAAGAACGAGGGCAGCAGGAATGCCGCCCAAGCCCCCGCAATGAGAATGAAGAAGATGATGCCCATTAGTTGTACTCCGCCGCTTGATCGAGCGTAGGCCCGCACCGCGCGGCTTCAAAGCATTTGTGCGCCCGTTGCATCATGCATTGTGGTCCGATGAGGCGTGTACTAGCAACTCGATTCCGTGAGACAGTGCCGGCATCACGACGTCGAGCGACTCCTCGACGCCGCGAACCGACCCGGGGAGGTTGATCACCAGCGTCGATCCGATCGTTCCCGAGACGCCCCGGGAGAGCATCCCGTGCGGGTTCTTCCCGAAGGTTGCCGCCCGCATTGCCTCGGCGAAACCGGGAGCCTCGCGCTCGAGAACGGAGAGCGTCCCTTCGGGTGTGAGGTCGCGGGGGGTGAGACCGGTTCCCCCCGTCGTGACGACGAGGTCCACGGTTCCGGCGAGACGCGAGAGCGCGTCGGCCACGGATTGCACACCGTCGGCGATCACGACGCACTCGGTAACCATGAAGCCCGTCGACTCGAGCATCGCAGCAGCCGCCGGTCCCGACCGATCCTCCGCCGTGCCGGCTGAGACCCGGTCGGAAACGGTCACGACCGCGGCAGTGTGCTCAGTCACGGTGCCACACACCCGACCTGCCCCCCGACTTCTCGAGAAGACGAACGTTGGAGATCTCCGCACCGCGATCGATGCCTTTGATCATGTCGTACAGCGCAACGGCGCCGACCGCAGCACCGGTTACGGCCTCCATCTCGATCCCGGTCTTCGCCGTCACCGTCGCTGCGACGGTGATCGTCGCCCCCGCTTCACACGGGACGACGTCCACGGTCACCGACTCGAGCGGCAGTGGATGGCAGAGCGGGATGAGCGAGGAGGTCTGCTTCGCCGCCATGATCGACGCGATCCGCACCGTGGCGATCGCATCACCCTTGGGAAGGTCCCCGGCAAAGAGACGGTCCCGCGTCGCCTCGGCCATCAGAACGGTTGCTTCGGCAACGGCGCGTCGGGCCGTCGGTTGCTTCTCCCCCACATCGACCATGCGCACATGCCCGTGTTCATCGAGATGGTTCATGTCATCGGGCACCGAGGGCCTCCTCGCGGTTTTTGGCTTCCGGCCAACGCATCATTTCGAGTTCGACCGCACCGCCCGGATCGACGCGCCCCGCCCCGACGGGAACGACGGCAAGTGCATCGGCGAACGCCAGCGCCGAGAGCACGTTGGAAGACTGGCCGCCGGACTGGTGAGCGTGCCACACACCATCGGCGTTCCGCCCGGTGGCAACACGAATGAACACGGTCTTCTCGGGATTGGTCGTGACTCCGTCGTCGAGGACTCCCGGTACGCGATCGCGAAACAGCCGATCCGCTCCCATCATGGCGAGGATCGCCGGGCGAACGAACTGCTCGAACGAGACGAAGACAGAAACGGGGTTTCCGGGCAGACCGAAGAACGGGACCCCGTCGACGGCTCCGAAGCCAAGTGGCTTCCCCGGTTGCATCGCCACCCGGAGGAACTCGACGGTGCCCCGTTCGCGCAGCGTCATCTTCACCACGTCGTAGGCACCCATCGAAACACCGCCGCTCGTGATGATCGCGTCTGCGTGTGCGACGGCTTCGTCCAGAGCGGATCCGAACGCCCCGGCGTCATCCGGGACGATGCCGAGATCGAGCACCTCGGCACCGAGCTCGGCCAGCCGGCCCTTGACGAGCGTCCGGTTCGAATCGCGGATCAGTCCGGGATCGAGCACGGCCGTCGACGGTGGAACGAGCTCGTCACCGGTCGACATGATCGCAACCACCGGCCGCCGCCGCACCAGCGGCCGAATCCCCATGGAAGCAAGAACCGAGACGTGGGTGGCTTCGAGGCGCAGGCCCGCGTCGAATACGCGATCTCCCTCCCGCACGCTTCCACCGGCGGGTCGGATGTTGTCACCTGGGCGTCCCGGTACCAGGATGCGCACCCGGTTCTCGCCAGCGATTTCAACATCTTCGACCGGAACGATCGCGTCGGAACCGGCCGGCACCGGAGCGCCGGTCATGATGCGCGACGCAGTGCCGGGAATGACCGGAACGGAAGGAAGACATCCCGCTGCGATGTCGTCGATGACGTCGAGTTCGACCGGGGTCTGCGTCACGTCGGATGAGATCACGGCGAACCCGTCGACAGCGGCGTTGTCGAAACCGGGGAGGTTCTCGCGAGCATCGACCGGCCGGGACAGTACCGAGCCGATCGCATCACCGAAGTCGACCCGGACCTCGTCGAGCAGCGGCATCGCGTCGAGGATCTCTGCCTGCATCTGACCGATCGGGCGCATCATCCTCCGACCGTCCTTTCTGATCCGGCAACGAGTCGGCGAATGTTGGGCGCGTGCCGGGCGACGACGAGCGCTGCGATCGCGAGTGCCCACACCAGCGCCCAACCACGATACCCGGCGAAGGCGAGTCCCGGGACGTACATCGCCATGGCGCCGAGTGACGCGACCGATGCCACTTTGAGCACGACCGTCACGCCGAGCCACGCGACGGCGAGAACGAGACCGAAGACCGGTGCGAGGAAGATAGCTGCGCCGATGGCTGTGGCAACGCCGCGACCCCCGTGGAATCGGTGCCAGATCGGTGCGACGTGGCCGAGCACGGCGGCGAACGCGCACGCAACGGCGAGCGTCTCGGCACTCGCCGTGCTGCTCATGACTCCGGCCCAGGCGGCCCCGATCGCTGCTGCGATCGCACCCTTCGCACCGTCGCCGAGGAGCACGAGCGCGGCCGGGCCCTTGCCGAGCGACCGGAACACGTTTGACGTTCCGGGGTTTCCACTTCCGGTCGCATAGATGTCGACGCCGAGAATCCGGGGCACGATAACGCCGAAGTCGACGGATCCAACGAGGTAGGCTGCAATGAGGGGAACGAGGACATCCACGCGAGGGAGTTTATTCGCGTCGCTGCGGGAAGACCTTCCCCAAACGCGTTCGGCGCGCCACAATAGGGGGAGAGCTTTCCCTCCCCGTGAAAATCTGAACGCAGGCCCCCCACCATTCCCCCTGCTTGCGCTTGGTGACACGGGGAGGGATCTCCTCGATCGAACCTCTTCCAACGCGCCTGTGTTCTCGATACAGTCGAACGGTGTTCTGGTTGACCCGTCCCCCGTACCTCCGGTGGGCAGCCGCCGCCGCAATCGTCGTCGCTGCGTTCGTGTGGGATCTGCACGGAAGTGCTGAATCGGCCTACCCGTTCGCCGCACACGCCATTCCCGCCGGAACACGGATCACCGACCCGGACGTCGAGTGGCGGAGCCTTCCGGTGGGAGCCATCGCGATGCCCGACCTCACCCGGCCGGTGGCGGCACACGACCTGGCCGCGGGTGAACCGATCGTCCCGTCCTCGATCACAACGACGTCCCCCATCCCGGACGGGTGGTGGGCGGTGCCGGTCGCACTCCCCCCGGGCACACCCCCCGGTATCAACGCACGCCTGATCGGTACCGATCCGGTTTTCGAGACCGAGGGCATCGTGATCGCGGCAGCCGAGCAGGACCTCCTCTCATTCTCCGAGGGCGGATCCGTCGCCGTTCCCCCCGACCACGCGGCCACCGTCGCTCTCGCCGCCAGAGATGGGACTCTGATCGTGCTCCTCGCGCCCTGAACCCGGATCCCAGTGCCCCGTGGCTTTCCGCCATCGCCCTAGGCTGGGCAGATGTTCGACGCCATCTTGTGGGGAGCCGTGCAGGGGCTCACCGAATTCCTCCCCATCTCTTCCAGCGGCCATCTGGTAATCATCCCCGCTCTGCTCGGCCGCGAGGGTCCGGACATCGGCACAACGGCGATGCTTCACCTCGGAACGCTCGCTGCCGTGCTCGTCTTCTATCGCGCCGACATCGCAAAGATGGCCCGTTTCGACCGGCCGGGTCGACGGATGATCACGATCATCGTCATCGGCACGATCCCCGCCGTGATTCTGGGTCTGCTCTTCGAGAACACGCTCGATGAACTCACGGCGAAACCCAAGGCAGTAGCCGGGATGCTCGTCGTCACCGGCGTCATCATGCTTGCGACCATGATGCTGCCACAGGGAAGGAAGACGGCCGAGGACCTCTCCCCCGCCGACGCCGGGCTGATCGGCCTCGCCCAATCGTTCGCCCTGATCCCCGGCGTGTCACGGTCCGGAATGACGATCTCAGCCGGTCTCGCACGAGGACTGGGAAGAGTCGAAGCGGCCCGCTTCGCCTTCCTCCTCGGCATCCCCGCCATCGCCGGTGCGGGTCTTCTCTCCGTAGCGAAGGCGCTGTCCGATGGTGCCGGCATCACCGCCTCGACGGTCGTCGGCATGATCGTTGCAGGCCTCGTCGGCTACTGGGCAATCAGCTTCCTCATCCGCATCCTCGGAACGATCGGTCTCGCCCCGTTCGGCATCTACTGCGTAGCCGTCGGCCTCCTCGGCATGGTCATCCTGTAGGCCCAGCGCTCGTTTCCTGCCCCCCTGCTCGTCGCAGGCTCCTCGCGTCCCCCCGCAAAGCCGGGGGGACGGGTGAGAGACCGCACCCGCCCCTGCATGTCCCCTCGGCCGAATGTATGGACTGGGGAGATCGGTAACGGTCGTACGGGGACATGGGTAACGGTTTTGGTGTGTGTTGTGTTCATTGTGTCAGGTCCAACGTCCGGATGG